>CAZOSN010000299.1:0-2516 GCA_964582405.1 uncultured Oligoflexales bacterium | reverse complement strand
TGCGGTTTTTTCCCTGCCGCGCGCCTTGCACTCCCCGACTTAACGCAGTAGGGTTGACCAGGTTCTAAATTTCAAAAGCCGTGGACATTCACGTAGCCCTAACATAGCTTAGCGTCTTTGAGAGGACCCTCTTGAGAGCTATGCTATGAAAGCCCTCCGCGACGAGAGCGCTGATGCCAACCGTGCTTATGCCCTGATCGAAACTCTTCGCAGGTCAGGCGTTCGAGATTTTTTTGTAAGCCCAGGTAATCGCAACTCTTTTTTAATCAGCGCGCTCGTCGATCAAGGCGACGCCGTCGCCGTATACTCGCTCTTTGACGAGCGTGCGGCGGGCTTTGCCGCCCTGAGTTTCGGTAAAGTTGCCAACCGACCAGCGGTCCTTTGCTGCACTTCCGGCACGGCCGCAGCGCACTATTTTCCAGCAGTCATCGAGGCAGCGGAGAGCAAAATCCCGCTTCTTATTCTAACATCGGACCGGCCTTTTCACCTTGTGCATGCCCAGGCCAATCAGGTGATCGACCAGCAGGGTCTTTTTGGGCGCTACTGCCGGCTAAGCTTGAATCTGCCTGAGAATGCCAACGACTTGCTCTACCTGCCGGCGCAGATCGCCATGGCTTTGGAAGCCTGTTTTTGGCCGTATGCGGGCCCAGTGCATATCAATTGCCCCTTTGGGGAGCCAAAGATTGGCAAACCTGACGAATTTGATCTACCAATGCCATATCAATCGGCGGTTCAGACACAGAGGGTACTTCCTGACCTCGCGGCATGCGCAGAAAAGCTCAAGAGATCGGAACGCCCACTGGTCGTGGTGGGCGAACAGCCGCCGTCGGCTGATCTTGAGCCACTAGTCCGGTTGGCCAAAGCCTGGCGCGTCCCGATCTATGCGGATCTCCTATCCGGCATGCGGCATCAGTTGGAGATGAACGAGCAACTCGCTTGCCCCGATACAGATGCCATGGGCGAGGCCCTTCAAAACTACGCACCCGATTTGATTTTACACTTTGGCCGCCGCATCTTGGCCAAGGGGATCGACAGGCTTCTTATGACAAGCCCCCCACGCGATTATATCGTCATCAATGATTTCCATGGGATCGCCGACAGCACCTACAGAGTCACGGAGATCATTCGTGCTCAAGCCTCCCAGGCCGCAATCGGGTTTGGGGACATTTGGCCCCGGTGGGAAAACATTCATCACGACCTTCCGGCTTGGGGCGTTATCGATGGCGCATTGCTCACTGAGTTCAGCATGGCGTCCGCGGCAGTGACATTAAGCTCCATGATCCCGCGCGAGCATCATGTTTTTCTTGGCAACAGCATGACGGTAAGAACCTTTGATCGCTTCTGCAGACTTAATTCGCCTATTATTTGTCACCGGGGCGTATCAGGAATCGAGGGTCATATCGCAAGCAGCTACGGCGCCGCGATCGCCCATGGTGGTCCCGTTACAGCTTTTTTGGGCGATGTGGCTGCCCTTCACGATCTCAACGCACTTCTGCTGCTGAATCAATCCAAGTGGCCCATCATCGTTATCGTTTTTAACAACCACGGCGGTCGCATTTTTGAAATGCTTCCTATGGCAGACAACCGGGCGGCGATGGATCCTTTTATGACAACGCCTCATTCGCATGATTTTGCCGCCCCGGCGCAATGGGCGGGCCTTCGCTATGCTGAGGCTGATTCAACGACCAAGCTGGCGCAAGTCTATACCGAAGCGCTGGCGTCAGGCGAAGCCTGGCTGATCGAAGTAACATTATCAAGTGGCCATCCATGGAATCAAACGTCGCGCTAAGGTTAAATATTTACCGGATACCTTTCAAAGAGCCGCAGTTGGTCTTGGGCCATCAGCTCACGGCGCGCGAAGGGATTGCCATCGAAGTTGAGTCCGACTCAGAGCTAGCCATCGGGGATATCGCGCCGCTCATCGGAGTTCACAAAGAATCCCTCGCGGATTGCCTCAATCTCTGGCGTAAATTCGGTCCGAGTTTGCTTCGTGGCAGATTTGCGGGAATCATCCCACCCTCTTGTCTTTTTGCGTTAAATCAATTGCAAGAGCCGCCACCACCTCAATACAGCGGTCAGGCTTCATCGGGACTTGTCGATCTTAGGGCCGGAACCGTACAGTTTGACGAGGGGGCACCGGTTGTCAAAGCCAAAATTGGGCAGAATCTCGACCGCGAGCTCGTCCAGTTACTTGAGCTTCATCACCAGCATCCCAGGGTCAAATGGCGGCTCGACTGCAACCAGGCTCTCTCGCCGCAAGATCTCGACCGACTCAAGGCCATGCTTCACCCCGGGTTTCCGATCGACTATATCGAAGAGCCCTGCCGAGACTGCTCAGACTACGGCGGCTGCGGGTTGCCCTGGCCTCTGGCTCTGGATGAGAGCCTCTGGGATCGAATGCCCACCTCGGTTCCTCAGTCCGAAGTTTGGGTCATCAAACCAACGCGGTTTGGGGGATTTTCCGAACTAAAGCGGTGGGCGGACGAGGCTTTGATTCACAAAAGACAGATTGTGCT
>CAZOSN010000298.1:0-2559 GCA_964582405.1 uncultured Oligoflexales bacterium | reverse complement strand
CTTGCCCAGGATTTCGCCATACTTGGTCGGATGGACCAAGAGGAACGGGCCACCAAAACAAGGCGAAAACACCGCCTGCGGCTCCTTGATGCCAATCTCGGTACCGGCTACCTTAGCCGTGTAGCCGCTCAAATAGAGATACTTGGCCTGATCGGCCGAGAGCTTGGCCACCGGAGGCAAAATTCCGAACGCGTCGCAGGTCAAGAAAATGATGTTCTTAGGGTGACGCCCTCTAGAGACAGGTCGGACGATGTTTTCAATATGGTAAATGGGGTACGACACACGGGTATTTTCCGTTTTGGAAATATCGTTAAAATCAACCTCGCCGTTTGATTTGATGACCACGTTTTCGAGCAGGGCGTCGCGCCTAATGGCGTTGTAAATCTCAGGTTCATTTTCTTTCGACAGATTGATGCATTTCGCATAGCATCCGCCCTCGAAATTGAACACACCATCACCGTCCCAACCATGCTCGTCATCGCCAATCAAT
Source organism: uncultured Oligoflexales bacterium (assembly GCA_964582405.1). GTDB lineage: Bacteria > Bdellovibrionota_B > Oligoflexia > Oligoflexales > Oligoflexaceae > CAZOSN01. The sequence continues at coordinate 2,069 of CAZOSN010000298.1, read as the reverse complement.
TTGCGCTTGGGATCGGCAGAAAGCGTGGTTTTGCCAGTACCGGAAAGCCCGAAAAATAGCGCTGTATCACCGTCTTTTCCCTCGTTTGCCGAGCAGTGAAACGAGCCGATGCCCTTGATCGGTAAAAAGTAGTTCATCATGGTGAAAATACCTTTTTTAATCTCGCCGCCATACCAGGTGCCACCGATGCAGGTCATGCGCTCTTCAATATTGAAGGCAACGAATACCTCTGATCGCAGGCCGAGTTCTCGGAATTTTTCGCAGTTCGTCTTACAGGCGTTGAGAATCGTCCAGTCAGGTTTAAAAGAGGCAAGCTCATCGTCGGTAGGCCTGATGAACATGTTTTTGGCGAAATGAGCCATCCATGCGACCTCGGTGATCAGGCGGATCGACAGGCGAGAGCTCGGATTGGCGCCGCAGAAAACATCCATGACATAAAGTTTCTTGCCGTTTAGGCGCTCGACGCTGATTTTTTTGAGCGCGTTCCAGGTCTTGGCATCGATAGGATTATTATCCGAACCAGTCCCCGCCCACCAGACATTCCCTTCGGAATCAGGGTGGCGGACAATGTATTTATCCTTGGGCGAACGTCCGGTGAATTTTCCGGTATCAACAGCAACCGCACCGGATTTTGTCGCGGTCCCGCGGTCAAAGGCGCCTTCTTTTGCCTCGAGTTCATGCTGGTAAAGTTCGTCATAGGACAGGTTGTAAAACACCTGATCCGCCGAGGTAACACCAATATTAGCTAACCCTAATTTCGCGATTTGCTTCGACACGTCACTCATTACATCAGCTCCTCAACAGATCCTGAATTTCAACCATTAATACGCCTTCGGGCAATTCAAATAAGAAACCACTTCGCAACGCCTGCTTTAACACGCCAGTGTGCTAGGTAACCTAGTCTGACCAATATATAAAAGCCGCGAATTCGTGAAAGCAACTTCTCTTGATGCTCATTTTTCCATACCTATCAGAAAAAAAAACGGCTGGATAGTGCCGATTTCATTACCCGGGGTGCTGCGCTTTCGCAACCTAAGGCTCACCTGCGACGCAATCATCGCCCTTCCAGGTGACTTTGGCGATGGTCTTATTGACCAGCTCAAACCAGGTGCGGCACTCCAGAGTGATGAGCGTTGACCGCATGGGCCCCCAGAAGTGACGTCGGTAAAACCCGCCCTCCTCCATGACATACTGTTCGCGCGCCACATATTCGTAAACTTCGTTACCTTCGGGAGAGGTATGCTTTTGGTGCGGATAGCCGAACGCATCGATCAAAGCCCGTTCGGATTTGCCTTCCCAGGCTTTCATTTGGACCGCATACTGCGCTTCGGACATATGGGCGCACGAGTCGAGCCACAAACTGCAAAAAACGATGCAAGGTATGGTCTTCATAAGGTTTGCCCTTGGTTCACTTGATTTTTTTTGCTAGCATAGGATAACTTTTATCAATCATTCTGCTTCCCAAGATGGGCATGCAGATTTACCCCAAAAGGGCGGCCATGTTTACTCGCGAAGATCTTACCATAGAAACTATTCCCGAACTGTTTCGGTTTTTACCAATTTTGATTTTCTGTGCCTTGTGTGCTCCGTTTTTCTTCGCAGTGTACACCCTCGGTTTTGTGTCGGACGTTGTCGGTTGGTTAGATTAACCCTGCATGCCGTGCCGATGCATCGATAACGGAACTGAGTTCGGTCTTTGACATACCGCGCCGCATCGCTCAATCGTTTTTGATAGATCAAATAACAGCAGCACAAATAAATATGGAAGTGATGCCTTGCTTACCTAGTAAACCAACGAATAAAGCGGCGCGCAATATTCTGCGCTTTTTCGGGAAAAACCCAAAATGCCCTATTGTCAGAAAAATCGAACCAAAAAATGCCAGTTTTCCATTCCCCACTATCCCCATGAAACAATTGGCCGAACCGGACCTTGGAAAAAAAACCATAAAGTTCAAATACCCGAAGACCGACAGGGATTTATAAACCAAGCAGACCGATCAGGTCTGGGAGGAGTAGGGTAACATGGTCAGTAGGATTTTGCTCAGCTCGTTAGCCACGGTTTTTGGTGT
>CAZOSN010000297.1:667-2585 GCA_964582405.1 uncultured Oligoflexales bacterium | reverse complement strand
ATAGTACCGGAAGCAGGGGGCCGAATATCTCCTCGCGCATAATCGGGCTATCAAAAGTTATCTCGCCCAGCAGAGTTGGTGCTATATACCGATCTTTGATCTTGGCGACCCCACCGCACAGTATCGTGCCATTTCCCAAGAACCCAGCGAGGCGCTGGGAATGTCGTTCGGAAATCATTCGCGCGAAATCAGGAGATTTTTCGACGTCTTTACCGAAGAATTCCTGAATATAGCGCTTGATTTCGGCTATCAGAGCATCCTTGACTGCAGAATGAACCCAGAGAAAATCAGGGGCGACGCAGGTTTGTCCGGCGTTGGTAAACTTTCCCCAGACGATGCGTTTAGCAGACAAAGGGAGGTTCGCGTCACGATCGACAATACACGGGCTTTTGCCGCCAAGCTCGAGTGTCGTTGGGCTTAAGGTCTTGCCTGCTGCGACTGCCACGATACGGCCCACCGCTGTGCTGCCTGTAAAAAAGATATGATCCCAAGCCTGCGTGAGAAGGGCTTGGCTAACCTCAGGCCCGCCCTGGACGACGGTTACGAAAGCTGGCTCAAAGGCCTGCCGGATGATCGATTCAATGATCGAGGCCGTGTTTGGTGCAAGTTCAGAAGGTTTCAAGACTGCCGTATTGCCTGCTGTAATTGCTCCAACCAAGGGTGCAATCATGAGTTGGAAGGGATAGTTCCAGGGGCCTATGATGAGAACCATACCCTTGGGTTCTTTAATAATTTTTGACCGGCCAGGAGCAACAAGTAGATTGCCAGATACCCGCTCGGGCTTCATCCAGCGCTTGAGGTTGCGGCGAGCGTGCTTGATTTCGTTGTAAACGAATCCGATTTCGGTGGTGTAGGCTTCGGGAGCTGGTTTGCCGAGGTCTTGCCTGAGGGCCTCTAGAATATGGTGTTCGTGGGCAGCAATAGCGTCTTTTAGCTTGCGCAGTGCCGAATCGCGCCACTCTCTTGATCTGGTTGCGCCATTGTGAAAGAGCGCGAGCTGCGCTGCTCGGGTCGAATTGATACTGGCCTCAAGACCCTCTAGTGAATTTAAGGTATCTTCCGTAGCGGCGGTATCGGCACCAGGTTCATTGCTAAGCATGGCTAATGCTCCGGCTGATTGGCGGCTAAGCCAGATAGTGGCCTAACCTTGCAAGTAATTTATTGGTATAGCATGGCTCTGCCAACCGGGTAACGGGTATTTGGAGGGCGTTCAATTTTGAGATTTTCAATTGATTGAATTGGGCTATAGTTCGGGGCAACGGCCGGATTCCAAGGGCGCTTCGGTAGCCCGCTAAACCTATAGCGAAGGAGGCAGCAGCCTTAGATGGAGTTCGATACACTTTCCAAAAGATACATCCGCGAGACTTTTCCTGTCGGACCGTTGGCCTGCAATTGTACGATCTTAGGCGACATGGCAACGAAAGAGGCTTTGTTGGTCGATCCTGGTGGCGACGCCGATGCGATTTTGGCGAGACTTGCTGCCTTGGGACTGACCTTGAAGCGTGTTATCCACACCCACGCTCATCTTGATCATTTTTTAGCCTCGGGCGAAATCAAGTCGAAGACGGGCGCCACCCTTTGCTTGCACAAGGCAGATTTTCCGCTGTGGCAGGCGCTAGAGCTTCAATGCGGAATGTTTGGTGTTCCTTATAAGCCGGTGCCCGATCCTGATCATTGGTTGGGTGATGATGAGGACCTCAGTCTGTCGCAAGGGGTCGCTCTGCATACCCCCGGCCACACGCCAGGGTCTATGAGTTTCTACTTTGACGAAGCAAAGCTATTGATTGCGGGTGACACGCTTTTCCGCGGTTCGATCGGTCGCACGGATCTATGGGGCGGCAACCCCGACCACATTCGTTCGTCGATTCAAAATCGGCTTTATAAATTGGATGAGTCCGTCTGCGTCGTAGCCGGCCAC
>CAZOSN010000297.1:0-657 GCA_964582405.1 uncultured Oligoflexales bacterium | reverse complement strand
CCGGCCACGGGCCTGACACAACGATCGGCTATGAGATGCGGCACAATGCTTTTGTAAGGGCTCGGTAACGGAGGAATTCGATATATGGGTCGATGCTCTGGACCGCTCAGTGAAGAAAGCTTTAGACAGCAGCCCAGCCAAACCTCCTATGGAATCGATCTGATTTGGGTGGCAACACATATTACTTGCTGACGAGAAAAGAAATTGGCAGTATTCGCGTTACCTCACTTTGCGGGGAGTAGCGCAGTCTGGTAGCGCGCATGCTTCGGGAGCATGAGGTCGCAGGTTCGATCCCTGTCTCCCCGACCAACTTTTCCTTACTAAAATCAACTACAGTTTTTCGTTTGCAGCTTTTCCCAAGTGAAAATTTCGTTAGGATTTGTGTGAGTAAATTTCTCGCGCAGGTATTTGACATACAAGTCCAATACAGATTGAGGCAACGAAGAGAAGATGGAAGGCATCGACCGAGAGGGGAGGCTGAGGATCGCCTTTCCATTCATTTCAAGCCACAGGTTGGCGCTTTCGATTGGTGTTTTCTGGAACGATCACAAAAGTGGATGCATTCATACCCCTGCGAGTCCAAATGCGTATTCCGGTCAATCCAGGCAACGATTCCGGACGGAAAACGTCCATTGATTCCGATCGATCGCGGGCAAG
>CAZOSN010000296.1:0-2622 GCA_964582405.1 uncultured Oligoflexales bacterium | reverse complement strand
AAGATGAGCAGAACCAACTTCGCTCCCAGCTTAAAACCAAGGAGAGGCGAATCTCACTGCGCATCGCATCAGATGTCTTGGAGAAACTAAGGATCAAGGCAGGCCAGGAAGGTTTACCCTATCAGACCTATATCAATAGCGTACTTTTCAAGATCGCCCACCAGGCTGATACCGTTGAGGAGCTGAAGACTCGACTACAGGAACTTGAAAAGAAGGTGCAAAAGCTCAAGATAGGATGAATTCATGTAGTGACTGCGAATAATCATGGCACCGCACGCCCTTCTCGGCGCTGTTACTCCGTGCCAGACGCGACAATGACCTTTTCCTCGAACTTGGAACGGTAGAAAGCCGTCCAACGATTCAGAACAGTGCCGAGGATGACTCCGGGAGCAATCCACAAGAGCGGAGATTCCGCTATGGAACCGGGCCATAGACGCGGCAGCGCCGTGACTAAAAAGGCCGTGATCGTCGCTATACAGGCAGTGAACATACCATTCATATGTTCGTACCACCAATGCATCCTGGAGCTAGGACTTCCAAGCCAATATTTAAGCTGCCCCTTGGCAGATAAATATCCAAGAAACGGAAAAGCGATCAGCAAGACATTGCCTTGAATGACTCCGAGCACCTGGGTTGCAAGGGCAAGTACAACCAGAGCCAGGGGCGGGCCAAGGTGCAAAATAGTGCGGCTCGGTTCCCGACGCTTTTTAAATTTCAAAACCACTAGGCCATACCACAACGCGCAAAGTGTGAAAGCGCCGATAAAGAATAAAAATACGGCAAAACCAGCCGATGACGAAGTCCTCTCGGGATCAAAAAAAGCCCGCCACGGCGTAATGACAAAGGCAGAAGCACCAACAAATATCATCGCGTAGGAGTAGATCCATCCCGCCCGGGTGTGCAGTTTGCCGCCCTTTTTCGACAACAGTGGGACCAGAAAAACCAAAAGCGCAATGGTTCCACAAAGAGCATGGAGTAAAAAAAGCCATCGAATAGGATGCTGAAGCGCTTCGTAGGTCATGGTCCTAGCCCTAAGGTGTTGACTGTTTAGCGACCGGCACCATAGCTCGTGTCCTTCAGAACTGCAATGGTCAAGTTGGGGGAAGCCATCCTCGATTACAACTGCTTGAGGCAAAAAGACAGCGATTTCGGTAAAGGGCAGCTATTGAACGATTTAAATAGTTGAATATATCAATATTTTTGACGCCTTAGGCAGGATTTGAACCTGCGGCCTTCGAGTTATGAGTATTTGTCCGAAATTAGCCTGAAATCTCGAATCTAGTGCGGTGATCAAGCTTATGGGAGGCTTGAAGCCACGAAAAACATACCGTAATGAATGATCTTTTCGAGATGCCAAAAACTCATGAAATTTAAAAGGTTTTCCGATACGATGAACACGGCAGTCAAACTGCAAGCCTGCTGACAACAGCGTGGAGATCCGCGACAACCAATTGGGGCTTTTATGGGCATTGCAAACAAGATTCAAATCGACCCTTCCATAATGTTAGGCAAGCCGGTTATCAAGGGCACTCGCATCACAGTTGAACTCATCGTTCGCAAATTGGGTGAAGGCTGCACCGTCGATGAGCTGTTGGATGGTTACCCGAAGCTCACTAAGGATGATATTCAGGCCGCGCTGCTCTACGCCGCTGAATCCCTGGCTCACGAAGAGCACCTTCCTATAGCGGTCAAAGCATGAAATTGAAATTCCTTGCCGATGAGTCCTGCGATTTCGCCATCGTTCGATGCTTACGCAGCGCTTCCTACGACGTTGAAGCAATCTCTGAAATAGCATCCGGCGAAACGGATGCCAACATCATCAAGATGGCACTCACAAGCGGCAGAATTCTAATTACCGAAGACCGAGATTTTGGCGATTTAGTTTACGCTCATCAAAAAAAGCACGGCGGTATAATCCTGATCCGCTTTCCTGCTACCGCAAGACAGGGAATGGCAGAGGCCATACGAGATTTGGTTCAGCAAAAAGGACCCGATCTTTTCGGATGCTTCGTCGTCGTCAATCCTTCCAAAATTAGGATTAGATCGAGACTATAACAGCCTGGTATCAGTCAGTTAGATTCTGTACCTTGCCCCACAAGGCGACGATAAAGCGGATGTTGATATGCTTCCGATCGTTTCAAGCGAGCAAGATGCTGCTCGTCCATTTGGCAAGCTCGTTTGCCCGCGCCTTCACTGTCAATTTGGTAAAATTTAAATTCGCAGTCTTTGGCATCTCGGATATCAACGCCATAAGACGGCGATTGGGCAAAGCGGGTGATCGTGACGAGAACCTGCTTATCAAATATCTTAAGGTCGGTCGAAAACTCCTCATCATGTGGGGTCGCCCTATCTAGCTTAAAGCTAACCGTAAGCTCCAAGACATTCGCAGCAAAATGGGTGAAGAGGTTTTGGAGAGGTGGCAGGCTCGAGGGCGGATTCAAAGTCTCCCACAAGGCAGCACGCAGTTCTGGAGTGCCTGTCAGATAGTCAAGCTCTATCCGACTTCCACCTAGATTTTTTAACCGGGTACGAGCTGCACCTTCTCGCATCGCCCGACGCGCAGCCAGATCCAAAGTTTGGCCAAACTCTCATGCTCTAGGCGCGCAAGACCAGGTCTGAATT
>CAZOSN010000295.1:0-2654 GCA_964582405.1 uncultured Oligoflexales bacterium | reverse complement strand
GACTTGATTTGAAAAGCTTCTAGCATTGCTTGAATTTTGGCCACTTCGGCCAGTTGATCGGCCTCCGAGGTTACAATTCCCCCCTTGGGAACCACCTTAGGATCGAGTTCAAACTGTGGTTTCACCAGCAGCAGGTACTTTGCCGAAGGGTCTGGGGCCAAATCTAGAATGGCAGGCAAAATATCGGACAGACTTATAAAGCTAGCGTCGCAGACCACAAGGTCAAATAAGACTCCTTTAGGCCTCTGGAAGCTACGGATATCGGTCTTATCGAATGCGACCACCCTGGGATCGTTCCTTAGCGACCATGCAAGCTGATTAGAGCCAAGATCCACCGAATAGACCTGAGATGCTCCATGCTTAAGGCAGCAGTCGGTAAATCCGCCGGTCGATGCGCCGACATCAAGAACTGTTTTTCCGGGCATAAACCCGACCAGTTCAAAATGAGCCAGAGCCCCTTCCAGCTTGTCTCCACCGCGGCTCACATAGCGCCCCTGGGCTTTAAGCCTGATTTGAGCATCGCTGCGATACGTGGCACTAGCAGTAACGGCCCTTTGGTCGTCCACGATGACTTCCTTGGCTAAAATCATAGCAAAAGCTTCTTTGCGCGAGCCTACCAGGCCACGGGCAACCATCAAATCATCGAGTCGAACTTTGTTCTTCAATGCTTGTAATCCGATATCGTTCGGGTTTTCAATAAAAATCCCTATAAAACAAAGAGTTGCTAAAAAATCACAAAAAAAACTTAAATCCCAACTCATTTTACCGATCTAGGGGCATGCCCAACGGGGGGCAGCCAAATTGAGAAAGGCAAAATATGGCCAGCAACGATAACCTTACCATTTTAACCATTGACGACAAAATGATCACTTCTGAGTTGGACAAAGCCGGCTATCGCAAAATCGGCGTTAATATCAAGTCAGCCACGAATTTTCAAGATGCCGAACGCATTCTTAAGAATGGCGGCATCGATATTGTCGTCATCAATGACGATTTCAAAGAGATCAACGGACTTGCCATCCTGCAGCATTTTAAAAAGCAAGAGGAAACCAAGGGCATCCCTTTTGTCTTTACCAGCGTCAGATCAAAACCTCAAAAATTTAAGGAACTGACCTCAGCCGGGATGGATTTATTTGTGGAACAGCCTATCCCGCGCCAGTATTTCATTGAAAAACTTCGGGCACTGCTTGATCAAAAAACACGCGACGACAATCGCTTCGGTTTTGATGGAGACGTAAAATTTCGCTACAAGGACCGCGAAATGGCCTGTACAGTCCGCGACATTTCAAAGACCGGCCTCCTTTTGGTGGCAAGTGAAGAACTCGAGGTTGAAGTTTCCGTTGAAATGACCTTTGTTCTACCGCACGCCAGAAAACCTATAAGGGTTTCTGGAACAATTGTACGCAAGATGGAATCTGATTCCGATGATGAGCATCTAGCCTATGGAATCCGCTTTGACAAATTCGAGGGCGATTCCAGAAAGCGCCTCGAAAAATATATAGGCAAGACCAACCTTGACGATCCGAAGCTAGTGTATTACCTATAAGGCGCGCTGAATAAACCAAATCGGAGTCTCTATTTTTTCGGATTTCTTCCCTTTGGTCTCGCTAATGGTGTAGAAATTTTGCCCCAATTCATCGAATGCAATGCCCTCGCCATTGTATTCGTCTGGCATCGGGATAATAGCTGCAGGTGCGGCGCCAAGCGCGTTCTCCACCGACTGATCTGGTCTGAGCTGGTAAAGCCACGCTGTTTTCTCGTCACGGACGATAAATTCGCTGCCAAGTGGCGAAAAACTCGCTCCCGATGGCTTTTTCGACCAAGGGCCAGCGGTGGCGATTAGTTCCAGCCCCAAAACTGAGTTTGCTTGGGCAAAGGCGCCAGAAGCTGCACGAAACACCATATGGCCGCGCTTTTGAAAAATATAGAGATCACCCTGCCTCGGATCAATCATGAGACTCTCAAAATTCAAGACTCCAAGCTTTTTATCGTAGGTCAATGTGAGCTTATCGACCTTTGCTAGGTTCAGCGATTCATCGCGTTTATGCTGATCGACTGTAGGTTCCTGAAACCGATAGGCAAATATTTCTCCTGGACGCTTGTCTTTGTCGCCAATATCGCCCACGACAACAAAGTTATCGGCGCCACGCCGGATGATTCCGATATCTTCAAAGTCAAGATTCGAGGCATTTGCCAATTGCACCGTGGCGAGAATTTCGCCACGCACGTTAATTGCGAAAACCTGTGCGGGTCCGCTGTCATTGTGAGTCCAGAGTACGCCGGGATTCAATAAACTCGCAGCAAGCCCCGATGCTTCGTTAATGCGCTGGTCTAGAAAATAGCAGTGATCCGTATGTGGCATGGGCTCGCAGGTCGGAGTTTTAAAGGCAGGTGGCGCCTTTGCACCGCTGTGTTCAGCGGGGTTCCTGGGGCCTTCCCCGGGTTTTTCAATCGGTTTGGCAGCGCCGAGATCAGGGGTACCCACAAGCCATCCCACCAATGTGAGTTTCACTAGCCGACTCATATCGTCTCCTTTGCTTGGACCTGATTCAAAAATGAGAGATTTTTAAAAACAGTCTAAAATCATTATGCATTGCTTTTGTTTTCTACTTTATGAATGGCATTAATATAGTTGCCGAGATGATTTTCTTACG
>CAZOSN010000294.1:0-2664 GCA_964582405.1 uncultured Oligoflexales bacterium | reverse complement strand
TTCGCAGAATCTGATCCTGGCGAACACCCTAATGCTTTGAAACCATGATAAAATTACTCGTGGGCTGTCAGAGCCGCCAACCCCCAAAATCAGCCCTGACAGCCCGCTAGAAAGTCGCAAAACAGGAGTTTCGTTGGGTAATCAGCATGACATGGCAGAGAGAGACTGGTTCTATGAGAGGCGACGAATCCTGATCGAGGCGCATTCTGCCACCGAGGCCCTAAAAACTCTGTTCGAGGCGAGGAAGAGTCGGTTTGCCAGATTCTCGCTTGGGGTCATCTCCAAAAAAACCGGTGCATCAAAAGGTTATCTGTCCGATGTCCTCTCGGGAAGGCGCAACCTCAACGCGCGCTACTGGGATAGCATGGCTGAGGTTTTTGGGCTCGAGGATAGCGCCAAACACCTGTTTGTCCTCCTTCTGAAGCGTGATACCGAAGACCAACCCACTGAGCTGCAAAACCTCGATGCCGAAATCAATGCCTACCGCAAGGCTCTCGGCATGTCGGTTCAAATTATGCCCAAAGTTCAAGGCCTGTTCTTTGCCCTCGAGGTTTTTGTAGCCTTTGGCCTGTTCAAAAATCAGCCGATGCGCGAGGACCTCAGGAACTACTACGGCGTCTCGCGAAGCATCGAGCTCGACTACGCTCTGCATCACCTCAAATCGATGCATCTTATCGAGGAACGCGACGGACGATTTTACCTGCTCAAGGATCACTTAAATTTTTTGGGGAGCGAAGATGGTCTCTCGTTCAAGGACTACCTAAAGGAATCTCTGCTCAATGCATTGAGGCAACTCGATGCCTGGCATGAAAGAACCGACGAGGCCTTCATAGAGTCAACACTGCTCAGTGTTCAGCGTGCAACCCTCAGGGGTAAACTCCCTGAGATCCGCGACGCCATCCACAAGATGCAGGCAGACCTCGAAAGCGCGTCCGCCGACACCATGATTCATTTCAATATCCAGGTTTTCCCGACAAGTTCGGATTAGTGGATTATCGCGGCTTTATTTCAAATGCAAGTGGAGAGGCGGGTCGGTGAGCCGTGATCCCGTCCGGGCTCCAGCGGCCGAATGCTCGGTGCGCTGGGCAGCTCACTCGGTTCCGTCTGAGAAGGCCCTACCGCCTGGGTTTCCTGTTTGACTAGGAGTCCGAGAACCCAGGACGGTGCGGAATCAAACTGTCCGCATTAATAAGCATTCACCTTGATTTCCTTGATACCGACCACCTTGCCGGCAAATGTGCGCGACAGGACGGTTAGATTGCGAATCTGGATATCGTCCATGGTGTACAATTCCCAGGCGAGCGGTGCGTGAACCAGGCGGTACTGCACCGTCTTGTAGGAATTGAAGACGCCGTTGTCTAGATATTTCAACTTGAGAATCCCACCATCCTGCATCGAGCACCCAACGCAACTCAGCAGCAGGGCATCATGGTCCGACGCGCGGGCAACGACGACTTCACCCTTTTGAAGATCGCTGCCTGGGATAACTTGAACGCCATTGCTTCCTTGGCGAACAAAATTGATGATGGAGCCTACGTCGCTAAGATCGAGGTGGACATTTTGAATCTCGTTGTTCAAGGGTTCGACTTTGATCTCAATCAGTTTTTCTCGGGAATCCAGCGGCCCCGGGGACACTCCGGTAAAGGTCGTGGTTAGGCAAAAAGACAAAACGAAATTAAAGATTCCCTGCATAGCGCATCTCCTCAGATTACAAAAAAAATATTCCAGACGATGTGAAGTCTACCAAAAACTTTAGATCACCTAGCTAGTAACCGCCTATTCAATTTTTTTCAATGCAAGGTATTTCCGTCATCAAAGATGCCAGTCCCGGACATTTTGGTCATTTAACGTAAACGCATCAAAGCAGTAGCGGTTATCAGTATTTGTGATATCTTCCCCTGTCTTGTTATTCCACAACTGACATAGGTGAGTGAATTTATGAAACGAAAACTTATCCTCCTTGGCGCCCTCATGGTCTCCCAGCTAGCCTGGTCGGCTGCCCCACAGTCCGAAGACGAAAAGGTCCTCTATACTCTAGGCATGCTGCTCGGACGCAACCTTGAACCATTTGGCCTAAATGAGCAAGAGTTAAACTTTGTGATCCAAGGCTTCACCGACAAAGCCAAAAACGGTAAAACCGTGGTCGATATGGAAGCTTACCAAGGCAAAGTTCGCGAATGGCATGGCAAGCGGATGAAGCAAATCTTTGAATCTACCCAAAAAGAAAGCGCCGCGTTTCTTGATAAAGTTGCCAAAGAAAAGGGCTCTGTGAAGCTCGCTTCAGGCCTGGTCTACCAGACCATCACCGAAGGCAAAGGCGATACCCCTAAGGCCACCGACCGAGTCAAAGTTCACTACCATGGCACACTGCCTAATGGCACGGTGTTCGACAGCTCGGTCGAACGCAAGGAACCCGCTGTGTTTGGCCTGAATCAGGTCATCAAATGCTGGACCGAAGGTGTTCAAAAAATCAAGGTTGGCGGCAAGGCTAAACTATTCTGCCCAAGCGATCTGGCCTATGGCGAGGCTGGCTCACCGCCTAAAATTGCCCCCGGTGCAGCGCTAGTGTTTGAAGTTGAGCTGCTTGATATCGTCAAGGATACCCCCAAGCACGAAGAGGCTAAGAAATAAGCCTACGGAGCCCAGGGCGCTAGGGCGTAAGTC
>CAZOSN010000293.1:0-2667 GCA_964582405.1 uncultured Oligoflexales bacterium | reverse complement strand
AGACGAGGACCGAGTCACCACGGACCTCTGCCGCGCAGCGGCTTAGTCCAACATTCTTCTTTGTCTTTTATTTGCCGGGATTCTCGCTTTTACCTTACGTGGCGTGCGTCATATACCCGAAGCCTTGCTAAGTATGTTGACGGTGCCCATGCGAGGTCATATTTCGGGGGGGTATCTCCATCCTGGAAAGAGAGCCGTCTTGAATTGGGAGTTTACAAGGACGCAGCCGAAAAACATGGCGTTCACCATTTTCTTGCGTGGGATGGAACAAGTTTATGGAGGGGACGATCCCGATGAGGAACATGTTTTTTTCGAGAAGCGCCTCTTCCATAAGGACCGGCTAGATCAGAAGTCGGGGACTCTCAATCTTGAGATTCCCGATAAGCCGCTTAGTTTCGAGGGCAGCCGCCGAAGGATTCTTTGGCGGATCGATGCCACCCGTGTTGTAAAAGGGGGGCGGACTATTGAGGATTGTTTTGAAATTCCAGTATTTCCGCAAATCTCCGGGACATGATGGAGTTTGTTTCTTGGTAGCCGCGCCTGCCGTGGCCGCTTGTCATCTGGCCAGCCGTCGAGCCCGCGGGCTCGCGTTCTCAGCGAAGCGGTCGGATCAGCCAAGAGTCTTCGAGCTTGATAAATCGACCTGCGATGGCATCGAGATCGTCGGTAACCGCGGCTGCTTGTCGTAAGTTGGGGAGCATTTCCTTGACATAGTGATCGTGCGAATCCTTGTTGGCCCAAACTGTAGTCACGAGAAATCGATTGGATTCATGGAGCGCGCGATTGAAGGATCCACCTAACATACCGGGGGCTTTTCTCATTCCTGGGATCCAAATCGAATGTTGAACTTGGAGGAAGTGATCGATGCGACTTGGTTTTACATGGCAATCCGCTACACGTAGAAACCGACCGTTTTGATAGGCCGATGCAAGATCGCCATCTTGACCCTCTATCGGAAAGTGAGATTCAAATAGGCCGACTGAGATCTGATGATAGGTTTGGTCTTGTTGATTATTTTTAGTTACTTGATCGTGCAGCTGCCGCATAAAAGTATCGTAGGCGCCGCGGTGAGTCCAAAATCCAAGAATAAATGCATGCGACTGGTCATTGTTGATATCCCAGCCTCCCAATTGCCCCTGAAAACCATCGGCCTCTTCAATCGAACGCCATTGCTCCTGGGCTTTGGAGAACGCGTATCTCATTTCGGGATGAACCTGACAGGTGATCCATTTCAATAGCATTTGGTTTTTCTATTCCTTTACCGTAGGTCAAAAACTTGCATCGATTCCTCGATTATCAAGTCAGCCAAGTTTCGTCAAGGTAGCCACTTGCATAAAAATCTGCTATCAACTTTTCAAGTTTCCCTATCGAGCGGCAAAGACGGAAAGGTCCTAGCATGTTAAAAATTTTTCAGGTCGATTCCTTTACCACACAGCCTTTTGCCGGCAACCCCGCAGCCGTTTGCTTGGCCACCTCGCCTCAGGACGAGGCTTGGATGCAGGATTTAGCCTGCGAATTGAAGCATTCTGAAACCGCATTTTTGGTGCCGGAGGGTTCGGCTTATCATTTAAGGTGGTTCACCCCGACATCAGAGATAAACCTCTGCGGCCACGCCACGCTCGCCAGCGCGCACATACTTTGGGAATTTGGCATCGAGCCGGCCGACAAAAAACTTGCATTCCGCACCATGAGTGGGATGCTTTATGCTCAGAAAGACGGTTCGCTTATCGAACTTGATTTCCCCAAAATCGACATTAACCCGCGCCCCGTTCCCGAGGGTCTTCTCGAGGCACTTGGCCTCAAAGAACCTCCTCTATTCGTAGGCCTCCAAACGACCATCGACGAGTATGTGGTGGAAGTCGCAAGCGAGTCTATCGTCCGCGGCCTTGATCCAGACTTCCGAGCGCTAAGCGCAGTAGACTGCGAATCGGTTTTGGTAACAAGCCGGGCCTCGAGCAATTATGATATTGTTTCTCGCTGTTTTGCACCCAAACTCGGCATGGACGAAGATCCCGTAACTGGATCTGCCCATTGCGCCTTGGGGCCCTTTTGGGCTGCGAAACTTGATAAGCCAGACCTCCTCGCCTATCAAGCTTCCAAGCGCGGTGGCATCCTTCGCCTGCGCATGCGAGATCAAAGGGTTTTTCTAGCTGGCAGCGCGGTAACGATATTTCAAGGCGAACTCGAAATTCACGCGAACTCGCCTTTGTAGGGTTGCAGCCAGTGTCGGATGCCCAATGGACCAAGCCTGAGGTCGTGCCTCCCCCTGAGGTCCAAGCAAGCGTGATCTGAGACGCCGAATTCACCGTGGCCGCAGGGCCCGTCGGATCAGAAGGCGCCGCTAGACTTTGAGTCGTGGCCTGCGCCGTCACCCCGCTTGAGGCGTTCGGCGTGGCATTGGCGTTGATCGCGCAAATGCGGAAACTGTATTGGGTTTCGTGAGTGAGGCCTGTCACCGCATGCGAGGTTCCTGAGATCGAGCCCTCGCTGATCTGCGTGCCCGAGGCGCAGTTTGCTGGAGCGGTCGCTCCCGATTGATAGGCTATCCTATAGCCCGCGGTCGTCCCACCACCTGAGGTCCAATTCAAGGTGATTTGCGAGGCTGAGTTTACGGATCGTAAGCAATTTAAGCAATGTTAGATTTTGGCTAGTTGTTTCAAATAGTTC
>CAZOSN010000292.1:0-2758 GCA_964582405.1 uncultured Oligoflexales bacterium | reverse complement strand
TAAAATCAAAAACGGACCCTTTTTAAACAGGCTCTTAGGGGGCTTCTGGCTGCATAAGGTCCGCGCTTCCGAATTCCTTGAGGTGCTGTTTCATAGACTCAAGCTTGACGATTCGGTTGAGTCGGTCGCGCTCTTCTTGCTCCTCAAGTTCGGAGACCACGCCTTTGATAAGATCAAGCACCCGGTTAGGTGCGGCACCCTTGTCGATCTTTTGCGTGCTAATCTCACGCAGACGATCCAAGTAAAAATCGAGCCACTGCTTTTGCAAAGGCTTAGCAAAATTTCCCATCACACGAGTCCTGCAAATTGTTATTGGCACATCGGCAATTTTTCAGTCTTCGCTATTATAGAACCCTGCTCTTGTGAGGCAAGATGGAAGTTTGTATCTTATTGAAATAACTATTTTTTTTAATTATCACTTCATGTTTTGGCGGAGAACACCGATCAGCCGCTTGGGAGGACGGATGACGGTCAAGCGCTTACAGGATATTTTGCAGACACAAGATTATTCCAAAATCGGATTGATTGATGGGTCGCATCCGCTCAAATCTGCGGCGCCTGGCACCTATGTCGAGTACAACGCGCGCAAGCGGAAAGGTGGCAAGGTCGCCTATTTTAATTTTCGCTTAGCCAAGGAAATGGGCCTCATTGCCAAAAATCATCCCGAGGTCATGAATCCAGAACTTAACAGGGTATTGTGCGAGACCTTTGGCATTATCATCATCAACGAATGGGATATGGCCCACCAGGTCAAGTTTGAAAAGAGCGATATCAAAAAAAATACCTATATGGCTACTCGCTACCTGCAGCTGCAGCATCCAAATAAACGCGGCGTTTTCTCTGGTGACGGGCGGAGCTTATGGAACGGATTGCACCAGGCCCCCGATGGGAGGGTCTGGGATATCTCAAGCTGCGGCACGGGCGCAACCTGCCTCTCGCCCGCCTCAGCGATCAACAAGGTATTTTATCGGTCTGGGGATAAGACCGTATCCTATGGTTGTGGCTACTCTGAGCTAAGCGAAGGCGTCATTGATGTTCTTTTTTCGGAGATTTTCAATCGCAATGGCATCAAAGCCGAGCGAACGCTCTGCGTGATCGAATTTCCGGGAACATTTGGTGTCACCGTGCGGGCAGGGCTCAATCTGCTTCGCCCTTCGCATTTTTTCAACCACCTGAGACAGGGCCAACGGACGCGCCTTACTCATATTATTGACTACTATATCGACCGCGAGTTTCAAAACCGAAGCTGGCCCCCGCTCCCACAAGGCGCCTGCCGCTATGAATACATGCTAGAGCGTGTGGCTTTGTCCTTCGCCGAGGTGTGCGCGGTTTTTGAAGCACAGTATGTGTTTTGCTGGCTTGATTGGGACGGTGATAATGTTCTTGCCGATGGTGGTGTGATCGATTTCGGTTCGGTTCGGCAGTTTGGTCTTTTTCACCATATGTACCGGTTTGATGATGATGGCCGTTGGTCGACCAATATCAAAGAGCAAAAAAACAAGGCCCATCACATCATTGCTTCGTTTGCCCAGATCGTCGATTTCATAAAGACCGGCAAAAAACGCAACCACTCATACTATTTAAAAAAAGCCAAAGTGCATAAGTTTTTCGACGAGGCTTTTAACGCCAAAAAACTTGAACTTACCCTGGAACGGGTAGGCTTCGCTAAGCCGACCTTGGCTTTGATCCTTAAGCACGAACGCGGTCAGGTCAAGCGTTTTGCTCATTCGATGGCGGTGCTAGAAAAAGCTGTGGCAAGCCGGGGCTTCGAAAAAGTTCCCGACGGTAAAACCCGGCCTGCCGTGTTCAATATCCGGGAGCTGCTGCGCGAGCTGCCGCGCCAGTATCTGCTAAATGGACTATGCGACCTTTCGGCTCAGGAAGTGGTGAAACTCATGCGCTCGGGGTATGCACGCCCCCAGGATCTCAAAATTTCGGTGCGCCGGCGCTATGAGATTAAGAAATTGCAAGAGCGTTACCTTGGGCTGATTCGGTTTGCGGCGGCTTACAAAGGTGTCTCTGAGCATGTGATTTTGGCAGAAGTCAATGAGCGCGCCTCGCGGATCAACCGCTACCGGGTAACCGGCGATGCGCTTTGCATCATCGGCGAAAGGCTGACCCGCATGCGCAAGCAGTTGTCGCAGGGCGAATTTTTTGCGCTCGTCCAGGTGTTTTTGGAGCGGCAAGTCTTAAACCCCGACGAACCGATCTATACGGATGAAAGGCATCTCAAGCTTTCTCCTCGCGTACGAACCGCCCTTGAGGAATTTGACAAAACGCTGCGACGGATGAGCGAAGGCCTTTAAGGCCGCCATCTCAGGCTCTGCCAAGCTCAAACTCTCTTCGTGAATAAACATAACAATTCTTTCGCGCTTCCGTCCTTCAGCGCCTCGGTGGTTAGGCTCCGATATTTTGATAGATCAAATAACAGCCGCACAAAAAAAATTTGGAAGTGATGCCTTGCTTACCTCGTAAAAACGACGAATAAAACCCTCGGCACGCAATATACTGCGCTTTTTTAGAAAGAATCCAAAAGCCCGATTGTCAGAAAAATCGAACCAAAAAATGCCAGTTTTCCATTCCCCACTATCCCCATGAAATAATTGGCCGAACCGGACCTTGGAAAAAAAACCATAAAGTTCAAATACCCGAAGACCGACAGGGATTTATAAACCAAGCAGACCGATCAGGTCTGGGAGGAGTAGGGTAACATGGTTAGTAGGATTTTGCTCAGCTCGTTAGCCACGGTTTTTGGTGT
>CAZOSN010000291.1:0-2796 GCA_964582405.1 uncultured Oligoflexales bacterium | reverse complement strand
CAATGGCGCTATCCGAGAGAAATTCTACAGGGCAGGTATGATGCATGCCCGCCGTGATAACCACCGCATCAATTTTGCCGACACGGGCCTTAACCCATTCGATGCAGCTCAGAACTTCCTCGCGTTTGGTAAACTCCATGCGCAGTGTTTCGACCCGATCCTGCTGCAATCGATCGAGGCCTGCCTGATCCCGATCGACGACCAGGACGCGTGAGGCTATTTTCAAAGCTTTTTTTAAAACCGCAAGACCGATCCCATTCGCACCACCCACGATAAGAAGCGAATCTAGCAGCATGAATACAAACCCTTGCTCGTCACGATGCCACCAAAATAGTCGCGGTAATCGAAACTATGGTCGGCATTATTGATTAATTTTTCCGCCAACTCCAAAGCCATGCGGATCGAGTGATCGGAATTGTTGTACCAGAAGGCCCCCAAGCGACCAAGCAAATGGATTTGGTCCGAGAAATCCTTGATGTCCTTTTGAACCTCTGCAAAATCGCGCATATAGCTCTTGCAGTAGATTGGGTAGGTATCCCGAATGCTGTTGCACGACACTCGTTCAATGGCCAGTCGGTTTTTGATAAAACCCATTTTGCAGAGCTCATCGATGACCTGATCGGTATTGCGCTCTGGGCTGTTGAAATAGAGAGGATTCGCCTGGGAGTCCGTAACCTCGCAAATGAAATTGTAGTAGCCTTCTTTGCAGGTGTAGTCAGCAAAGTCTTTCATGCAGGTGATTCTGCTCACCATAGTGTTGCCTGAGCTTACATAGATCCACTGCGCGCGATTTTTGCCCACCCCATCCGCGCGGCAAACTATGTTGTAAAACACTGTGTTGAGGAAATTCATCCGTGCGGGCTTTTTCGTGATCAACCGGTGCAGGTCGTTGACATTGCCTGACCAAACAAGCTGATCGGCAGTAAACTCCTGATTGTCGGTCGTTCTCAGCGAAAACCCACGATCGAGCCGATTGATCGCATTGATTTTGGTATTAAAAATGCACTCCATTTCGTCGTAGGAGTTGCAAAGTGTGTACAATTTGTCAAAAAAGCCCCCAAATCCACCGGTGGTTGGATAGAGGAACTCAGTATCGACTTTCTGCGGCAACAATACAGCGCGGCATAGATCCGCGAGAGCATTCGCCTTGATTCTTTTGTCAACAACCGCTCGGTTGATGCCCGTTGAAGCCCAATCGGAATGCAGATCGTTTGGATTCCAGCGCAAAAATTTGGACGTGTATGGCTCAAAAAAAGTCTCATAAAGAGTCTTACCGTAACGCGAGATAATGTATTCGCGAAACGATGTGATATCTTTCATGTCAGGCTTTAACGCGAGGTCGATGAAACACTTGAGCCCGATCATCTTGGGCAATTTAAAGAGGCTCTTGCCAGCCAACGGCCACTCTAGGAATCGATTGGCAAAGTAGACTTTGGTCGATCTCCCGATCGACATCAAATCCTTTTCGGCAATCTCGAGCAGGAAATTGATGACCCGCGCATCATCGCTGTGGAATCGCTTGGGACCTGTGTCAAAAATATTACCGTCGATATTGTAGCTCTTTGCCAAACCACCAGCGCGATTGTCTCGTTCCACGGCGATGACCGTTTTTCCTGCTCGCAACAAATTATATGCAAGCGTTAACCCTGCGGGTCCCAGGCCAACGATACAATAGTCATACTGATTGGTCAGAGCCATGAATATGTCCTCGGTCGGATAAAGGAAAAAAGATTGATGGTTCAGTGTCAACAAAGTTACCACAAACGCTTGATTTGTCAATAGTTTGAGAGGCTCCCTGCAAGCAACGCAGCAATCATCGACTTAACGCAGTAGGGTTAGTACCTGAATGTTCCGTCCTACGGCTTGTGAATATAATCCTGTGGCATCTTTGCTAGGATCGGAAGGCAATCGCGCGCCCATCCGATCACTTCTTTAATACCGCTCTCGAGCGATATCTGATCTTGCCAATGCAAGGTGGTTCGGATTTTTTGGCTGTCTAGAGTATAGGCGAGATCCTTGCCAGGACGTTCTGGCGTGATCTCAGCATGCTCGTCAAAACTCATCCCCATTTGCTCGCAAATTAAACGCACCAGTGCTTCTATCGAAATCATCCGGTCCGTGGAAATATGAAAGATTTCTCCCGGTGTGGCAGACATGGCGATTGCTAAGGTTGCGCGCGAAACATCATCGATATGTATAAAGGAACGCACCGATTTGCCACCGCCTTGCAATGGGATTTTTTGCCCCAAAAGCAAGCTTAAGACGGTTTTGGGAATGATGCGATAGAGTTGCTGGCAAGCACCAAAGACATTTGCGGCGCGAGTGAACGCAACAGGGAAATCATACCGCTTGTAAAAACTAAAAAGACTCATATCGGTCGCAGCACGGGAGACCGCGTAGGGTGTGCTGGGATTATAATTCCGTGATTCGACTATTTTGGTCTCGGTGTGGCCATAGACCTCAGGGGTCGAAACGTGGACGAATTTTTCTAGGTTTGCGAGCTTTCTGAGTTCGTTGTGTAGAGCGACTTTTGCGACGACATTAGTCTGCATCCACTGTTCGGGAAAATCCCAACTCTGAGCCACCATTCCTTGAGCGGCAAAATCGACAATATGACTAGGTTTAAAGTCCCTGATGGTTTTCACGATTGCCGGCAAGTCATGATTGAGATCACCTTGAACAAAACGAAAGCCACTCAGATTAGCGGTCTTAAGCTTGTAGGGTAGAAACACATCGTGCGCTTCGGGCGAGCGGCTGATGCCCAACGTCTCGATACCTTGGCTCAGAAGGTGCTGA
>CAZOSN010000290.1:0-2949 GCA_964582405.1 uncultured Oligoflexales bacterium | reverse complement strand
CGACCGAGGCGTCCATGGTTGAGTAAAGCGCGGACTCAACTTTGACTTTGAGTTCTTCCACAACGCTCTTGGCATTTTCAAGCGCCTGCGTCCGT
Source organism: uncultured Oligoflexales bacterium (assembly GCA_964582405.1). GTDB lineage: Bacteria > Bdellovibrionota_B > Oligoflexia > Oligoflexales > Oligoflexaceae > CAZOSN01. Next base: position 2,854 of record CAZOSN010000290.1, on the reverse strand, counting down.
TCTTTGACTCGCCCTTCTAGATCCTCAGAATAGGAGAGCAGCTTAGCATGGGACTCTGCCAGCTGGTCTTTGGATGTTTCCAGTTCCTCGACGAGGAATTTGGTTTTAACTAATTCGTTCGAGAGCTTTCCTTGGAGTTTCGCGACGCAACCCGCCGTCGTGATCAGAAAGCTTGCCCATAGAATCACATGGGTGCGCATTTCGGCGAGGCTTGCTTTCGGAATAAACTCATTGGGCCAGACTATAATGACAAAAACAATAGAGATAACGATAAAAACGGTAATCTGAAGGACGAAATCACGGCTGAGGTAAAATCCTGCAAGAATCACAGGAAGGTAATAGAAGTTGAGAAACGCGAGCTTTTGATCGATAAAATAGTTAATAATGCCACAGGTCAACATCACACCGATGACAAAAAAGCTTTCAAAATGTCTTGCCAGAAATTCTTTAAAGGAATTCATAGGAGATGGCCCCAATTTAAACAGGCTCTCATTGCTGGGATCGGCATTTTTAGCGAAATCTTGAGGTGAAATCGTTTGTTGGGAGGGCTTCAGTCTTCGGTAAAACGGAATACGATGCTGCTCCAGCCTTCGATGGGGACTCCCTGTGGGTTACGTCGTGGTAGAAAGCGTGCCTTGAGCGCAGCGGCGACCACGAGCGCATCCATGCCGTAGCCAATTTTTTTGTCGAGGTTTGCCGAGGTAACTAGACCTTGGGTATTTACAAAAACCGCGACCTCAAACCGGCCCGTGAGCCCGGCATCCAGCGCCTCCGGGGTTTTGTCAATTTTTTGGACGCTGTCTCGGATGAGCTTGGCATCTTGGCTCAAATCGCTCGCAAGCTGAGCGATATCCTCGGGTTTCATAATGATGCCTTTATCCGCTACCATAGTCGTGTTGCCGGCAGGCATGGCCGGTCCTTTGCCGTCTTTTACGAAGGAGTCCTTGGCAAGACCCAGAACGGGAGGGGCAGGCTTGGCCGTTTTTGTAGGAGTGATGCTTTTTGGTTTTGGCGGTGGCGGTGGCGGCGGCGGCGGTGGTGGTGGCGGTGGAGCAGGTTTTTCAGTAACCACCAGGCTTACTTTTGCTGTATTGGGTTTGGGTTCGGCTGGCCGTTGCTGGATGCTTAGGATGCCTGTCAAATGGCTGGCGAGCGACAGGACGAAACCTGCCGCGATAATCCATCCATAGTACCTTGATTTCATCGCTTACCTTCGCTATCCAAAAGACGGATCGGCAGCTGCAAATTTACCTTGATATATAGCGTATCAAATCAGCTTTGCAAAAAAATTGCTCCGTTGTGAAAGATTCTGCGTTTCCGTCCTTCCGCGCTTCTGTGGCAAAAAAATGCATCGCAGCACCACAGAAGCGCCAGCGACGTGTCCTGAGGAGTGCAACGACGAAGGATCTGGTCCAGTCATGCAAGTAATTTCAGTATGTTGCCGAGGGAGATCCCTCCTCACTTCGTTCGATCGGGACACGTCGCTGGCACGAAACGGAGTTTCGTGCCAGCGACTAACTATACTATATATTACCTTTGCTAACTCGAGCGGACAATCGTGGTACAATTTTGCTTGTTTGTTTGTCACCCATTCTGGAGGATGCTTATGACTCGGATTTTGCGCCACGCGCTGGTTCTATCGGGCCTTTCTTTGGCTTCATCTGCGTTTGCTATTTTTGAGGCTGATCTCGCGAGAGCTCCTGAGCAAGATCGAACCTCGAGTCAAGCGCTCGCTCTAAATCTAAGTCCCATTCCGATGGTACCTTTGTCGGTCGGAGCAAGCTTTTCGGGACTGACCTCCGAAGTCAGTGGCGAGACGAAGGATGCGAAAACTGATCGATTGTCGCTTCAGTCAGCCGCGGCCGAACTCAAAATCTGGTCGCCGATGCCCATTTTTTACATCACGCCCTATCTGAGAGCAAACTACACCGTATGGGGACGGTATTCGATGAAAGGTCAGGATCAAACCGAGGACCCCGCGGTTCACCAAGGATTACGAGGTCACAGCGAATGGGTGGGCCTCAGCGTGATGCCGGTTCGCATGCTCAAGGTATTTGCTGAAATCGGCCAATCGCGCTTTGAGTTCAACAATGGCATTGATGCCAAAGATCAGATCCGCATAGGAAACCTCGCGAGCACGCGCACCGTTCGTGCGGGGCTAGGGTTTAGCATCTAATCCATGATCTCAGGCCTTCGAGCATCGAAGTGCTTGCTTTTTGCGGAATAATCAGCCAATGCTCTGATTATTCAACGGAGCGAGCACCGATGCCGATCTTTCCGCTACTAGCCTTTGCAACTGCTATTTCAACAGGGATGTTGCTTTGGTCTCACAAACAGCAGCGGCCACGCCTCGCGCTCATCTTTAAGGCCCTGGCATCGTTGGGATTTGTTGTCGCGGCGGCTGTCTATTTTGATCCAAGCAAAGCCTACGACCGTTGGCTCCTAGCGGGGGCTATCGCAGGTCTGTGGGGCGATATTTTGCTCGCGCTAGAGAAAAAATCCTGCGTTATGGCCGGCATCGTGAGCTTTCTTGTGGGGCATCTTTTCTATACTCTGGCATTTTTTACCGTGGTGCTCATGAACCCGCCTAATCCGAGTCAGATTGTCCCGATTGCCGGACTTGCAGCTGTCTCTTGGCTTGGGTTTTCCGTGATATTTTTTCGTATTTTAACGAGATTGCGCAGTTTGGTCTTGGCTTACCTTGCCGTAATCCATGTCATGGTTTTTGCTGCCAGTCTTGTTGCCTTCGCCCTGCCTGAGGACGGTCAGACCGATCAAAAAAGCTTTGGCCTGGTGTTTCTTGGTGCATTGCTGTTTGGGATCTCAGACCTATTTGTTGCCCGGAATCGGTTCA
>CAZOSN010000289.1:0-3053 GCA_964582405.1 uncultured Oligoflexales bacterium | reverse complement strand
CGTAACTTCGCGGTTTAACTCCAAAACCTGCTCACCCTGAATGATGGCCCAGATCACGACTGCAAGCACCAGCGAAAGGAGCTTGTACCAAAAGTTGTGAAAAATAAAACGCAACTACGGCCCCTTCTTAAGCTTCACCGTCTTTGTTGGCGGTATCCTGAAATATCCGCATGTTACTAACCGGAGTCTTTTCTTCGGCTAATTTTGCCTTTGCCTCCTCTGGCAGCAAACTCAAGAGATTCCGCAGTGCTTTGCGCAGCTCTTTGGAATCCAAGTTGCGCGATACGATGCCATCGACAATCAAAGAAAATACCCCAAGTTCCTCAGACACTGCTATGACGATCGCGTCAGTTTCCTGGGAAATGCCGATCGCCGCCCTGTGGCGCGTGCCAAGGTTGGGATCAACATCCTCGTCCTTGGTCAGAGGCAAAAAACAACCGGCAGCCGATATCCGACCCTGCTGAATAATAACCGCACCGTCATGGATTGGAGAGGTAGGATGAAAAATAGACAGGATGAGTTCTTTCGAAATCCGAGCATCAACGATCACGCCGACATCCACGTAGCGGGTTAGAATTATACTGCGTTCGATCACAATTAACGCGCCGATGCGCTTTGCAGCGAGCGAGGTCGCGGCGCGAGTGATTTCGTCAAGCATCTGCTTGGATGCAACATAATCTCCCGAAGGCAAAATTCCTTTCTTGCCCATGCGGCTTAGAACACGTCGTAAATCCTCTTGAAACAGAATGACCAGAATAATAATAATCGACGAGTAAAATTTATCCATAAACCACTTAAGCGCGGTCAATGGATAAACCTGCGAGATCAAAAAAGCAGAACCGACCACGATCAGAATACCCAGGGCCATTTGCATCGCGCGGGTTCCGCGAATCAGAAGGACAACCTGATAGATCAAGGTCGCAATAATCAAAATATCGAGAATCGCCCACCAGTTGCTAAGTTGTTCGAGCAATTCTGACATTCAAGCCTCAAATTAAACTATGCGACTTGAGTGCACTGGGGAGATCCTTCATCATTTCACTCCTCAGTGACACATCGTTTTGCGCTTTTGCATCAACAACCGATCAAGCTATGGAACCAAGCAAGTCACGTAGATGGCGAAGCCGACGCACGTCGTGCGTGCGGATCGCTTTTACTCCAGAACACATGATTCCTAATTCAAGCATTTTGGTCGCGTCATCGCGCTCGGATGGAACAGCAATCCCTAGAGTGCGACCCAGGAGAGACTTGCGGGATACACCAAGCACAATCGGGTAATTTTCGGCCATCTGAAGCGACTGCCTAATCAGACCGACATTCGCCTCATCGTCCTTGCCAAACCCGATGCCCGGATCAAGCCAGATGCGGTCGGGAGCAAAGCCCATTGCAAGCAACCGAGATTTTGTCGAAGCATAGAACTCCTCTACTGACGCGAGCGCCGAGGCCCGGGTCAACGGGTTAGCCTGCATGGAACGAGGTTCACCATTCATATGCATTGCGATGAAATTAACATTCATACCCGCCAAAGCCCGCAGCGTCTGATCGCTAATATTCGCCCCACGAATGCAGTTGATCGTTCCAACCCCCAATAGAGCGGCTTTGATCATGACGTCATCTTTGTAGGTATCGACGGAAATCCGTGGTCCCAAGCCTTCCTCGACAAGCTCATTCAGAACCGGTTCAAGACGTGCCCATTCCGAGGCGGCATCAACAGGATCCGCGCCGGGCCGTGAAGATTCCGCGCCTATATCGATAAGATCACAGCCTTGCGCCAAGAGTTCACGCGCGCGCGATACTGCGGACGCGGGTGCTGCAAAGAACCCGCCATCCGAAAACGAGTCTGGGGTGAGATTCAGTATCCCAATGATGAGGTTTACGCGGTTGCTCGCCATGGTAGCTCATGTTCCCTGCGGTGCAACATTAAGTGGCGCATCTAGGTGCGGCACTTCAGCGGTACTCTCGTCGTCGGATGACTTGCGCTTGAATTCCTCCATCGCTTTGTTTTTGCGAACTTCGTACTCGGCGCGCTCTTCGTCGGTGATAATAGCATGTCCAGCCATCAAGTCTTCAAGCTCTTGGGAACCCAAGCTTTCTCGTATCAACAAAGCTTCGGCCATCAGATCGAGAATTTTGCGGTTGTCTTTGAGAATCTGAAAGGCGCGATCATAAGCCTTAGTGATGATACTGCGGATCTCGCTGTCAATTTCTTCTAGAATCTTGTTTGAGTAGGCTTCGTGACTTTGGTGCATTTCCCGACCTAGGAAAACTTCCTGACCACGCCCCCCTAAGGCCACAGGCCCTAGAGTCTTGCTCATCCCCCAATTGCACACCATTTTTTTCGCAATGTCGGTCGCCTTCTCAATATCGTTGCCAGCGCCGGTCGTGATCTTGCCAAACACGAGCTCTTCGGCTGCCCTACCACCCATTGCGTAAGCGATAAGCCCCTCAGCCGCCTCTTTGGTCATTGTGTAACGATCATCGTCCGGAAGAAGTACGGTAACCCCAAGCGCATGACCGCGCGGTATGATCGTGATCTTGTGTACCGGATCTGATTCCGGAATCATCTTAGCCACAAGGCAGTGCCCCGACTCATGGTAGGCGGTGTTGCGTTTTTCATCTTCGCTGATCAGCATGCTCTTGCGCTCAGGACCCATCAGAATTTTGTCCTTAGCCATTTCGAAGTGCCGCATGCCAACTTCTTTGCTATCAAGTCGCGCCGCTATCAAAGAAGCCTCATTGACCAGGTTTTCCAAATCGGCACCAGAGAATCCAGGCGTTCCTTGGGCGATGATCTTGAGATCGACCTCATCAGAAAGCGGACTGGTGCGCGCATGCACTTTGAGGATTCCAAGACGCCCACGTACGTCTGGCTTTGGGACATAGACCGTGCGATCAAAACGCCCAGGCCGCAGCAAAGCCGGATCGAGAACATCGACGCGGTTGGTCGCTGCAATCAAAATGACCCCTTCATTGGTTTCGAATCCGTCCATCTCAACCAAAAGTTGATTCAGGGTTTGCTCTCGTTCATCATGGCCTCCACCGAGACCCGCACC
>CAZOSN010000288.1:0-3109 GCA_964582405.1 uncultured Oligoflexales bacterium | reverse complement strand
GTGAGAGCGAGCACGTTGTTTTAGGGATTTTTCTTCAAACTATTCCAGGGATTTTCGATATTACCGGTTTAGCTATCTCCATTGCTACGCGCGGATGAACGTATTGTGAGGATAAGCAAGATTTGTGGCCGCTTGTTTTCGCTCCGCGTCCTTGATCCCCATATTCATAGGCGAAATTTTGGGGATGGTCGCGGAGCGAGATATTGCTCCTCATAGTTCGCATAAGCTCAGATTGAGACGACAGCGTTTAGCCCCGACTTCCTTCCCTCGCGACACTAGACGGCAATGGAAGGTAGTTGTTGATCGGCAAATAGCATGCCAGACAAGTTTTCCGACTTATCCTTCAACTTATGGTATCTATTGAATTTATTTATGGTCATGGTAATTCATGGGCCAAAACACCTTTCCATAAAATTACCTGCTCAAAAACGGCCAAAAAATGTGTTTTTGCCCTTGGCTAATTTGCTCCCGCTCAAATACGGCGGCGCGACAGTCGCGATTTTTGGTGGCGATCGTCCCACGCGTAGAGCAGGATCTGTCGTGGGACTCGGCGGTTTGATGGGCGATGCTTTCATGGACAACGGGTACCAATACAAAATGAAATTTAAATGCATCAAAAAGAGTAAGAAGCGTTAGGTCAGTGGGTTCAACGGGGCCGCTTGGGTTGTGGCCCTCGTGATCTAATCGCCCGAGGAATACACCCGTATTTTTGATGGAAGTCACCAACATTGTCCGACACTTTTCGAAACTAAAAGTCCCTAACACGATACTTGATCCAAATAGGGAGGCCAAAAGGCATCGGATCACCCCTTCAAGCGTATGCCCTTCAAAAGCTCGGGTAAACCCGATGCCCTCGTGCTCACATAGACACATCTCTGCCAAAGGCGATACGCGCACCATTTCCCTTGGTCATTTTCTGATTCAATTCTATACTTCGAAATATGATGATATTCCAAAGTATAAGTTCGAGAGACCACCATGCAGTATTCACGAATCCTCAACTTACGAGAAATATTAGCAAAAAAGTCGCATTTTTTGTTTGGACCGCGGCAAACCGGAAAATCAACCCTTGTCGAAAATCAACTTCAAGATGCCTATGTCATAGATTTGCTCGATGGCGATGAATTCGACAAATTCCTTAAAAGACCGAGACTTCTTGGCGACATTCTCGAAAAGAATCCCGCTCGGATTGTTGTCATTGACGAAGTGCAAAAGCTTCCAAGTCTTCTGGACGAAGTCCAGAGGCTTATGAAAAAAAAAACCTGGACATTCCTGCTCACCGGTAGCAGCGCCCGCAAACTCAAAAAAAAAGGAACAAATCTCCTAGCCGGACGAGCATGGACTGCACATCTTATGCCGCTTGTCTACAATGAAATAGCTGATTTTGATCTGGCGACCTACCTCAATCGAGGTGGACTGCCTTCCATCTACCAAAGTACAGATCCCCTACGTGAACTACGAGAATATTGCCAAACCTATCTAAGGCAAGAGATTCAAGACGAAGCCTTGGTCCGCAATCTGAGGCCATTTGCTACATTTTTGGAGGTGATCGGTAAGAGCAATGGCCAGGAAATCGTCAAACAAAATATAGCCGAAGATTGCGGTGTATCTGATGTAACCATAGCCCACTACCTTGAAATTCTCTATGATACTTTGATCGCATTCCCGCTGCCGGCTTTTACACTCTCACTGAAACGAAAACCTATTCGCCGGGCAAAAAATTTTATTTTTGATATTGGCGTAGCCAATTCACTGGCAGAAATCACAACCATTGATCAATCATCACCACTCTTTGGTCAGCGGTTTGAACATTTTATCATTAATGAAATTAGGGCCTATCTCCATTATCATAGCCGAACCGAACCCATGAGTTTTTGGCGCTCGACCTCAGATTTCGAAGTTGATTGTATTGTCGGCCAGATTCTGGCCATCGAAATCAAAGCGACCATGGCTGTAAAGGATAAACACTTAAAATCCCTCCGAGCATTCAAAGAAGAACAGCTTTGCCAGCGCTATTTGTTGGTCTCCCAAGATAGGGACGAACGAAAGACAAAAGATGGTATCGAGGTATGGCCTTGGCAGCAGTTCTTGAAGCACCTTTGGCTTGGAAATCTTCTTTAAAGACCAGCCGCGCACGCTCCCAACCCACGCCGTGCCTTTGGTTCTAGCAAGGCACGAACCACCGAGCAATAGATCAAAGCGCAAAGAAATACTATAGTGTATCAAATCGGCTTTGCGAAAAAATTGCTCCGTGGTGTAGGATTCCGCGTTTCCGTCCTTCGGCGCTTCTGTGGTAAAAATATGCATCGCAGCGCCACAGAAGCGCCGAAGGACGGAGACGCGGAACAAAAATTTTTCGCTAATCTGATTTGTTTGACTACACAACATTTTTTGAAGTTTGATGGCTATAATACTGTCGATGTATCGACTTCGACTCGGGATAAGACTGAAGGTGAAGAGGCATGAGAAAAAGGCAAAAAATCACAACATTGGTGGTTTGGGTCGTATCTGTCGTGCTAAGTTCCAAAGCCAGTAGCATGGATTTTGAAGTTTGGAGCGACATCAATTTCATGAGGCCTTTGGTTGGTCGTTGGTAACCGAAGTCAAAAACGGCGATGATTTTCGCTTTGGCTTTGGCATCGGTGGCAACAACCTGACGGGCTGGTTTTTGCCGGTCTTGGGGCCATGTTTTAGTATTGCTACATCGTTCTGATAAGTCGTGTTCTGATGCGAAAACTTCCAACTTCAGGTGGCAAACTAGGCAGAATCGACAGCACGGACCAATCCGTCAAGCGAACAAACTAGCGCGCCGTAGGAAGCCACAAGAAAGGCATCGTCGCGCGGATCAGAAGCGGCCTCAGCCGTGACCTCCGATAGCCTGAATACGACCAGTGACTGTTCTGCTAAAAATAGTCGATCACATTTGAACACAAAAACTTAGCAGCGGAGCCCGATTCATAGTCTAGTACTTCGCAACGACTATCGGGGAATACCTTGCGAAATGACGTCAGCCCTTTTGTGCTTTTGTGAGATGTCTTGATTTCCAGTCCAAGAATCCTACCTCGATATTGGACTACAAAATCAATTTCATCATTCTTGTGACGCCAGT
>CAZOSN010000287.1:0-3132 GCA_964582405.1 uncultured Oligoflexales bacterium | reverse complement strand
AATTGATTTTACAATGAAAAGGCTGGTTTTCGCGATTTATCCCTTAAAGTCCTGATTGATTTTATCGATTTTTGTAAAGTATCTGGTGTGTATACAGAACTCATAGCTCAGAATCTGTCCTTGTGGTCAATTGCAAGCCAGGAATGAGACCTGCAAATCCTCTCGCCTTGAATTACGCCAAAATTCAAATCATTAGCAGAGAAGTGAAGCCCTTCGCTTGAGAATCGCCTGAAGTGGGAAAGATCGTCTATAAGAGAGGTTCACCTATGTGAGCGATTTCCCCTTCTAGGGGTAAGAGTCGAAAACAGTGGCAATAAAAATAGCCAAAGCATGTGCCCATTGGGTGCATGACTCGAAATCGTCGCGCAACCCGGCGGTAGATTTTCGCCGGAGACTGGATAGAGACTCGCAAGTGCGAATTCATCATCGAGGGTGAGTGAAGTCGCTCCATAGCCATGGTAGGACATGATGGCGGCAGCAACGATCGAATGACCTAAACCGAGTGTGTGACCTGTCTCGTGCAAAAGATCGTACATATTGATAGCCGAGTTTTTGCTGATATCCAGACTAACATGAGAGAGATCGCAAGTACCATCTTTCAAAACTAATTTCAGATCTCCAGCGCTGTTAGCATAGTTACCAGTCGACAAACTCACTACAATCTCTGCCTCTTCCTTGGCCGTGACCTTTACTAAGTCGATTACAGCCTCTTCCACTGCGCTCCACTGGGCATAGGCATTATCAATATTAGCTTCAAAATCTGCATCATTGGCGTCGATAAAATAGTGGACTTCAGGACTTTCGACGGTGATGGGAAACCTAAGGATGCCGGCTGAACCACATGTTTTGATAGCCGAAGCTTTTAATTCGGAAGTCATGATCATCGCCAACCATAAAATCCTTTTCATTGAGGACTCCTTTCAAAAAAACAATGATGCGGCAATCGTGATCGTATCCTTATCGACCAATCCATCGTGGCGAAGGTAAATATAGTTATCAAACCTCAGCGCAACATTGCCAAGCCTCATATGGACACCGATACCTGGGGCCAACTCTAAGCCATTTGCCCAATAGCCGGCACCAATATTAGCATGTGGCCTCCAAACATTCTTACCGACGGCTCCAAAGAACCAGTAATGATAGAAAAGTCCCGCTCCGCGAAAGGCATCCGAGACCCCAGAGAATTCATGAGCCTCCTTGCGGTAACGAAGGGCTATGTTTGCTCGCCCATTGCGGCCTTCGGCAAAGGAACGTCCTTGGATAGAAAGCTCCGATTCGCCGAGTGCTGGTTGAGTCGTTAGTCCGACAAGGATAAATAGTGATCTAAAACCCCGCATAAACACCCACCATGATATTTGTCATCGGCCACACAACCAAAGTTGCCAAATCAGACGGTGCAATGCCAATGTAAGTATCGCCATGAATGGTCAAGCCAATATATTCATTGCCTGCTGCAAGACCGATTAAAGTTTTAAAAGCCGGCATATAACCAGACTGGTTCTTCCCAACCTTCGACGAAATACTATCGGAATAGGCTCCAAAGCCGCAGCCCAAAACTGGACGAAGCCAATTCGTGCCGACCTCAATCTGATAGTCGAAGCTGCCAAAGTATATATTTTGCGTTCGCTCCAGGTTTTCGTATGGTGCGGCACCGCCTGCAACAAGAACAAAGTATTCAGATTTGCTTAGACGCCAAGTCGTGTCCATCTCGAAGCCTAATCTGTGGTAATCGCTATCTGGAAGATGGACGAAGCCTGTCTGAACTTGCAAGGAGAAGCTGAAGCAAGGTGTGGATCCGCATATCAAAATGGCGATGACAAGAACGCGTAATATAATGAACATTCCAACCTTCTTCAGTGGCTTTGGATTCTAATTATAGCACAAACGGCATAAAGTCCCAGAATTCGGAGGTTAAGGGTCGGGACTTCGCTTTTGAAATTGTCCCATCTAATGGAACATAACTCGGGCGCGTCGCTGTAGCTTCATTTAATTTTTCTGAAGTCCAAGCCAATTATAGACATTTCGGCAACTGCACCGTCAATATTGAAATTACTAGGGACTGTTGACGTTTGATTCGCAACTTATTGAAAATAAATAGATAGTCGAGTCGGTGAGGCCTTTCGGCCCCGACCGCTCAAAGAACCTTTCTATTACCCACAAATATGATTATTGCTTCGACACATTCTTGAAGAGATCGATATTCGTTTCGATCAGCTGCTCGGCTAGCACCCAGAATCTTGCGTAGTTTTTGACTCTCTTTCGCATCTCGGACACTCGCTTTCGCGGTACATAGACTATCTTCGTCTTTTGCTCCCTATCTTTATATGTCAAACGAAAGACCAGTTTGCCAGCAGGATCCTTACAGATGCAATTGGCACGCTTGCATGTCGCGCAAACTGCGTTGAGCGTTCCCTTCACCATATCATTGCATTCCATCAATTGCCGTATCAGGCGACTTTGTTTTTGTGACAGGCGATTCATATCGACTCCTATCCTAATTATGGTAAAAGTATATGTATATAATACATATACTTTTAAATCAAATAGGTGGCGGAAAAATGGACAAAGGAGGCCACAAGAGGAGGCCACATGATCCAAGAAAACAGCAATCTTAAAACTGTTAATCAGATCGAGAAGATTTGTCGCCGATTTGGTTGAAGACGAGACCGCTGAACCAGAACTCGATCAGCCTGCCGAGCAGGTTTTTAGTAGCCCCGTCGCAGTAGTCAGCGAACCTGAAACTCGAACAAGATCCGTTCTTCAAACATCAATAACACCGCGCGATTTGATATAGGTCTTGAGGTTTTTGAGAATTTACCCACTCGATTAGGTAGGCCGCGGGAAAGAGGCGGTTGGTCAGCTCGGTGGTGTTTCTGCTGGCATTGTTTGTAGCCCAGGTGCCATCCACGGTCCCAAGCTGGTGGGCCGTGAGCTCTGGCCGGGACGGTCGACGATATACAGGCTCCGTCTGTCTTGACGGGGTACGTAAATCTAAGGATCGCATTGGTTTCACGAATGAGTATGAGGCTATTGCTGAAGCGCCCCTCGCAAGCCTCGTGGCTCTGATCTTGGGATAATTGCTGGTTGGCGGGGAATCTGACCCAGGGATTGGCGCTTTTGCTGACCCTGGCG
>CAZOSN010000286.1:0-3151 GCA_964582405.1 uncultured Oligoflexales bacterium | reverse complement strand
TCAGGACACGATTTTGCGAAAAAGCGGAGCTTTTTCAGCAGAATCTAATTAGTTTCAAAAAATATTTTTTAGAAAATATGAAAATCTATTAAATTTCCGGTTGGCTAGTCAGTCAATTGCCTTTATATTCCTCCTCCAGTTGGAACTCATTTTCAGAGAGAGGTGGTTATGCTAGGTCGATACAAAAATTTGGGAATCCTGTCGGCGACCTTGTTAATCGTTACAGCTTGCGGCCAACAGGGCCAAAATGGCGTTAGCTCAAGCAATACCAAAGTTACAAATGGGACTGCTATTGGAGAGTCAAAGTTCCCGTCCGTCGTGATGTTATACCTTCTTGGCGCTGCTGGTGAGGCTGGGATTTGCACAGCTACCTTCGTCAACGACCATCAGGTCATCAGTGCGGGACACTGCGTGGAAGGCCAAGATACAAAAAAACCGACTATGTACTATGTCAAGCACAGTGTTGACGAAGCCGGTAAGCCGTCTATGAAGATCGGGGCTCGAGCTATTTCTTATGTTCGAAACCCAGCTTATAAAATCGATGGGGACGATAATGGTATCAATGGCAACGATGTTTCGGTTATCGATTTTCCGGCTAATACGGCACCGGCTGTAAGCGAAATCGCCGCCAAAGCCCCTGCAAGTGGTGATGATTTGACGATCGTTGGGTACGGTAACAACGAAACCTACCTTGACATGTATAATCAGTTGTCAGGAGATGGTGCGGGCAGCAAGCGATATGGGACCAACAAAGTTCGCGAGATCAGTGAAGAAGGGATGATTCTGTTCGTCGGTGTTCTTGGGCAGGTTGAAGGCCTTGAATCCGGGAGCTTGGTGTCTGCCGGCGCCGGTGACTCGGGTGGACCTATGTTCGTCAATGACAAGTTAGTTGGCGTGACCTCTGGTGGCGGCATGGCGAAGCTTAAAGACTCGGAGCAGTATATCGGCGTTTCTCGGTATGTCGATCTAAATTCGACCGTGAGCAAGACGTTCTTGGACGCCCATCTAGCGAAGAAGGTTAATTAGATTCTGCTGAAAAAGCGGAGCTTTTTCAGCAGAATCTAATTAGTTTTAGGCGCGAAAGCGCCAAAAACGTGTCCTGAGCCGCAGGCGAAGGATCTGTTATGTGATTTGTCAAACAAAAGATAGACCCCTCCACGCTATTTCCACGATAGTGGACCTTAGTATGGTTCGGCCTTGGCGTGACGCAGTAGGGTTAGTCGTTGGCGCGAACGAACGACGTGAGGAGGGATCTCCCTCGGCAACATACTGAAATTACTTATTGACGTTTTGTTTTCCTGGCTTCCGTGAATTTTGACAGGGAACTCAGGAACCCAGGGAGTATTTACTATATTTTCAATGTGTTATGGATGAATCGTCAACACGCCCTAGTCAGGCTTGGTGTCGGCCAAAAACGATTCCCTTACTTGATCGAGTTGCTTAAGCGTGGAATGGATGGCCTGTTCAACGATTTCGATTTCCCAGGAATCGCCTTTGAGGTGTTGGGTCAAACCCGAAAGCCAGGTTGTCAGCGATTCAAAAAAGGTTTTGCGGTCGTCTTTCATTGTGTGGCTATATAGCTTGGAAAGAAAGCCAAGCCATTCAGACCTGTCATGACCGATAAGATTGATCAAATTGTTGAGCTTGCGCGAAGATTCTTTCTCTTCCCAGCCTCCCGAAATTCGAAACGGGTAGGAATCTTTGTCGGTCTTATGAAGCCAAAGCCGCGAACGGCTGTCTAACTCGACCGTATAGTAATCGTTGGGGGAAGCTCCCCAATATCCATCTGGTCTCTTCCATATGACATGCATTTCACGCACCTCGTCTTTGCAGCTTGCGCGAAATCCTATCATCACGGATTGGCGATTGCTATCAAGAAGGGCTAGGATGCCGACTTTTCGTTGGTCCTTCCGTAGCCCGCACCATGGTATCGATCGACAAATTTTTCGAGAAGTTTTCGGTTTTCATGCGAGAAGCTGGTAAATTGCACTCCCATCCCAGAAACCAGTTTTTGATCTGCGACCTCTTCTTGTACCCAAATGACGCGTCCTCGCGTCTCAAGTGTCTCATTGCTGTCGGGCAGTGTGAATACGAGGTCAATATCAGCACCTGTTTCCAATGGTTCGGCTGTTTCAATGAAAACACCCCCAGTCCCGAGGTCGCGGCAGAAGTCAAAGAGGTAGTGACCATTGCTTTTGTAATCGACAAGCATCTGGATGGACACTCGTTGATTGTCTCTGTGATCTCTCTTGCTCAGAGTTTTCTTTTTGGTTTGAGCGGATTTCTTCCCCTCACCTCTTTTCGAACTCATCCTTCCCCCTCCCTGAATGACTGACGTTATTGTCGCGATTTTCTTAGAAGATTAACGAATTTATTGTGCTCCCCTAACGAAGTGGAAAAGTGATGCCTCTGCTTTCCATCAGCAACTAGCACATAGTAATAGTATCCCTTGTCGGAAGGATTGAGAATTGCCTTTATCGATTTGATGGTCGGTGAGCCAATGGGACCAGGCGGTAGGCCTTTGTGGACCCGCGTGTTGTATGGGTTGTCTTTGTCGGCAAGGTGAGACCACTTTAGGTCTCCGCCATAATCCTTGATTCCATAGATAATCGCGGCATCTATTCCCAATGGTTCGTCATGCTTAAGGCGACTCCAAATGACCTCGCTCACCAAAGATCTTTCGTCGTCGTGCAATGTTTCGAGCTCGATGAGCGAAGCAAAGGTGATTGCCTGGTGCAAAGTCAGATTTTTCTTGCTCAACTCCTTGCGGGTTAGGTCGTCAACCATTTTGAAAAACTGCCTGGTCATCATGCTGAGGGCAAGCTTTGCCGACGGTTTTTCATAGAGCGTGTATGTCGAAGGGTATAGGTAGCCTTCGAGCGATGGCGCATCGATACCCAATGATCTGATAAACTCTTGATCGTGGCAAAGCGCTTGGAGCTCATTTTCTGTGGCAACCTTCTGCGCTGCAAGCCTCTGGATGATTTTGGCCATCGTGAAGCCTTCGGGAATCGTGTATTGGGCAAAAACTTCATGGTAAACATCACCATTGAGGAATTTTTGGCTTATATCCCAAGGTGATGCGTGGCTAGGGACAAGGTAAGTCCCTGCTTGAAATTTATGGTAAGGGATGAAAAACCTTGCCCACCAG
>CAZOSN010000285.1:2654-3166 GCA_964582405.1 uncultured Oligoflexales bacterium | reverse complement strand
GGAATTTCGGGCGCGGTCAGGATGGGTGCCGAGACTCCTTTTAAATTGATAGGGTCGGGAGCAGACCGGGGACGAATCGAAGTTGGATTCCGCGCTGATTTTTTGATCGTGGGCCAAGAACCTTACACCCTTTCGCCCGATACCGAGGCGATTGTTTGTTTAGCTGGTTATACGCCGTACTGGGGTAGGACTCTGGATTATCGCGTCTTAGAGACCTGGATTTCCGGCCGTAAGATTTATGATCGCGCGCTTGGCAGCGCCGTAAAGATTGGAACCGTTTCATGACCGACACTGAGCATCGCAGGCATGGCGCGCGCTCTCGCCCAAGCCGCAGCCCGATCGATAAGAAAAAATTTGTAGTTACAGCAAAGGGACGCACAAGTCATCTGCAACGACCCTTGGACGAAGGCACCTACATTATTTTCGACATCGAGTCGACGGGAGGCAATCCTGAGCACAACGGAATCACCGAAATCATGGCGATCAAGGTTCACCATGGCAAAGAAACCGGT
>CAZOSN010000285.1:0-2644 GCA_964582405.1 uncultured Oligoflexales bacterium | reverse complement strand
CTATAGCCTGGTTGACCCCAAGATTCGCATACCGCCTATTGTGCGAAAAATGACCGGTATCACCAATCAGATGCTCAAAGGTCAGCCCACGATCGATCGGGTAATGCCCAAGTTTATCGACTTTATTGGCGATCATGTGCTCGTTTCGCATAATACGATCGGCGACATGAAATTCCTTCGGTATTTTTCCGAGCAGACCTCGGGGCAGTTTATCGAAAACTACTTTCTATGCACGCATCTTCTAACTGAAAAACTCATGCCAGAAATGCCTGATAAATCTCTGACCGGGTTGGCGCGCAATCTGGGCTTAGACACCATGGGCAAACTTCATCGAGCTGAGGCCGACGCGTTTCTTACCTGGGAGCTTTTTAAAATCCTGCTGGCAAAACTTGAGACGGAAGCAATCCCGTCGATCGCCGACGCAATACGGTTGCAGGCGGACTACGAATCCGCAATCCGACTGGGTTGGTCGATTCCGCCCGCAAGACTTCATGATCTGCCGCGCGGGCCGGGAGTTTTTTACCTCAAGAACCGCAAAGATGAAGTTATTTTCCTGGCCGGCTCTCCTGACTTGGCCCAAGATATCAAAAATTTGACCCGCATAGCGCAACTCCCTCGGCAGATGATCAAGGTCGTCCAGCAAACGACGGACTTCATGGTCACACCCCACGAGCACATTTTCGCGGCTTATCAGGCCGAAGCTCGGGGGGTAAGCGAGCATGCACTTAAGTACGATCCTGGCGAGTGGCATCAAAAAGTTTCGCAGTTCATCTACCTTCAGCGCATCCCCGAAGGCTACGTCCTGGGCTTTGGTCCGCTTAAGCCCGATACCATGATTGCGTTTGGCCCGGTCCGCAATGGTCAAAATATGGCGGATTTTTTCGCCGATATTGGCAAGATTCTTGGAGTCAAGGCCGGCCGCCGCAGCATCACACTCACGCTGCATCAAGGTATCGTCGTGCACTCGCTCCTTTTGGGCCTCAAAAGCCTGATGCCCACCAGGTTTTGGTCTCCCCTGCTCAAAATTTTTGCCCCATTGAGCAAGAAATGGCGCGACCAAAATACGCTCTTTCATGCTTTGCGAAGCCTCCCGCTTCCTAGGGAACTCAAAGATCTCGACCTCATGACGGGCGTTCTCGGTGTACCTAACGAGGCTGGGTGGCGTCTTTACACGGTTACGTCTGGGGTTGCTGAGCCCGTCGGCCAATTCAACGAGCCGCTTGATCAATCAAGACTTCGAGCCGAAGGGCTTAAGCAGGTCAAAAAAATGACCAAATCCAGGGGAACCCTATTCAAAAAACCGCTCACCCCTTGGCAGGCCCATTCCGCGAATCGAACATTTTGGTGGATTGGTCAGCATCACAAGCGTGGCGACCAAGCGGGTGGTCAGACACTTTTTTTGTCGCTGGAAGAACTAGAAAACCCGAATGATGTCACTCCATAAACGACTCAAGACTAAAAACGGAGCGTCCCTTGCGAATCGAATCGGATCTCAAACTTGGATTTAAAGACGTCCTTTTTCGCCCCAAACGATCTTCTCTAAAGAGCCGTTCAGAGGTCAATTTAAGCCGGACGTACCGGTTCTTCCACGCAAACAATTCTTGGACCGGAGTCCCCATCATCGCGGCGAACATGGATTCTGTGGGGACATTTTCGATGGCCAAGTCTTTGGCACCCCATGGGCTTCTGGTTGCGCTGCACAAGCACTACAGTTTTCGAGAATGGGAGGCTGCATTGGGCGATTCGCTGCCTCAATGGGCTAAAAACATCCTGATCAGCTCAGGTACATCTGACCATGACTTTGTTCAACTCGAAAAATTATTAACGCGATGGCCCGAGCTGGCGTTTATCTGCCTTGACGTTGCAAACGGCTATGCCGAAGCATTCGTGAATTTCGTAAGCCGTGTACGGGAGCGGTTTCCAGAGAAAATCATCGTTGCCGGTAATGTGGTGACCCCGGAGATGACCGAGGAACTAATTCTTAAGGGTGCGGATATCGTCAAGGTGGGCATAGGTCCAGGCAGCGTGTGCACAACCCGGGTCAAGACCGGCGTGGGATACCCGCAGCTTTCCGCAATCATCGAATGCGCCGACGCGGCTCACGGCCTCAAGGGGCATGTTATAGCAGACGGTGGCTGCACAACGGCGGGTGACGTGTCTAAAGCCTTTGGCGCTGGCGGGGACTTTGTCATGTTAGGAGGAATGCTAGCGGGTCATGAGGAAAGCGAAACCTCCGTCGTGGAAAAAGACGGCAAGCTCTGGCGCGAGTTCTACGGGATGAGCTCTAAAGCAGCGATGGAAAAATATGCAGGCGGCGTGCAAAACTACCGTGCTTCTGAAGGAAAGTCAGTTTTGATCGAAGACCGAGGCAAAGTTGAACAAACGATACTTGATATCCTCGGTGGCGTAAGATCAACCTGCACCTATGTTGGTGCAGCCGAGCTGCGTGAATTATCAAAAAGAACGACGTTTATAAGGGTCAACGAACAGGAAAACCGGGTCTACAAATAAATATGAGCAGCCCCGGAGTTAGACTCCATCTTTCTGTCACCTATGCCAACCTCGCCAGTTCGGACCCATCGTATCCCTACTAGTGGTTCATCGCAGCTAATTTTAATTGTAAGTGGCTCATCTGTCGCCCATC
>CAZOSN010000284.1:0-3169 GCA_964582405.1 uncultured Oligoflexales bacterium | reverse complement strand
TAATAAAGGGATTTCGAGGTTACGGTGTCATTGGCAGCTAGCTCTGAGGCAATTTCTTTGAGCCTCATCCCTGGCTTTATTGCTATCTTATGCTCTTCCAGAGTCAGAGAATGGCTTAAACCGGGTTTATTCCCCCATTGCTTAAGGTAGGCGTAAAACCCAGCTAATCCAAGCCCTGCAATTCCAACGGTCAAAGCAGTCCAAGTGATGATTTTCCGTGGTAAAGATCGGTTCGGCAATGTGATCCCCTCCCTGTCGCTGGCTTTATCTGGCTTAAAGCTGTAAATCAAGGTCTTTTAGTGAATTTATTTGCAAAACATTGGAAATGATATAGGATGCGCAGCGCGTGAGGGGACAGATTGGTCGCCTGAATTGGCTGAGGCATCGGGCCTTCTCAAACAGATGTTTTCCGAACTTTTACGACTCGTCGGGTGGAATTCCACTCAGCTTTTCATTATAGATCGAAAATTTCTTTTTGAGCAGAATTGAATTTCTCCCTCCTTTAGTTCCGGTCCGAATAACGGTCCGAAAAATTGGTTTTTTTTTAGTTGCTAGGGTGTCTTACGGTGATTTCCGAAAGTCATAATTCTTTAATAAAAATAGAGAAGCGCATAGCGACCCTCGGTCAGCGTCTTGGGGTTGATATTCGTGATTCTAAGATTTGGGAAAAGGCTCTTTGCCATAGTTCGGCTGCGGTAAAGGACTCACTCGATAGTGAGAGCAATGAGCGGCTTGAGTTTTTGGGAGATTCGATCCTGAATGCGGTTATTTCGGCAGCTTTATTTCGAAGGACCGAACATTTTTCAGAAGGTGAATTATCAAAGATCCGGTCGAAACTGGTCGATGAGGCTAGTCTGGCTGAAATTGCTCGCGGTATCGACTTGGGTGACGCGATTCTTATGTCTGCAGGCGAAGAAAGAACAGGGGGGCGGTGTCGGGATGCACTCCTTGCGGATGCCTTTGAGGCGATCGTAGGAGCTGTGTTTATTGATTTGGGCTTTGTGTGTTGTGAAACGATGGTTCTCAGGCTCTTTCAGCAAAAACTTGCTCAGTCCCTGAGAGACTACCTCAAGAAAGATTTCAAATCCGCGCTGCAGGAATTTACTCAATCAAAATTTCAGGCGCGACCGGTCTATCATCTCAATAGCTTGGAAGGTCCAGATCACGCCTTGTCGTTCGAAGTACAGGTTAAATTCCGAAACAAAGTTCTTGGGCGGGGGGTTGGCTCATCCAAAAAACGAGCTTCGCAGAATGCTGCGTTTGTTGCGCTTGATCGTTTATGCAAGGATCCACAATTAATGGATGAACTCGCCAAGGAGGGGGCAACATGATCAAAGGAACCGTAGCCATTGTTGGTCGACCAAACGTCGGAAAGTCTACGCTTTTCAACCGCCTCACACGCTCACGCCAAGCTATCGTTGATGATCGCCCTGGAGTTACCAGAGATAGGCTCTATGGAGTTGTTAAAAGGGTCAATCCAACTGACTCTTGGGATGCCTATATGGTTATTGACACGGGAGGATTTGAAACCGACGATTTCAATTTTCAGCCGTTTCAAACCAATTTGGTTTGGCGGCAGACCGAGCAGGCGATTCAAGACGCCAACCTTGTCGTCCTTGTTTTTGATGGTAACGAGGGGCCAGCAGCGCACGATCGGGAGTTGATCAAGCAGCTTCGGGCAATGAACAAACCAGTAATCTTTGTGATCAATAAGATCGACGGTCTCGAACAAAGCCATAGGTCGTGGGAGTTTTACGAGCTTGGGATAGATCAGTTCTTTGAGATTTCGGCCGCACACAATAGGCGGATTTGGGAACTCTCGGATATGATCGAAACTGAACTCAGCAAGTGCGAAAATCTAGTTCGCAAGCCAAGTCGTGATGGCGAAACCCGTATTGCAATTATTGGCCGACCCAATGTCGGGAAGTCGTCGATTTTAAATCGGCTTATCGGGGAAGACCGGGCTATTGTGAGCGATGTTGCGGGAACAACGCGGGATGCGCTCGATATCGAGCTTATTTACAACCAAAAACCCTATGTGGTTATCGACACAGCAGGTATTCGGCGCAAAACCCGAATCGAAGACAAGATCGAATCACTCAGCGTCTTGCGCAGCCTCCGAGGAATCGATCAAGCAGAAATGATCATGCTTATCATAGGTCCCGAAGGGTTGCATGACCAGGATGCTCGGCTCGCTTCGCTTGCACTGGAAAGACACAAAGCACTGATGATTGTGGTCAACAAGTGGGACCTTGTGGAAGAGAAAGACTCCAATACCATGGAGGAATTTAGAAAGGATATCTACGATCAGCTCCAAGATATGCGCCATGTTCCCATTGT
Organism: uncultured Oligoflexales bacterium; assembly: GCA_964582405.1. Classification (GTDB taxonomy): domain Bacteria; phylum Bdellovibrionota_B; class Oligoflexia; order Oligoflexales; family Oligoflexaceae; genus CAZOSN01. The sequence goes on along the minus strand of CAZOSN010000284.1, from coordinate 829 downwards.
TTTCGTGTCTTGCTTGCAGAATAAGCGAGTTCATAAGCTGCTTAGCGATGTTGAAAAGATCATGGTTGATTACAACAAGCGCGTGCAAACTTCACTGGTCAACGAGTGCCTGGAAGTTGCTGTACGCAGTCACACCCCAGCACTCATACGCAAATACAACAAAAGAGTGAAATTCTACTACGCCACTCAAGTGCGCGCCGCTCCGCCAACTATTGTAGTAAAATGTAATGTGGCGGAAGAGATTCAGGAATCCTATAAGCGCTACCTAAAAAATCAATTCAGAAAAACGCTCGATTACGGTCATGCACCGTTACGCGTGTTGTATCGCGACAAATCGAATAAGGAAAAACGCGGGGAAGCCGAGTCTTAAATGTTGTTGCAAGGTGTCATGCCTCGTAGGATCATGGGCCTTAGCAGATCTTCTTTTTTTAACCATTCCTCTTGAATAGCCTTAGGCAATGCCGAAGCGCTGAGAACCTCACGGAGAATCACCTGCCGTCTATTGAACTGTCCTTTTTTAAGGTTTAGCGGAAAATGCACCTCTTTTAATGGACGTCCTGAGTATTTCGCATCAACACCTAAAAGGCGCAGGGTGAAATCGGTTTGGTGCTTGATTAGGTGAGATTTATTCGCGTTAGCAAAGAGAAAGCCGATCATAACATCGGCGAACACCAAATCATAGAACTCGGTAACGATGCTTTCGATGAGCGGTGTTAAAGATTCAGGCTGATTGATATCGATCACCTCAGGTCCCCCAAAAGGTCTAATTAGTCGCTGGCGCGAAACTCCGTTTCATGCCAGAGACGTGTCCCGAACGAACGAAGTGAGG
>CAZOSN010000283.1:0-3192 GCA_964582405.1 uncultured Oligoflexales bacterium | reverse complement strand
ATAAATAGCCCCGCTCGTGCGCTGGCAGCCAGCACGGATGATGTGGCCTGGCGGTCCATGGCGTCTGTTGGTCATGATCAGTGGTGATCAAGATACTAGGGCAGGATCAATTCGATCGCAAAGGTCATGGGACGATGTCGCGCTTGCCGCCGGATTTGGCAACCAACCGCGTATCGCCGATGACAATGGGGGTGCTCATTGCCTTCAGCATATCATAGACGGTGAGCCCAGCGATGACAGCACCCATCAAGCGGCATCCCGCAAATGCGCGAGCTCGATCCGTGCTCATCAGGAAGCAATACAAATACTGCCCAAAAACAATTCCTGACATGCGACTTTCCATGGCATGATCCGAGCGTCCTCAAGCTGAAACTCATGGGGAGCTTGGCAAATCACCCAGGCCTCAGCTTGAGCATCGCGAGCTAAATTTAGAAATCCTCGCAGAATCAGATTTTCGGGAGTCATCGTCGATTTGATCTCGGCAAAAATAGGCTTTTTGCCCGGACGTTGAATCACTAAGTCCACCTCATTGTCGTCCTTAGTTCTAAGATAGGATAGTTTGTAATCTGTATTGAAGTAGTCGTTAAGAGCCAGGATCTGCTGCACAATAAAATGCTCAAAGCATCGCCTATAGGAACCAGTATGTGGCGCCAATGGCAGCAATAGCTCGCCTCGCAATGCGCGTGTTACCCCAATATCAAAAAGGTAGAATTTGGGATGCTGTTTTTGCGATTTACGTACTGATTCGGAATAGGCTGGCAAAAAGAATCCCAAAAGAGTATCGCCTAGAATTTGAAAATATCGTTCGCTGCTTTTTGGATCAATGGCTGCGTCTTTGGCGATTTTCGCCATGTTGATAATTTCACCATTCATTTGTCCGACGATATCCAAAAACATCCGAAATGGCTCGATTTTGCGCACCAATTGTTCGATTTGAATCTCTTCGCGTAGGTAGGTATCAACATAGGAGGCCAAATATTTCTGGCGATCAGAGTTGCTGCTTAAAGACTGTAACAGGGGTAGGCCACCCCAGTGAAGATATTCCTCCAGTCGGAAATAGTCACCTAGTTCGGTCACGGTTAGTGGATGCATTCGATAGCTGAAAGCACGACCGGCCAATAGGTTTGCTGAACCTCGTCGCAATTTGCGAGCACTCGATCCGGTAAGTGCAAACTTAATCTTATGACGTTGAATCCCCACATGCGCGACATCAAGGATCGTTGGAATTTTCTGCACCTCATCGACGATAATCCATGGTTCGGTCTCGACGTCCTTTTTCCGATATGCCTGCCACTCCTCGATCAAAATTTCTGGGCGACGCGCATAGCGTCGTTCGACCTGCGGATTGGTAAGGTCAATCCATAGGTGCTCACCCTCCCTAAAATGCGCCTGCAACCAAGTTGATTTCCCGGTTCCCCGAGCGCCGAATAGTAGAAAACTCATGTTTTTTGAGGTGTTAAGCAATCTCTGGATCATATGTCGTAAATCTCCGTATTTTACGACATATAATCATAATGCGAACTTCTCGACAATAGGATTTTCGGCACAGGATTTTCGGCACGGAGCAGATCAATGCGAAATAATTCAGGGTTTCGAGAAACCCGGTCATTTGTAGATATCAAATCGGCATGATCAGGCAATAAAGCGTGAAACTCATGCGGAACCAACAATATGGGGCCTTCCTGTCGGGTAAAATTTTCAAGGGAGTTTATCGAATGATAGAAAGCACTGTTTCTGGCCACATTTCCTCTGCAGACTAATCGTCGTATCCTTTCAATTAGGACACCAACCTCCAACCTAACCTCACCGCCGAGGTGGGCGGCATCCTTTTGCTCCGACCTAAATTTGCGGCCCATTTTAGCTTCGATGCAGACAACTTCGCCGGGCTGAAATCGCGTAAAAGAGCTGCATGAACTTGCCAGAAACAGCCGCTAATATATCCGCCGTTTATCGACTTGCGCCTCTAGACATTGATCGGGGTGCGCACATCAGATGCTTCGCGTTTGTCGGATGAGATGAGTTCGCGGAAGCTGTTTGAAAACTTCGAAAATCCCCCTCGCTCCAATTGAAAATAGCCGATCAAATCGTGCAGCCACATCGGTACCCTGACGGTTGATTTTAGTTCGAGGATGATGCTGCGATCGGGAGGAAATAGCGTTTCGTTGTCGTAATTCATTTCAGCAAGTAGATCGGGTTTCATCATCCAATCCGTTGGCCGATGGTAACGGAGGTTGCGATCAAATGTTACGCGTGCATAGTCGTCCACCACCGATAGATAAGCCACGCGATCATAGCTTGTCATCACCTTAGGTTCGACTCCATGAAGGGTGGCAAGCTGCGAGAATAGAGCGTAATTTTTGTCGGCATCAAACGGTGGATTGAAGATGGCCTCTTCAACGTCACTGGCCATGATCTTTGATCGGTATTTGCGCACATAGCCCGAAGACTTGTGCTTGATTTCAAGAAAATAGGGAGGATTTGATTCGATTCCGTAGGACCGGATCCGCATATTAAAGCGATTTTTCTGACCAGACATGCGTCGGGTGAAGAGCACGCTGTTGGTGCTATCGACATAGAGTGTGTTGATCCTATAGAACCCGGGTCCTTCGCAGTAGGGATCAAGTTCACAATAGGGCGCAATAAACTCCTCAATGGCAGGCACTTGGTCGGGACGGATCAGGTACTTGAGCTCGTAACGCTCAAGAAACAACGGTGAGGTTTTTACTAGTGTAGCCATAGCGTGGTCCTATTTTGCCACGAGCAGAAGCAGATGATCTTCGCTGATCAATCCATAGCTCAGAAGAAGCTCGAAATACTGAGTGACCGCCTCGGTCGCAAACGTCATACGCTTTTCGCCGATTCGGGCTGCCTCGTCTTCTAGTTCAAGGCTAAGTACAATATCGGTAGCGTGAATTCTCTCAGCCTTCGCCTTAAGTTCGGCCTCTTCTTCGGCCATAACAGCATCCTGCAGAATACGAGTCTTGATTTGATCAGCGAGCACGGTGGTCGCCATCTCAAGTGAGGCGCTATCGGTCTGTCCTTGGGCCTCGGTGCTGGTGAGTTTGCCGAGTGCCGATCCTCGCGCTAATGCCATGCCACTATCTAGCTTGTACTCGATACCAAATTGCACGGCGTAGTCATAGCCTGGAGTCTTGCCTTTGTCTTGGTCTTTTTTGCGGATACGTCCTTCAA
>CAZOSN010000282.1:0-3242 GCA_964582405.1 uncultured Oligoflexales bacterium | reverse complement strand
AATTTCAACATGTTGCCGACGAATTTTTACACGTTTCAAGTGCGGAATGTAGGTTAGAGAGTGTTGGTTGAAAGAATTCAAATTTTAAACAAGGACTCGACCTATGAGAGCTATGACCGACGAAGAAACGTATACTCGTATATTGCTACTTTTGAATACACTTAGGGATATATTGGCTGCTGTTTTGCCAGCACTGGATGGTCAGTCACTGGAGGATCTTAGTAGTGACGAATTGGTGATAGTACCCAACAAAAAAGGTAATGAGCAGGATTTGAGGCAAATTACTATGCTCCCGTTGGCTTAACGGGCTTAGGTTTGGCAATCTCGATCTATGAGAACATGCCGACGATGGTGTCCGTTTCTCATTTGTGGCCGCTGAATCTACCTAGTTAACACTAGGGGAACAACTTCCCACTTCGACAGCTCTGGACTGCAAGGGGAAGGAAGTCAGCTCATGGAGGGCGAGAGGTCGGAAGCATCGCATACCGGCTTGTTACAATCTACAAGATCACCGCCAATGACTTGGTAGCTCGGATGATAGGGTGACCAGAGCATCATCAATACCTGTAGGTTCGGCTTGAACAAAATGATATCAAGCGTATCCCCTAGCGAAGGCCAACTTTTTAGAAATTCGTTTATGGCTCCTGGCTGTGTGATTGCAAGCCTTACTGCATTTTCACTCCTGCCATTTATCGGAATTGTGACGAAGGTTCTCGTAAGAATCCCTGAAGCCAATGTTTCAGATTGAAAGTGAACTACCGGTTGCTTGGAACACGAACTGTGTCCAGGTGGACAATTTTTCAGCCAGCAATCTTCAAAATCTCTAGCCCAAGCGTCAAACATTTTCGCATCCCTGATTGTAGATCTCGGTTGGCTGTTACGGATCTATTTCCTGTAGAAATCTATTCAGATCTGCGGATGCTTGAACAGTATTTTGAAAATTCAACAACATTAGAATCGTTGTTGTCGTTAACCTCATCAGATTTGGTTCTCAAACCGGGATCGCGGGGTTGCATTCGTAGGCTTTCCTGGTGCCAATAATCAGCTCGACCTTGATCTTTAGGAACCCCGTTACCGTATCGGTACATGTTTGCCAGATTCCAAGCTGAAGACGCATCACCTCTTACGGCCGCATCCTCGTAAAATAAAGCACCCTCAACCTTATGTCGGATATTCTTGGTGCCGTTGGTCAGCTGCCATCCCAACCGATATTGAGCATCAGCATCACCCGCTGCCGCGCTATATTCGAGGAGAGCTATAGCTTCAGCGGTTCTGGTGGCATCACCGAATTGGTGTATTAGCACAGCAGCAAACCGAGTCATATACTCAATTTCACCTTCGTCGATACCGGCTTGATACCAGCAGATTGCTTGGTGAAGGAAGTAGTCCGTATGCGATTTTCTTTCAGAATGTCGCTTTTCCTGAATATCAATTAATTTTTGCCTGTTTAAATTGCTATTTATTGATGCTGAGAATTGTAACGCCAACATACCTCTTATTTTCCATTGGGTATCGTGTACGTTCACCTGCGCTGCAAACGGAATCATGGCTTTGACAATGCCAGCATCCATGGCCTCAATAAGCAGGTCGGTGGGGCAAAAACCGTCATAGCGGTTCAACGACCTATTTTCCATTATAAGTTTTCCGAGTGCATATTTGCCTCGTGCGCTTCCCTTCCGGACAGATTCCTTTAACCATTGCAAGCCAGCTTCAATATCCACCGGGACGCCTTTCCCATTTATATAAGCCTCACCGACCAGGCAGGCTGCATCGGGGTGTTTGTAGGCGACTTTAAGCGCATATTGCAGCGCCAAGTGGTCGGATTTGGTATCAGACTGCTCGAATAACCATTTTGCCAAGGTATATTCTGCATCCAGGTTGTTCCTCCTCTCAGATGAGGGCAATAAGGGTTCATTCCGGCTTGTGGAACTATACTATCGGTATAAGTTGAATTTTCTTTAGCGATTTTTTCATTTTTTATCAAAAATCCTAAGTGGAACCGATTGTCGTGACCCTTATCTGATTACATCCATATCAGTTCGAAATTCAACTGATGAACTGTCCTTCGCGACCGCGACATAGCCAAGCAGCCGACTTTCATTGTCGGCACCACCTACGCTGACCAGTCCGATGGTAAGGTAGCCGTAATAGATGGTATCCAGGGCGATAGACACTCCAACAATTTCTGTAGGTACGCGATGCGGTGCGTGACCGTGGACGATAACTCTTTCGGTTTTGGCTATTACCCTGCATTCGGCAAGCACTGGAACCGGAATCATCGCCAGCGGAGTTTCTGCGTATTTCCGGGGGATCCCCCCATGGACGAAAACAACCCCTTCGGCTTCAAGGTAGGGCTTTAAGCTCGCTAAGAACCCATCAAATCGATGGATCTGATCTGCCGCCTTGAGCTGATTGTAGGCGCAGTTAGAATCGTATGGGCAGGTGCATGAGCCTTTTTCGATAGCCTCGATCAGCTTCAACTCGTGGTTGCCGAGCAAGTATGTGGCGCTGTTTCCGGTTTGCCGCCATTGAGATAAGGTTTCCAGCGTCGAAAGGCTATCTGGCCCCTTATCCACATAGTCGCCAAGGAACACCGTTGGGATCCGCAGCTGATCTACGATGCTTAAACACACCCTGAGCGCAGCAAATTGCCCATGGATGTCACCGATGGCCGCGACGATCTTGTGATTTTGAGCCAGCAAAGCAACCTTTTTGATGGCTGCTGCCACTTGGCTTTCAATGGTCTTCATTTCTTTGATTTTTCCACGTGTCACCGAGGTTTCTGCACAAGTTAGCGATCTACCCAAGCTTCCATGTTGTGGCTATTCGTCGATTGAACCTGAGCACATCAGGATCTCGATCGCCATCGGATAGTCGTGACCCAATTTCTTGATTCCTGGATAGGATGCCTCAAAGGATTTAACCCGACCGCCGCACCTTACTTTGATCATATTGGCCTCTGAAGTTTGGCATCATCCAATGCTTATCGGCAAAATCTGGATTTCCTTGACGGCATCCTTGGTATTTTTCAATATTCCAGCCGCAATTCCGGTTCATCATAAATTTTTCCGATGACCAGGAAATATCTTTAGAAGTCACCTCAATATCCGATTCACCCGCAGATTTCTAGCCTTGGAGGATATCGATGCTTGGGATGATGCTAATTTTTTCGTTTTTTTTGATCTTTGGTGCTGTCGTTTTCGCAGTTTGGGGATTCATGAATAATGTCAGCCAAAAGCAAT
>CAZOSN010000281.1:0-3263 GCA_964582405.1 uncultured Oligoflexales bacterium | reverse complement strand
GGACATTGCCACATCCTGCTCCGCCCGTGAGGTGGTCAATATCACCACCGGAATCCTACGCAATTCAGGATCGCTTTTCATCTCAGCCAAAACCTCGCGTCCATCTTTGCGAGGCAAATTCAAATCCAAGAGCAGAATGTCCGGCCTTGGAACGTCTGCATACTTACCCTCGTGCCTCAAAAAGGCCATCGCGTCTTCACCATCCATCACAACATGCAAATTGTTCTTAACCTTGCCTTCAATCAGGGCCTCGCGTGTGAGCTTAATGTCGATTGGGCTGTCTTCGACTAGAAGTATTTCAATAGGCCTGCCGCTATTACTGGTATTCATTGTTCCCCCTATTTTTCAAGCGGCAGCGTGAAATGAAAGGATGTTCCTTTCCCAAACTCTGACTCAGGCCAAATCTCGCCACCATGCCGCTCGACGATTTTTTTGCAGGATGCAAGCCCTATGCCAGTCCCTGGGTATTCGTCTCGGGTATGAAGGCGCTTGAAAACCGCAAAAATTCGATCAAAATATTTGGGGTCAATCCCAATACCGTTATCCTTAACGGTGAATTTCCAACAATCTGCTTGTTTCCACGCACTCACCTCGATGACTGGCTTGGACTCGCCACGAAATTTGAGCGCATTGCCAATTAGATTTTGAAATAATAGCGAAAATTGCCAAGCATCGACCGGAACCGTCGGCAGTTCATCCACGATCAATGTGGCATCAGCCTCCGTGCAGGCCGAATTCAGATTATCCAAGACCTCGGCAACAACCTTATTTAGATCGGTCTCGGAGGGTTCGCGCGCCTTTGTCGAAACCCGCGAATAGTGGAGCAGGTCATTGATAAGCTCTTCCATGCGCTTAGCACCCGCCACGGCAAAATCGATAAATTCCAGAGCCCCCTCATCGAGACTGGCGCCATAGCGGCGTTTTAAAAGTTGGCAGGCACCCGCCACGGAACGAAGGGGTTCTTGGAGGTCGTGAGACGCAATATAAGCAAACTCTTCAAGTTCTTTGTTGGACCGAACAAGTTCACGGTTTGCTTCCCTAAGGTCTCTTTCAGAATCCCTCCGCTCCGAGATATTGCGCACTATGCCTATCACAAAGAGTTTACCACCAATCTCCAATGGACTAAGGCTTATCTCTACCGGGAACTCGCTCCCGTCCTTTTTCTGAGCAAACAGCTCGCGACCGGAGCCCATAGGGCGGACAACCGGATTTTGAAGGTAGGAATCGCGATCGCTCACATGATGCTCGCGAATGGATTGGGGAACTAAGACCTCAATCGCTTGCCCCACCAACTCCTCGCTTGGATAGCCAAACTGCCTCTCAGTCTCCCGATTGACCAGGACAATGGTTCCTTCTCGGTTTACGATCAAAATTGGATCTGGCGCTGCATCAAATAAGTTGCGAAAAAGATCGCTGGTAAAATTCTGCAGATCCTTCACGATACCCCTTCCTTAAAGACCAGGGTTGCCTCGGCCCCCATGCCGAGCCCGCCAGATTTCAATGTCAAGGTGCCATTCATCTTGAGTGCCAGATGCGACGACAACCAAAGACCGAGCCCTGTCCCGCCTCTCAATTGCTTGGTCGAGGCAAAGGGAAGAAATTTCGAACGCGTTTCCGCCATCGGAAACCCAACCCCATTGTCGATAACACCCAGCTCAATTCGCCCTTGATCAGTTTTGCCGATGCGCATGGAAATCCTCCCGCGTTCACCGGGTTTGCCCTCTTCGATCGCGTCACGCGCATTGAGAACTAAGTTTATCAAAATCTGTTGGATGAAGGTCGCATTTCCCCAAATCTGTACTCGTTCGCCGTCTTCGAAACTCAAGACCGCCGCTCCCTTAAGCAAGGGGGTCATCATCCTAACCACATGGTACACCACATCATTAAGATCCACCAATGTCGGTGGCAATTGGTCGTCGCTCACAAGACCACCGATCATCTTGGTCACATCAGTCAGCAGAACCGACGACTTTTCAAGCATTTCCAGAGCACTCTGACAGGTATCAGATACGCAATCTGGCGTTCTTGCTAGTTCTTTGATAACAATGCCAGAGGCGATGCGAATAATCTGGGATACATTTTTGATTTCATGATTGCTCGCCGCAAACAACCGACCTGTCACCGCCAAGTTTTCATTACGTTCCAGACTTCTTTTTAAGCTTTTGATCTGATTGAAGCTTTCTATCGCGTGACTCGCTCTAAGGACCAGCTCTTTTGAATCAAATGATTTTAAAAGATAGTCAACTGCACCAAGCGATAGACCAAGAATGCGATGCTCAGCATCTGGCAACTGCGAGGTTATAAGAAGGATAGGAATTTCGCTGATGGGCTGACGCTCTGATTTCATCCACTTTACCAGATCAAACCCGGACAACCGTGGCATCTGAATATCACTCAGGACCAGATCGATCTCGTCCGCGTGTTCGAGTAGCATCTGTTGCGCTGATTCCACACATATCGCGCGATGGGTTAAGTAGCCATCATCTTCAAACGTAGCGGCTAGTATCGACAAATTCGCCTTACTGTCATCGACAATAAGAATTGAAAGTTGCCCTTTAGTCTTCACTGAGAAGCCTCCAACAGTCCAAACTTCTCGAGCCTGTAACGAAGAGCGTGGCGCGAGATACCCAGAAGCAGACAAGCTTTGGACTGATTAAATCGCGACCTTTCCAAAGCCTGAACCAGAAAGCTCTTCTCGACATCTTCCAAGGCTACACCACCCGCCGGTAAGACGAATATCCCGGCGCTCTGTTCCGAATTTTCAACCAAGGACGGCGCAACCTGTTCATGAATTCGGTCATTCACTGCAAGTGAAGATTCGGATTTTGGTAGGCGAGATTCATGCGATTCATGCGACTCGTAAAATTCTAGATGATCGGCCTCAATAGTATGCGGTTCGTAAAAGACCAGACAACGGTGCAGGACATTCTTCAATTCACGAACATTGCCTTTCCAGCAGTGATTAATCAATAGCTGAAGAGCAGCCGCGGAAACACCTGGCTTAGATATTTCAAGCGCTTTGCAGTTTCGTTCGAGCAAATGATCGACCAATTCAGGAATGTCCTCCTTCCGATCTCGCAGCGGTGGTACAAACAGTGAAATTGCATTGATCCTATAAAACAAATCCTGCCTAAATCCACCTTGCACGATTTCCTCATCCAAACGGCGGTTGGTGGCGGCAATGATCCGGCCCGAAAACTCGATGTCCATAGTTCCACCTAAGCGCTTGAACCGTCGGTATTCCAGAATTCGCAGAAGCTTGG
>CAZOSN010000280.1:2125-3345 GCA_964582405.1 uncultured Oligoflexales bacterium | reverse complement strand
GGATAGAAAGCATCTTCAATATCTAAATTCTTGGCTAGAGACGGATTACGATAGAAAACCTATCGTGATCCGGGGGGCGAGGCAGGTCGGTAAGACTTGGCTTGTTCGACATTTAGCGGAAACGTCTGACAGAACTCTGATAGAGGTGAATTTAGAGCGGCGGCCAAAGCTCGCACAGATTTTCCGGTCCAATGATCCTCAAGAAATTTTGCTTCACCTTGGTGTCGTCCTTGGTAAAGCGATCGATCCCAAAGTTAGCTTGCTGTTTATCGACGAAATTCAGGCGGCACCTGAACTGCTGGCGACATTGCGTTGGTTTGCAGAAGAGCTCCCGAAACTACCCGTTGTCGCGGCCGGATCCTTGCTAGAGTTTGCTTCGGCAGAGCATGTTTTCAGTATGCCTGTAGGTAGAATCACATATTTGCATTTAGAGCCGATGTCTTTCGAAGAATTTTTGTTGGCGCTCGACAAAAAAGTTCTCCATGATTTTCTGATGACCTATGAACTCGGCTCAACCCTGCCAGCAGCCGTCCATGATCAGCTCACAGGTTTTTTTAAGGAATATCTTGTCGTGGGTGGATTGCCGGCGCCGGTTGCAAGTTGGGTCAAATACCGATCTCTCCCCAAAGTTAACCGGCTTCACCATGACTTGCTTGCTACTTACCGCGATGATTTTGCTAAATATCGTGGCCGGGTGCCTTTAGATCTGCTCGACAGCGTATTTGCGGCTATCCCCAAGTCGCTTGGAAAAAAGTTCGTCTATAGCCAAGCCAGCACGGTTCATCGTACGAATGCTATTAAAGACGCCTTGTGGTTGACAGAGAAAGCCAAGATAAGCTCGCGCGTCTCGTGCACCTCGGCGAACGGCGTGCCCTTGGGGGCAGAGAGTCACGATAAGTTTTTTAAAATGATTTCAGTCGATGTCGGGTTAGCCTGCGTGGCGCTTGGGTTGAATCTCCTTCACTTTAGCTCTCTTGAAGATGTCTTCGTCGTCAATAAAGGAGCTATTGCCGAACAGGTCGTCGGGCAACTACTAAGAACAATTCACGAACCCTATGTCGAGCCCGCCCTTTTTTACTGGCAGCGGCATGAAAAAGGTTCCAGCGCCGAAATCGACTACATTATCTCCCATGGTCCCCAAGTGATCCCGCTCGAGGTCAAAGCTGGTAGCACGGGTTCTTTGAAGTCGCTGCATTTTTTTATGGGAGCGAAAAAGTTGC
>CAZOSN010000280.1:0-2115 GCA_964582405.1 uncultured Oligoflexales bacterium | reverse complement strand
GTTTATGCATCATCGCCAAGTTTTACGAATGTCAGCGTGGCCGATCACAGTGGTCAATTGGTCGAGTACCAATTGCTCTCATTACCACCTTATTTGCTTGGTCAATTGCATCGCCTATGCAGCTTGGTGTTGCAGTTTCCCGAAAAATTTCTTCCAAAAGAGAAAAAATAAACTCTATTCAAACAGGGCTGCGTCTAGTGTGGTGAATCAGTAATTTCCTATGTATTAAATTATCTCGGTTTACGGCTCCGTTGCTACCAACCCCCCTTACCCGTGCAAGCACGATAACCCCGTGGGTTGCACAAGCTAGCACATGGGTAAAGTGGCTGGCCGCGCCGCAGCGCGGTGTTACAGGATACGATTTTATGGTGGGTATTGAGGACGCGAAGCAGCCCACTAGATCCAACCCAATGCAATCCCTACCAATCGTCGATCCTCTATGGCGACGGCTCGGCTGAGGCTTTGAGTTTGACTTTGGACCTATTCTTCGCACTGGTGGGTGCAAAAAGATTGGTCGTGCGGTTCGTTTCATGAAACCATCCTTCACTTCGACCTTTGATGCCCAGCTCCACTCACCCCTTTGTGAGGCCCTGGAGTTGAAGACTTTATTGCTTTGTCTTCGCGGGCTACCAAATTACTTTCGGATTTCGACCAGCCCTCTTGAGGGTATTTGAAAAAAATTCCGAAAAATCGTGTAAAAATCGATCTCTATAAATGTCTAGCGCGGTGGTCCCAGGAAGTATAAAATTGGTTTTGAAATTTCGAGCAGCTGATTTTGTTTTTGGCAGTTGAGGTATTTATGCAGAATATTGAAGAACTTCTAGGGTCTTATGGAGAAAGTCACACTCACCCCGCAAACGTTCTTATTCACAAGATCTGCGTCCCGACGATCACCCTGGCTGTAGTTGGAATTGTTGACCAATTCTATATCACGGGCTTTGGAAAGCCACTCATGAGCGTGGCGACGGTCCTTAGCGTTCTCACGGTTGCCTATTATTTCAGGCTATCTAGGTCGCTTGCGATCGGGATGGGGCTTATTTTTATCCTGGCTATTATTGTGTTTCGCTTTTTGTCCGCGACCTTTGGTGCCGAGACCTTGGCATGGCTGCTCGTGGGATTATTTGGGGTTGCCTGGGTATTCCAATTCATCGGCCATGCAGTCGAAGGCAAGAGGCCATCCTTCATTCAGGACCTTAAATTTCTGCTGATCGGGCCCTTGTGGACGATTGCTCCTGTATTTCGCAGGCTTGGTCTAAGCATTTAGTTGCTTTCGGAGCGCTACTTTGTTTCTTGCCAACGACCGCCCAAAGGCGCGACTTGAGATTGGATCTCCGACGACAATATACTGAAATTACTTGCATGACCCGCATGAGGTTCTTTGCCTGCGGGTCATGCCACGTTTTTGGCGCTTTCACACCAGAAAATTAATCATTCTCAATCAATTCACAAGAGAATCTGATGCCAGGATGATCTTCAGGCATCGGGCCAGTAAGTGCTGTCTTGGTGACAACGACCTTTGAGGTATATTGGAAGCTGGTAAAGCCACTTTGTCTGGCGAATTGGTAGGTTCTTTTGTCCATTCCATTGCGATCAGTTGCGCGCGCTCGAAGTCAAGGCTTGGCCGGCCAGTCACAGGATAGTTTCGTTAATCAAACATCTTTTTTGCGATTTTGGCGGTTTTAGAAAAATGTTTGAGACGACAGCATAAATAGATATTTTCATCCGGATTCAATCTTTTTCAAAAGTCAATGGCATTAGCGAGGGAAAGCTCGTTTGGGGCGAACCAGGGAATTGCTATACTATAGTCATTGGCTCACTAATTGATGAGAGAAGAGTCGTGTTCAAACAGTTGCAGCAACCGTACCTTAGCTATCGAACGAGTTTTTTTTTGGTCAGCTTATCGTTTCAAGCCGGGGCCATCAATTCCGCAGCTTTTCTAACCTGCGGTCGCTTTGTGTCGCATTTGACAGGATTTGACACATATCTTGGTGAAGACCTGATTTACCAACGGTTCAACGATGCGATCGCTGTGTTATTGATACCTGCGGTTTTCCTCCTTGGAGCTATGTTTTGCACCTTTTTCGTCGAGATCATGCCTGACGGGGGATTGCCCCG
>CAZOSN010000279.1:0-3386 GCA_964582405.1 uncultured Oligoflexales bacterium | reverse complement strand
TCGCAACCAATGTAGACCAATCCTGACCATTATCCAACCGCCAATTGCTCAAGTTGTTTATGGGCAGACCCTAATCAAGAGATGTAAACGTATACTAAGCTCGCCTTCCATTCTACCAATAAGTTTTCAGGTGGCCTGGAGACTTGTTCCCCCTAAGAGAAGACAAGTCTCGCAGGCGCTTTCGTCAGTGCGCGGTATTCACCTCGCAGACGTCCTTGACCATGGTGCCGCCTTTATCCTTGCACTCCTTAGCTTTTTTGAGCTTTTCCGCGCCAGGTACTTTGGCGAGCTTCTCGTCAAGTTTTCCCTGAATTGTTTGGCAACCCAGCGCCATCACTGCAGCCACCGCAAACCCGATAATTTTTTTCATTTTGATTCTCCCTTGTGATAACAAATGCGTTAATCGCAGGGAGGGGTATCGACTAGACTTGTAGGATCTAAAGAAAAATCATATAAATTTTTGATTTCATTAAAATCGTATGAGCACTTGTGGCGGCAATATGAGGTTGATTTCTTTCGGTTACCGGCTCAGCAAGTCTTCGATAGCACTGCGATCTCCGATTGCAATGACGTGATCTCCCACGACTAATTTCTCATGGAACGGTATGGGAAATTGGTATTGACCGGCCTTGCGGCGTACGGCAACGGGCATAAATTTTTGATTTTCTAGGCCAACCTGTGCCAAGGTCTGATTGGCAAAAGGAGAATTCGGTTTGACCTCGATTTCGGCCAGTTCCATGGCACCTCCTTCGCTATCGCCCCAGTCGATAATCTCAGAAAGTTCGGGATGACTCAGCAGCTGCGCTATTTTTCTCGCGCCAGTTGCGTAGGGACTTACGACTTTGTCCGCTCCCGCCTTTTGCAGCTTAGCGACGTTTTCATCGCGGTTTGCGCGCGCGATGATTTTGAGTTTGGGATTTATCAGCCTTGCCGATAACACAATGAAAAGATTATCAGCATCGCTCCCCAGAACCGCGGCTAACCCTCTTGCTTTCTCAAGGTTCACCCGCGCTAGAACCTCATCGCGGGTCGCATCTCCCGAGATCAAGTCAACTCCGCAGCTATCGGCCTCAGCTCCTAGGTCCGCGCTGCTTAGGTTCTCAATGGCTACAACGGGGATACCTTGCCGCCGCAATTGCCGGCACAGCTTTTGACCCATCCTTCCGTAGCCGCAGACGACATAATGATCGACAACACCTTTCAAGACTGATTTCCTCCCCCGGTAATCGAGCCATTGGAAAATTCGGGTGCGGATAATGCTTTCGCTAATTTGAGCTATTAGGTAAAGCGATAGTCCAAGCCCGACAATCAAATAAATCATGACAAACCACTGCCCCGATCGACTCAGCGGATGCACCTCGCCGTAGCCTACTGTGGTCAGTGTGATCAGCGCCATATAAAGTCCGTCGGCAAATTCCCACCCTTCAATCCATTTGAATCCAAAGGCTCCCGCCAGCGTGATAGCGAGAAGGGATATTATGAGACGGGTAAGCCGAAACCGAATTGGAACGGTCAAAGTCCTCAGCATCGACTTTTTTTTGTAGATTGGCATGAAACACCCAGCAGATTGAGAAATTCAACCTTGCCTTCCAAACTTTCGATTGTCCAGAGCCGATTTTCAGCGAAGCCTGGGGACCGGCCGCCGGCTACCCTGCAATAAGCGATTGACGTTGCACGGGTAGCGCATGGTAGATTTCGGCGCGTATTCTGGAGATTTTTCCGCGGGCATTGAGACCAGGGGGCAGTCATGGCGCGATTTCTATTTGTAGTCCCACCGCTCGCGGGGCATGTGAATCCCACCATTCCCATCGGCCGCAGATTGCATGGCATGGGCCACGAAGTGGCGTGGACGGGGTGCAGCAATGCATTGCAAAGGCTACTCCCAAAGGATGTCACACGCTTTTCTCCGCTGATGACGGACTTGCAAAGTGCCGTAAGCGCACCGTGGCTTGCTAGAGCCAAGAGTGTTTCGGGACTGGAGTCATTTAAATTCTTTTACGCCGAATTTCTCGTTCCCTTAGCGCATGCCATGATACCAGGGGTATTTGATGCGGTTAAGGCATTTCGACCGGACTGCATCGTCGCAGATCAGCAGGCTTTAGCGGGTGCGATCGTGGCGCGTCGGGAGAATCTACCGTGGGCGACCATGGCTTCGACCCCTGCTGCTGTATTTAATCCTGTAACGCAATTTCCCAAAGTCAAAGCTTGGATGGACGAGCGCCTGGCTGAACTAGAAGATCATTATCATCTTCCCCGGAGCGATCGACCCGATCTTTCGCCCGACCTAGTCATTATTCTTTCCATGGAAGAGCTTTGCGGGAGAAATTTAGGTTCTTTGCCAAGCTCCTATCACTTCGTAGGGCCAGCCCTTAGAAAAGAACCAGATTTAAGGCCATTTCCATGGGAAAAACTCGGTACCCCGCATCCAAAAATCTATGTCACGCTCGGAACGGTAAACGCCGATCGTTCGGAACGCTTCTATGAGAAAATAAAGTTTGCCTTTGCCGACAAGCCAATCACATTGATCTTAAGCGCTCCCCAAAAACTCGTGGGCACGGTGCCTGATAATTTTATCGTTGTCGATTCCGCGCCCCAGCTTGAGCTGCTAAAACAAGTCGATGCCGTTCTATTTCATGGTGGGCACAATACCTTTATGGAAGCCCTGGCTCATGGTAAACCCATGGTGGTGGCCCCCATCAAAGATGATCAACCCGTTATCGCCGAACAAATCGTGCGCATCGGTGTGGGCTTGAGGGTACATTTTGAGCGCGTCTCCAGCGAAGAGCTTGTGGCCAAAGTCGAAGCGGTTCTTACGGAATCATGCTACCGTGCTGAAGCTCGACGATGGCAGGAGATTCTTTCCTCCCAAGATGGGGCAACGTCGGCCGCCGAGCTTCTGATAGCCATGTCTGCCCACAAATCTGTGGGTTCAAGCGGCTGCAGAACTTGCCCGTTTTGTGAGACATCGATCGATGACGCAACTCAGATTGCAAAGATTCCCGGTATTGTTCGCGAATTCCACCACGAATTAACAACGGTTTGGCGCTGCCCAAATTGCAAATCTCTTCACGCGCAGGAAAACATCGACCTTGACCGCTACTACGCGGGCTATCCATTTAGCCGACAAAAGTTGGATTTTTGGACCGAAATCTCATACCGCAAGCGGCTTCGTGAGATGATTAAACTCGGCATTAAGCCAGAACATTCTATCCTCGATTATGGCTGTGGTGCGGGAATTTTTGTGAGCTACTTAAAGTCCAAGGGGTATCTCAATGCCGTTGGCTTTGATCCCTATGTTGCTGAATTTAATAATCCAGACGTTCTTTCTCAAACCTTTGATGCTGTATTGGCCCAGGATGTGATCGAACATGCTGACGATCCAAAGA
>CAZOSN010000278.1:0-3453 GCA_964582405.1 uncultured Oligoflexales bacterium | reverse complement strand
CATGAGTGGTTAAACCCAAGGGACAGCGACTCGAAGCGAAGGATTCCGGTCGAGCCTTCGACAGCGACTGGGGTTGCACTATAGTGGCAAGGGGTGGTTCCAACGCAGTTCAATTTACCAAGCTGCAATGCGAGGTTTTCTCCCCAGCAGAAGACCTGATCATTGGCAACAGCGCAGCTATGATTTTGCCCCGCGCCGATCTGCGAGAATATTTTTGAATCTAATGTCGTAACATTGCCAATAAGATTTCCTATAGAGCGTGTGCTATCCCCTCGCTGAACGCACACCCTAATATCATACGTCGTATTTGGATTAAGATTGGAGACGGTCACGAACGTCGGCGTTGTTGCAACATCGGTGATTTCAGGTCTATTCCAGCTTGGGCATTTTTCTGTTTCTGCAGACGAGGTGCTCGACTGAACGGCATATTGAAAAATATAGCGCGAGATCGTATCTGTATTGGTGGAGGGCTTATCCCAGGTCAGTGTTACGGTCGATGAGGAAGTCGCTATTACCATAAGGCGCTGCACCTCATCGGTCGGTATCACCTGCTGACGAGAAGGATCCGTGATAACCTTCTGCACCCAACTTAGCACCTTAATAGTCCCAAGCTGGGTAGCATCGCTTGTAAAACCCTTCACGCATAGCGATATATTACCTACGGCTGGAACCTGATCTGTAATAGGAATCTGGGCCGAAACCGGTGCAGAATAGGTCGCCTGCGCGCAGGTTATTCCCGTTGTCACGATCGCGTAACTATAGGTTGCAAGCAACGAGCCGCTCACTTGAATGTTCAAATCTAGAGGGGCAGCGTTTTCAGACCCGGTAGGTGCCCCCGAAACAGTGAACACCGTGGAGGGGTTACCGGGGTTGGTTGGTCCGGGAGGTTCTGTTATGACCTGACCCGAAACATTGATCGATCGCGATGCCGCCGTAAGAGTCGGCGAGCCATCGTTAGGTTTCGCCGACAAGCAGATATAGTAAGTTCCCTTGGGAAATCTCGTACCCTGCAGTTTCACCTGCGCGGATCGATCAGGGATAGTCGTAAGCAGTTTCGGCGAAGCACAATCCTTGGTCAACCCGATAGCAAGAGTGAAATTCGCGGCACGGGCACTCGTGGTCCAGCTTATGCCAACGGTGCTATCGGGAGCAAATTCAGCACCCTCTGACGGCCTGGTAATGCTAAGACTCCCCTCTTTTTCGACCTTGGTTTTATCACATTCGGATCCCTTGCACTTTTCATCCTCCGCCGCCTTACCCTGTGCATTGCGGCGGTTGTCGGTTTTGTTGTCTATGCAAGCAAAGGAATTGCTTAACAGAATAAAACCTGCGACCAAATGGATTGCCCTGCAATTCATCAAAGCTGCCCCCTGCCAAATAAATTGACGGTTTAAATTTCCAATTCAAATTATTCTATAGTGAAACAAGACAGGTTTGCGAAAAATTTTCGTTTTTCGAGAATTCTCCAACCCTGACCCGGCGGTTTAACATTTGTCACTTTAACAAAGGACGAGAGTCACCGGGGCGGCTTTTTCTTCCTGTGTTCCTCGAGGATTGCACTATAGTAGACGATTTCATCAGGGGTGAGTTCAAAATCGTCCTGGACGAATTCGGGCAGGGGTACGTTCCCCGAAGGTTGAAAGGCCAAAAAAGCCTCCTCCTTGGTCTCTCGGTGCAGAAGCATCACCAATCGATGAGCCACCCGTTCCACGCGCCAAAGACGATCGGAACCAAGGAAATCACCATGCTTCAGGATAAGGGTACGCTGATTGGTTCTATCGCGGATTACCGCCACATTATCGCCCGAGCTTTTTCGAGTCTGCTCGATCGTGCCTACCAAATAGTAACGCTCCGTTGGGTCAGCCAGGTCCTGACCCAACACGGACCTCGGTGCCAGGGCTAACAGAGCAAGAATTAGCAAAGAAAGTTTCACGGCATTGTCTCTAAGAGTCTACAAACTCTATCGGAAGCCGTCGGTAGGTTATGACTTCTTTTTTTGTAAGATTCAGAAATTTTGATGATAAATGATTAAGGTATGTTACCGTCTGCTGTCTACCATAATGAAAATACTGGGAAAATCTTTCCAGTATTCCCCGACCTCCAGGATTCCTGTTGGTCGGGGAATCCTGTTGGTCGGGGAATCAAGAGGTCAGCGCGCTATTCCTGACAACCTGTACCCTGACAATGCTGCAATTTCAGGAGCTGATCTTTGGCCCTTGATAATAGAGGAGAAAATCGAGTTGGTTCGTAATAACTCAGATTCCAAAGTTGATAGGGGTCCTTGGTCATATTGTAGAGTTCGTATTCAAAGGTTTTTTTGGACGGGTCGATGGTCGCTTCATCGACTTTTTCCCATTCCACAAAAAGAAATTCATCCTCTTTGCCTGCCAATTGGGTGTCGAGATCACCTTTAAACCTGACTCCCTTATAACTGGGAAGATCCAAAACCATCGCTGGCAACCAGCGCATGCTCATTTTGGGCATTTCCTCAAGGATTCCATCTCCGGCTAATCCTCCATAATATTGGAGAAAGAACTTCGTGCGAAGAGGGACCGACTGTTCCTTGTACAAGTAGGGCAAAAAACTTTTGCCATCGAAAAAGATTTTTGAATCTGCTTCATGCCGTCCCAACGTCTGCTGCAAAATACCCACCAGATCCAAAATTGTCGGCGTCAGATCTATATTTAAAACCCAGTTGCCGTCGGTATCGCTTTTTCTAAACGGAATGTTTTTGCCGCTAGCCATCAAGAGTGGGACTCTGATGGATTCCTCGTAGGGAGCCATCTTGTGGGCAAGCGAGTGGGCCCCTAGGTTGTAACCATTGTCGGAGGTAACAATGAAGACCGTGTTGTCCCATTCATCATTCGTCTTGAGCCAGTCCACTATTTTTTTGGCGCCTTCATCACAGGCCATCAATGACCCCATACGGTTGAACCATTCCACTTCATTAAATCCCGCTGGAAATTTTAACGAAGCGGGGAGTTCGCTGCCAAGAAACCACCAAAATAGCCCCCGTGATTCCTTTAATACCTGCCGCTTTTTCCAGGTGTCTCTCAACCACGATGGTCGATCCATAGGAATATCGTGTCCGTCTTCCAATATGTCGGCAAAGTAATTGGGCCTGTCCTTGGGAAAGGAATCGGGCCCCCAAAGTCTGCTCGCCAATTGATAGTGCCTTTTTGCTGGTGGCAAGGGATAGTGCGGACAGGTGGGTGTCAGAAATGCAAAAATGGGTTTGTCCTCATGATTTTGATGAGCATAATCAAGATTTGCAAGCGCCTTTTTGAAGATCACATCGCTTGAGTAGTCGGACTCTTTATTTCCGAAATATTCCAGTGCAGCGCTACCCGTCCAGGTCGTTTTATGAGAGTTCGGATCAGTTTGCTCGTGGCCATATTGAAAATTCATCAGCGAATAATTGTAGCCCGTGTAGCTTTTCAGCCTTCTGTCCAC
>CAZOSN010000277.1:0-3463 GCA_964582405.1 uncultured Oligoflexales bacterium | reverse complement strand
GTCGTTAGCTTTGAGGGACGTCCTAAACGCATCTACATATAAATATAAGGGTGCTACACAAAAGTTTATTCGTGATCTAAATGAATTTTTTAAAAACGCTAGCGCTTAACTGATTTTCATGAATCTGGTGTTGCGCTTGATGCCTAATGACCTCGCAAAACTGCCATTTCTGATTCACCACACTAGCGGCCATTTCAAATTTAAACTTTTGGATCAATGGAATCTGGAGTTGGCTTTTGCCAACCCTTAACTATCAAGTAAAGGTCATGGAGCCGCTTAACAATTGCGTTGAAGGACTTTTGATGATCCTCTTGCATCGGTTCCACCAAGCTGAATTGCAGGTTCAATAGCTTCATTTCTATATGACTTAAGGCAAAGTAGGGGATTGCGTCTTTGCTTACAAGGACGTTGAGGGCGGTTAAGAAGCCTTCAAGACCGGACGTTAAGAACTCTATCAAATCATTTGAATCAGCTAACGAATTAAGAATGGTCTGGACTTTGCCACGTGCCTCGATCACTTCTTTATCATCGGAAGCGATTTTCGGTACAAAAAGGGATGACTTTGATTCTATATTCACACGCTTTTCTAGGATTAAAGCCATGTGCCTCCCTTTGTTTGCCTGACCAAGATTATTGAAATAAGTAGATAGTACATGGGGTGATTGTCTGCGGATATACTCGTCAAACTGGGCTCGTGTTTCCTGGTCAAACTCGTCATAAAGCATGTCTAAGGTAAAAAGGGTATCAATGGGAGGAAATTGTTTAAGATACCATTCTGGATGCTTTTTGATATATTGTTCGCATAGATAAGCAACTTTAATATTGGTATTTTTGATCATTTGCAGGGATCTGGGATCTGCCGCGTTGAAAAAATCTTCGGTCAAGTCTTTTTCGATGGAGCTATAGTCAGGAGGCGTTGCTGTTAGCGTGGACTTAATGTTGCAGAGGTAAAATTTCTTTACGACATACATGCGGGATTTCAATGATTGATCGATGGCCTTTTCTAGGATGATGGCGAGGTCTTCGTTTTCTTTCGCCAATCTTATCAGATTATGAGACTCCGTTTCGAAGGAGCGGCCAACAAAAATGCAAAGGCTGTCGATGAGTTTTCTTGCTAGGTCTTCCTTGGAAATATTCGAATATTTTTGTAAGTTTGACCAAAGAAGTGCAGCGTCCGTTGCGTTATCCATGTTTATAAGGATGTCTTCAATAAACCGATCCCAGATAATTTCACTTGTATCACATTTATCAAAAAGCTGCGGTAATTTAGCGATAAACTTATTCATTCGGTTGTAATAAAATCGCTTCGATCGAAGTCCTTCATTGATGAATACCTTGAACAAATCTATTTTTGAGTCGGGAAAGCGACTTGTGTTAACAAGAATTTGCAAATCGAGCTGCGTTATATCGCTAGGTTTGCAAACTTTTGCGACACGTTCTTCGATGGTCTTGTCAATAAGAGACTGAAGGTAAGCTAGGGCTCTTTCAAGGGTATCAGGAGAAAGATCCCGGCTACTTTGATTTCTGTTCGGGACATTAAAACTCTGGATTACAGCGCTGGAAATCATCCACGGTAACATTGGTTTGAGGAGTTCAGAAATCAGTGTTCCCTCCAAATACATGCCAGCGAGTTTGGGGAGAGTGGATTCGCCCTCAACGAGGAAGTCAATCATCGATTTAATATCGTGATCAGGAGGTACTAAATCCTTTATGATTTCGGCGTGAATTTCTAGCAGTGAATTATGCTTCATATTGTACCAAACGATGGGAGGCAAAGGTTCTTTGCGGCCTTTGGCAGCATCCATGCGGCTGATCTCGTTTTGTAGGATTTTAGCCTGTAAAATCCTTCGTATATTTTCTTGTCCATCGGCGTTGTCTGGGTCATTAAAGATGGCGATGGCTTCACAGTCGCTGCGGCCAATTGTGGCAGTCATTTCGTTGTGTTCTGAACGGTTTCCACCCCATGCCACATGAGTGGCAAGATTTCGTATTTCTTTTTTAATAGCATTGAGTTGCGGTTTGACGAGTATAAATTCGTCCTTGGAACCTCTTCCGGTCACCGCGTTGATCTTTGAAACAGTCGATACTGCCGACGGATCAATTTTTGCCAGGTAACCGATACCATAGGTGAAGAGTTTGACCCCTGATGTTCCAAGTAAGGTTACGGAGCGGTTTGGATTGCCAGGGTACCCGTCTAGTTCATCGGTTCTGTATAAAGCCTGCAACTCAGCATCGATGCCTGGAAAATCGATGATCCGAGCGCACAGGCGCGACTGAGCCATTAATAAATTCAAGCGTTTTGCCTGAGGAGTATTGCCAAAGGATTCGAATCTAGAATAAATTGCTTTTTCGAGCTGTGGGATCGAAAGCCTATGAGGTAAAGAGATAGTTCCAAGAAGGGGAAAGGTACCCCTATCTTTTATATAGCAAAACAGTCTTGACAGATTTTCTCTGAGATTTTTACCTTCAGCCTTGAAAGTATTGATAAAGACGTTCAAGGAATCATTTTCGGATACCAAGGCTCCCACAGTACTGGCAAGTTGCCAATTGTCTGGATAAAGTTTAAAAGCCGTCGTATAAGTAGGATTAAAGCGGGTATGAGGAAACCTCTCAATATCGCAACAATCACCCAAATTGATGCTCATGGAGATAAGTGTCTTGAGGGCTTCGTTGCCAGGATTTTGAGAGTTTGTAAAGCTTGTTGGCGATGGCCGAAAATCTTTGCTAACAACGCACTCACCACACAATGAAGCAATTTCGTCGCAAATATTGAGGTCTTTGAGGGCCTTCGTAATATTGCGACCGCTTTCTCGTTCCCATTCAGGCCTATCAGGAGCATCACCTTCGAGGCTATGGGGCCTCCCCGAGTCGTGAAGGAGGCCTGTGACAAATACCAAAAACCTAAGATCTTCGCGTGAGATACCAAATCCGTTTAAATTTCTCTCTATTTCTGCGCTAGATTCAGGCAGATTCAGTGCCATGAATGCGTCGAGTCCAATAGTACTCATAAGTGCCACACGGCATCCGTGGCGTTGATCGTGATGGGAAGGGGAATCTTTAGAAAAGTACTGTGATAAGACTGTAGTGGCGCTTTCGACCCTTTCTGTGAGATGTTGCTTTCGGTCTTTCAAAGTATCAAAATGATCTGCCCTAATCCTTTCGGAAGATTTTTTTTCGTTCTGATTTTGTGAATTGCGGAGCCTCGACAAAGGGGAAGACGGTCTTTGTTTTATTTGCATGCGGCAATGTCCTCTGTCATGGGGGGAACCCATCTGGGGAGGGGCTATCAAATTACTAAGGTGCGTCTGCAAAAACTGCTCCACGGCTAGGTTATATGGTTTTCGCACTTTAGGGATCAACGTGATGCCAGGACTATGACGTGTAAATATCTTTGACAACCTGGTTTATTGTGAGGAGGCGCTTTAGATGATGGCATCACGGCTATTTTTGATCAGCTTCGTTG
>CAZOSN010000276.1:0-3516 GCA_964582405.1 uncultured Oligoflexales bacterium | reverse complement strand
GCAAAAAGCGCAGGACTAGCAGCGCTAATTCGAGCATTTTTGCCGATCTGATTCGTCGCAAGATGGACTGCAGATGGGCTGCCAACACCCAAAATCAGCCCCTGACAGCCCACTAGGCGATCAGGATCTGGTTGACTTGCACGCGTGTTCCCGAAGGATAAAGCAGAGCTAGCTCCATGCCGGCTTCAGCGAAAAATGTTAACTCGCCCATAGCTGCCGGAATGAAAAACGGTTGGCCCTTTGCAATCGTCCTCTGGAGATTCCGCAAAGCTCCCTGGAGCGGAATACCAATTCCAAAGCCGTCCTGGCTTTGAACAGTCCACTGTCCAGACTCGCGGGCCGTGAGCCACAGCACGCTATAAAAGGCATTTTCAGGAAAAGCAAATATGGTACCTTTGCCCGTATCGAATTTGCGAGGCCTCCGTCGCAGCGACTCGACAAAAGCAGTTCCCACTTGATTTAATGGATCAATAAGCTTGAGCCCAGCCTTTAGATGAAGAGGCCGCGGCATACCGTTTGCCTGATCAATATTGCCGTCCGAATCGTATTTTCGGTTCCAATCCCAAAGTCGGTAAGTTTTACCGCTCTTGCCTTTCACGATCCGCTGCGGCTCGAGCAAGGTCACACCGTCTCCGATCGCATGCGGGACGCCGGGGGCGATTTCAAAATAGTCACCAGGCTTAACCGGCACAAACTGCAGAAGATCCCGACATCTGATCCCATGAATGAGCCTCTGCTCTAACTCTTCAACACTAATGCTTGTGTTAAATCCAAGATAAATCCCAGCTCCGGCATCGGCATGCAAAACAAGCCATGACTCAGGTTTGCCGCACTCATGAGGGGCAAGCTCAGCATCATCATCTGCCGGATGCACCTGAAGCGAAAGTGGGATCGAGGCATTAAGCAGTTTGACTAAAATCTCACAGGTTGGATCACCGAGCTTGGCTAATCGACTCGAGAGCATGCCTTCGGGATCGCTATCAATTAAAGCCTGGAGAGTGGTGGGAGCAGCACCAGAATCAATACGCGATGGAAACTCGGGGTCTGTCGAACATTCCCAGGATTCGCCAATTGATGCCCCCTTGTAACCTGGACCGATCAAGTCTTTGTAGCGCGCTCCAATCTCCTTGCCGGCCCAAGGCGTGCGACTCAGTGGCGTAAAGTTGTCGGGAGCAAGCAAGACAAGGCTGCGGGTAATCAAAATTAACCCCCTTAACCCGGAGGCCATGTCATGGGGCGGCCGCCCAAAATATGAGCATGAATGTACTCGACTGTCTGCTGTCCATCACGTCCGGTATTGAATACAACGCGGTAGCCATTTTTTTTAAGTCCGAGGTGATTTGCAACCTCCGCCACGGCTCTCATATAGGCGCCAATCGCTGCAGAGTCATTAGATTCGGCAAAATCAGCCAAGGAGCTAAAGCGCTGCTTAGGAATGACTAGGACATGCACAGGAGCCTGCGGGTTAATATCATGGAACGCTAAGGCGACGTCGTTTTCAAAGACAATTTTTGCCGGAATTTCTTTGCGAAGGATCCGGTCAAAAATCGTATCGGGACAGCTCATCCGAATTTCCTCCGTTGACTTTTATCCAGCATAACAAAATCCGCCCCGCCGGAAATAAGAAACCAACCAAACCTAAGCCAGAAAAGTTGGGATGCCAAGCCAAATTATTACAGGCAGTAAAAATTTAATATTAATAAATACAGTTAGTTATAAAGATTCTTACCGGGACGACTAAACTTTCTTACCGCAAGTACGATTGTGTTGGTAAGCGCAAACTGAAATCAAGCGCGCGAGGGAGGTCGGTCATGGGTTTGAGAATTAGAACCAACATTGCGTCAGTCAATTCGCAAAGGCGTTTAGGTTCTTCAACCGAAGCTGTTCAGCAGAGCATGGAGAAGTTGGCATCTGGTAAACGGATCAACAAAGCTGCCGACGACGCTGCAGGGTTAGCCATTTCGGAAAATTTACGCAGCGACGTCAGATCACTCTCTCAGGCACAAAGGAACGCTTCCGATGGTGTGTCCCTCGTTCAAACCGCTGAAGGCAGTTTGGTCGAAACCACGAACATGCTCATCAGGCTGCGAGAACTCGCAGTGCAAGGATCCAGCGATACCATCGGTAACACCGAGCGCGAATTCCTCGATCGCGAATTTATCGCCCTCAAGGATGAAATTGACCGGATCGTGAATTCTACGGAATTCAACGGCACCCGCCTTATCACGGGTGTTAATGACGTCCCAGAGGAACTTGCCAATGCCGAAGGCACTTTTCCTCTCGAGGTTCAGGTCAGCAAAGACTATTACGCGCAGGCTGATGCTCTGGAAGAACGCAACCCAGTTAACATTATCAAAATCAATCTGGAGAACCTTAACTCCTATACCACAGGAGAAGGCTCGCTCAATATCGGACGAGCCGAAGAAGGCACGAGGGTTAACACAAAAATCTCAGCGCAACAGAGTATCGGCGTCTTAGATGGTGCGATAACGCAGGTAAACAGCTACCGAGCCTATCTAGGTTCGATTCAGAACCGGCTGGGTTCTACGATCAACAACTTAGGCGTCCAAATCGAGAATTTGACCTCCGCGAAGAGTCGGATCGAAGATACCGATTTCGCGTCGGAAACGGCGAACTTCACAAGCAACCGTATTCTGCAACAGGCTGGTACCTCGATCTTGGCGTCAGCAAATCAGCTGCCGACCATAGCTCAGGTTCTCCTGCAGAACTTAGGTTAGGGTCTTTTCCGATCTTACAGATTTGACCTGCTACCCAAGTTCTGAATTGAAAATCATAACTTCCCGTGTATCATCTAAATGACGTACTACGGGAGGTGAATGATGGAGCCCAAGCGCAGGGTCGCAATAAAAGGTGTGCCATGTGATCTCGGTGCGAATATTCGCGGCGCCAACATGGGCCCTTCAGCGGTCAGGGTGGCCAATCTCAAGGCTAGCATCGAATCAATCGGCTATCCCGTGATTGATCGCGGCGACATCTCTGTCCCCGTGCGGGATGAACTTGCCGATACCATTAAACAAGACAAATACCTGGAGCCCATCACTGCAATCTGCCAGACTCTTGCGGAAGATACCTATCAAATGTTGCGCGACGATAACCTGCCACTTGTGATCGGTGGTGACCATTGCCTTGCGATTGGTACCATTTCCGGGGTAAGTCGCTACTACCATGAAAACAAACAGAAATTCGGACTGATCTGGGTCGATGCCCATGCCGACATCAATACGCCAGAGACAAGCGAGAGCGGGAACATCCATGGTATGCCAATCTCATGCCTGCTTGGGTATGGGCATCCAGAGCTCATCAACATCGCTCATCAGGGTTCGAAAATCGACCCACACCATGTCGCTCTGATAGGTATTAGGACCCTTGACGCGCGCGAGAAGGAGATTCTGCGCAGGAGTGGCATTTCGTATTTTACAATGCGCAGCATAGACGAACGTGGCCACGTGTCCTTTGCCGACCCGTTTAGCGCGGAGATGCGCGCGATTATTCTCG
>CAZOSN010000275.1:0-3576 GCA_964582405.1 uncultured Oligoflexales bacterium | reverse complement strand
CCTTTGTGGGCTCAGCAAAAAACTACGGGTGAAGCCAAGATACCCCTTGAGTATGAAAATCCAGGCCTAGGCGCCACCGGCCTGTCGGGAGCTGGCGTCACAAACGCCGCTGGAGCCGCTGCTGTCCGAGCAAATCCGAGTCTCATGGCACTCAAAAAGGAGCTCACTCTCGAGATAGGCCATTTCTGGGAAAATTCCACGAGTCGCTTTACCCAAGCTGGAGCAGTGGACTCGGCAAAGAGTAAAGTCGCAGTCGGTCTTGCCGGGGTGATGGTCGATGCTAAAGATAGTGATACAAATTGGGCAAAGGATCCTCGGTACAAGCGTCTATCACTGGGAGTGGCCGAGGCGATTTCAGAAACCTTTGCGTTAGGCGGGCTTGTCGAATATGCGGATGGAACGCTTCCGGGCCAAATACATGCCAAAGGATTGTCGTATGGGCTTGGCATCAGCGGCAACTTTTTAGAAATGATGCGCTACGGGGTATCAGTAGAAAATCTAGCAAACGGACCAACCGAAGAATTCTCGCCCGAAATTCGAAGAGCCGGAGTTAGCGCCGAGTTTGAAATGGGTTCGGCTGCTCTTGAACTCCGGCAGCGCGAGCGAGTCCGCGGGGTCGAGGTCGATTCCAATTCAGGCCTCGAGTTCGAGCAGAAGCTTTTTGCAAGCGGCAGACTGACCCCGCATCCCAAGGTCGGAATTCTGGGATCTTACGGTCTGGAAATAGGCGGCAAAAAGCGCAAAACAGCTGGCACGGGAGTCGAATACACAAGCGGCAAAACCTCGCTCGGCGCGCACATCACAGCCCCCGATCTGAACGACCGATCTTTGAGCTACCGCATGCTTGAGATAAAGATGCTGCTGAAATAACCACGGATGCTCTATCAACTGACGGGTACGAAGTTGGAGTTTTCTGAGGGACTGAACTTAGGGGAGAGGGCGAGGAAATGTCGTTGGCGCTACCGCGCCAACGAACATTCGAGCTTGTCCCGGGAGAGATCCTTCGTCGCGTCCGCTCCTCTGGACACGTCGTTGGCGCTACCGCGCCAACGAACATTCGAGCTTGTCCTGGGAGAGATCCTTCGTCGCGTCCGCTCCTCTGGACACGTCGCTGGCGCTTTTAGCGCCAGCGACTAACTATGCCAGTTAGCGTACTTCTCGCAGGTTTTGTTGGTCTTGGCACCTTCTGGCTTTTCTGCGAACGTCGCCAAGTTACCCTTGAAATCATCGGGGGTTTCATTCCACATGCATGTGCAGAATGCTTCTAGCTTGGATTGGCCGGCAATCGGGCTAGCATCTCCACCGCCTTCCCAGCCTAGCTTTGACGCGAAGTCCTTGCACTGCTGGAACTGCGGGTCTCCAGCAGGTACGGCGTTGTAAACATCGCCTGCCGAAGCATAACCTGCAAGACCAAGCATCACCATCGTTGCAATCGATCCAATGACCCTTTTCATACGTTGCCTTTCTTAAAGATAGATTGAATCACAATCACACAGAACCATGTTACCCGAGTCCTATGAAAAATTTCGGCGGCGACCTCGGCAATTTTAGGACTAGAGGAAAAACAGCATGAAGCTCTAGCCCGAGATTAGACCTTGCTGGTCACGATTCCTTTAGCACCTTGAGCGACGAACGCCATAGAGGGGGTTGTATGCCATGCCGCCCAGAAACTCTTGTCGCATGCGATCAAGCCGTACTGGCGGCTGTTTGTGATCGCCTCGTCATAAGTCTTTTGACAGGATGCATAAAGACTTAAACCATCCCGGATCCGGGTTTCTAGGCGCGCGGCAAGAGCATCATCGACGATCTGTTCGCCAACACCGGTGGCGCAGCATGCCGCAAAGCGGCTTGCATAGTTGGCGGCGCAGGTCGGGGTGTCGCTCACGCGGCCCGGAAATTCAAAACCACGACCGCCCGTGCTGGAAGCAGCGCAAAACTCGTTATCAGCGTTCCGGATCAGCACACCGACCGTGTCGCAAGTATCGTCAAGTTCAGTGTTCCTCTGATCGCCAAGCCTTGCGAGCCAACGGCTCAGCCTTTTGGGTGTAATATTTGTATCGCGTGGCAAACCTAATTCGCGCGCCAGGAGTTCCACTCCGGGCGATGTCAAAACTCGCGAGCTACGTTGCTGCAATGGACCTAGTAGGAGAGATGGATTTTTGATGTAGGTGCCTGAAACAATCCCACTGAAACGACCTAATTTGCTCTCCATCAGCGATGCCGAAACTCGCGCAAGACCATCCGCCTGCAACGCACTCCCAAAGCCTGCGTTAAATTGCGGGTCATCTTCGAGAAGAACCAGGCAATGAGTCGCCACCTCGATAAGCGAACTGCCGGACAGGAGTTTTTTCATCCCCGATGCCGCGATCGCACGTAACGAATCGACAGCTTGGCGCAACCCTTGTTCATCTGGATCCTGCGGTCCAGCGCCACCATGAAGAACGATCAAGGGCCCCTCAGACGGCTCGCAAATAAAAGTCATGGAATACCTCTTTTATGGTGTATCAAATAAGCTCCCAGATATCCTTCGCCGTTTCATTCATCACGATTTGACGAAGCGGTTAAATCACCCGCGACCAAATAATTCTGACAAAGCTTAAAGCACCGCAGGTAACTGACAAAACTCGCCTGCCCCGTCAGATACAAATCCTTCGCCGGTCCATGATCCGGTGAAACTCTCAAATGCCTAAGCCCACCAGATATATTAATCCCATCGTAAAAACTCACCGTCTTAAACGGCCCGAGTCCCTGATCATGATACATGGCAAGGACACCGTCGTAGCTGCCTTGAAGGGCCTTGAAAAAAACGGTATCAGCCGCCATAGGACCTGCAATCGAAACAGACGCTGGAGCCTGGCTTTGAAACTCTTCGAGAGCTGGTGCGATGATTCGCTCCTCCTCGTCGCCAAACAAGCCTTGGTCGGAAGCATGAGGATTTAATCCTGTGACAGCGATATTTAACTCAGCTTTGCCAAGAATCTGATGCAATGTTTGAACAAAAATTCCCAGCTTTTGGACGATAAGGTCTTTAGTCAGCATGCGTGGTACCGCGCTAAGCGGCATATGATTGGTCACCAAGCCCACGCGCAACGAATCGCTCGCCAAAACCATGATCGACTGACCACCCCAAAGCCTTGTGAAAAACTCGGTTTGGCCGCCAAATTCAAAACCTGCCTTTGACGCGATGGCTTTATCAATAGGACAAGTGAGTACCGCCAATTTTTCGGCACCCGAAAGCTTGCTTATATATTCGAGCGCCCGAACCGCTACCAGCCCCTGCATCTTCTCTGACCATAACGAAACCTCAGAGGATTCACCTCCGACATCGACAAATGTAAGGGGAGCGTCCTTAAGGTTAGCTTCACAGTCCTGAATCAGCATGTCTCGATGGCCAAGCCCGAGAGATTTTGTCTGCTCTCGCCACGCCGACAACGAACCCACGACCACCACTGGACTGTTGCGCGGTTCGCCCAAGACCCTATGAATGGCCTCAACATTGATGCTCCAAGGATCTCCCAAGGTAATCACTAGCAAGCGTTGCGGGTGGAAAAACACCTCATACCCTCCTCTTTGATC
>CAZOSN010000274.1:0-3656 GCA_964582405.1 uncultured Oligoflexales bacterium | reverse complement strand
CCTTCAGGACACGATTCTGCTGAAAAAGCGGAGCTTTTTCAGCAGAATCTATTTAGGAAATTACTGATTCACCACACTAGAGATCATTGTAAACCGCTTGCAAGAGACGATCACAGAAATCAAAATAATCGCTTTCGTTTTCTTTGTCGGATTCAACCAGGTGAACCGCTGTAAAAATCGGAGATTTACCTTCCCTTGGCAAAATCACTGTGGGATGCGACGTTACATAGTGGGTTTGGCCATTTTCATTGATCGAAATGAAATAGGTATCAGCAAGCCCCCGTCGTTCGATTTCCATAACATGGAGCATCATGGCGCGCATTTCGGGGCTCAAAAGCTCAAGCAAATCAGTCGGGCCATCTTCAAAGCTAACCTTGGGTCGTCGTATCAGGTTGGAAGCTGCCTGATTACCCCATAGCACCACACCGCTGTGATTGCGAACGGCGACCGCGATCGGCGAGCTCGCAAAGCCGTCCTTAAATCGATTCATGAATACATTCTCTCGAATTGACAGTCTGAGAAAATGCAAGCGCAGAAGGCGGCTGTGCGTCACACGAAAGACTCGACCCAAAGCCGAAATTGTCTCAAGTGTCGGATTACCTTGAGCGGCTTCCAGAGACTGGAGCAGACGGTAACTTATTCCCGCCGATTTAGCCGTACTCTGCTGACCTAAACAAAGCTCGGCGCGATAGGATCGTATATTGTGAGCTAAAATCCTCTTTATCCATTCATCCTTCAATTTGAGACCCTCGTGATCAAAATCGGCCGCTCACACAAGACAAAGCTTTGCGCCACCGACAATTAAGACCCAGAACTCAAAACGCAATATATTACGCGTATAAAAAAGAGACCCCGGGTACAAGAAACATCTAACGCCGTGATATTCAGTACTATAAACTGTATCCCAGGTTGCCCCCTGGGTGGCAACCGCAAAGTAATACCCGCATTATTTTTCGTTAGATCCAGATCAAACCTACGCACTTGCTATGCTGACTATGGCGTGTCGTCGTTACGCCTTACTGATCCACGGCAAAAAGCGAAATCGCCGGGATATAAGTAAGAAGCGCCAATGCGAACAAAAGAAGAAGGAGGAAGGGGATCGAAGCTTTCACCATCTCGTCAATGGGCTTTTTAAACCGCGTGCTTGCAATCAGGAGATTGATCCCAAGAGGCGGATGAATCAGGCCAATCTCGAGATTGACCATTGCGATGACACAAAGATGAATCGGACTTATGTCAAACTTGGCTGCGATCGGTATCAGAATTGGGATGACGACCACTATGGCCGTAAAAATATCCATAACGCAGCCAACGCCCAGAAGGAACAAATTCATGATCATAAGGAAAACATATTTGTTTTGGGATACATGATTGAGGCTTTCGATCAACTTGGTCGGCACATCCTCATCGATCAGATAACCGGAAAATCCTGTCGCAAAGCCCAATATCGCAATGATTGATCCTGTTAATACCCCAGCCTCGATCATCGTTCGGGGTAAATCGGTCTTAAGGCTAAATTCCTGCTTTATGATCGCCTCGACAAACAGCACCCAAACCAGTATCACGGCCGAAACTTCATTGACCGTGACAAAGCCCCCGTAAATTCCAACCATAATGATAAGCACGATGGGAAGTTCCCATGCGGCCTCCTTCGTTGCTCGAAAAATCACACTAAGGGAAAATGGTGCATCGCTCAGCTTGAGACCCGCACCGCGGCGGCGCCTTAGGTCATACCAAAACGCATAAGAGAACACGATCATAAGCAACAGAACGCCCGGCGCGAACGCTGCGTTGAAAAGTTGATGGATATCAGTCTTGGCGACTACACCATACAGAATGATTGGCAAACTAGGAGGAAACAACAGACCGATGCTGCCGCCTGTAATAAGAAGTCCCAAAGTAAAGCGATCGCTGTAGCCTTTTTCCCGCATCATAGGATAAAGAATGCCACCCAGAGCAATAATCGTCACCCCGCTGGCACCAGTAAGCGTCGTGAGAAGAGCGCATGACATGAGGCCTGCAATCGCTAAACCTCCCGGGAGCCAACCCACGATCGATTCCATAAAGCTCATAATACGATGGGGGGCTTTGGTATCCTTCAAAACACAGCTGGTTAACGTAAACAAAGGAAGTGCCACAAGGATCGGAGTCGATGCCAATCGGTTGAGTTCTATAAGCACAGTCTGCATGTTGCTGAATTCAAGGTCAGCAAAATACAGGCAGGCCATCGCCAATGCGCAAAAAATCGTAAAGAGCGGTACCTCGAGCAAGGCAAAGACTGCGATGACTAGTAGGACAATTTGAAACAATGTCATGCGGAAGAGGGCCTCGCTAAGGGTGATCGGTGTTCTGCTCGGGATGAATCAACCAAACGAAATACCGAAAAATTGCGAGCACAAAAAAGCCTGGGATAATAGACGAGATATAACCACGCGCCCCAAAAATCTTTAGCTCACCGGCCATAAAATCAGTTGCCAGGATCAGGCCGATGATCATCACAACCATGCCAAAGGCACCGCTAAGCCGATGAATGGTCGGCTTATAGCGAGCGGGAACAAAACGCAGGACAAGCTCCATGCAAATATGTTTTTGCTGGCGCAACGCCAACGATGCCCCAAGAAGCGATATCCACAGAACCATGCTCGGCATGTACTCTAGGATCTCCTGCGATGACTGACCGAGCAGGTTACGCTGCACGATATTGACCGTCATGAGGATTATCAAGGCAGAAAAAAGCCCAACAAGAAGGACCTTCTCAACCTTAGCCAAGAACCCGTCAACAGCTTTGAGCATCGGTTTTTCCTATTTGCGAACGTTCGCTAG
This sequence comes from uncultured Oligoflexales bacterium, assembly GCA_964582405.1. Lineage (GTDB taxonomy): Bacteria > Bdellovibrionota_B > Oligoflexia > Oligoflexales > Oligoflexaceae > CAZOSN01. The sequence continues at coordinate 833 of CAZOSN010000274.1, read as the reverse complement.
TATACCCTGCACCTTGTTGAACAACTCCTGCGGGTAGGTGTCGCCGATGCTTTTGTGATATACGTTCTGAGCATACTTCTCAAAGACTTTGATGTCGGCCGGTGAGGGCTGCAAGAATTCGATGCCATTGCTCTTTAGCAAAGTTTTCGCCTCTTCGTTCTCCTTACGCGACGCATCGACTACTTTTTGGCAGTATTTTAGAGACAAATCGAGCAAAAGTTTTTGCTGGTCCTGGGGGAGCTCCTGAAATACCTCTTTCTTGATGATGAATGCTCCCGTCGAATTCACGAATGGATAATCCAGCATGTAGTGGACCTTGCTAAACCACTGAAATGCAACGGCGGCAAGCGGGGGGCTATAAAAAGAGTCGATCATTCCCTTGTCGAGCCCCATCGTCACATCCGCCAGGGTCAAAGGCGTCGCGCGGATCCCAAACTCCTCAAGAAAACGCGAGGCCACCGTGTCGCCACTCCAGACCCACATTTTTATCTTCTTTAGAGCAGCGTCATTGTCGATCTTTTGCTTGGAAAAAACATTGACAAACCCAGCTTCGGCAAAGCCAAGAAGAATATAACCCTTCTTGTCGAATTCCTGGACAAAGTACGGGAACAATTCCTGCTTAACCTTATCGACCTCGGCATTGTTCTTAAAAAGTAGCGGTGCCTCAAGAATTCGAATTGACTTGACGAGGTTCTCTAAACCCACTCCTGAGAAAGCTGCCGCCTGCAGCGTGTTGCGTTCCATAGCCCGCAGCATATCGACTTCGTCGCCCTTTTTACCGCCTTCCATGACCTTGAACTCGAGTTTGCCACCGGTCTGCGCCTCGACTTCGG
>CAZOSN010000273.1:0-3672 GCA_964582405.1 uncultured Oligoflexales bacterium | reverse complement strand
TGAAATACTCGCGTATAAATCCCCTAAAACGTGGCGCAATGGCAAACGTCATCGCTGAATTTTCCGACAATTCGCCGTATGTAATGGTTAAAGACAAATCGATTCCGCTCAATTTCTTGCACGGCGAGCTGACTCTTAGAAGTGAGGATACCCTTGAAGTGGTGAACGATGCGGACGACAATGGGGCGTTCCTGGTTATTCGTGGTTTTGAATTTTCGGACTTTAAGGAGAAGTCTCAGGTTTTTTCCTTCGACGGTCAAACTCTCAAGAAACTTAGTGAAAAAAGCAAATCACTCAATTTTTTCATCCAGTCAAATTCCGACCAACCACGCCAAGAGTACCAACAAATTTGGCGTGAAAATCGGGACTTTTTTGTTACCAACAAGATTGAAGGCCATGATCGCCCTCTTCAGGCCTACACCGACCCGATATCAGCTCTCCTGGGTACAGGGTCATCACTTAGCAATCCCACCGCCATTGCTGCATCGGGCGATCGGGTAGGAGTCGCCGATGGCTATGGCTTTTGGATTTGCCCCAAAAACCAAGCGTTACCTCTTGCGCGTGAGACAAAGCGGATCCTTCGCACACTCGGGTGCAGCCATTCTGGATTTTCTAAACCAATCCATAGCATCGCATCGATCTCAGACGAAATTTGGGTCATCCAATCGGGTTCTGAAGTGTATAAAATTGATGTGATCACCGGTATGGTTGAGCTTTTGGCCAAGGATGTCGGCTCACGAATCCTGCAAGCTGGACCCAATGGAATAGCGATCTTAAAAGATGGTGAATTGCGGGTCATCAACCCCGCGAACGGTGAACTCAATCTCAGTTTTGCACTTCCCGGGTCGATCGATATATCGGGTATCAAACAATTTAGCGAAGACTTGATTTGCAGCAGCAGTGGCTTTTTTCGCAGGCAGGATCACGACTGGATCGCATTAAATCCAACCTGTCTGGGATTTGCCAGAAGGGGCGACTCGCTCTACGCGATCGCTGATGGTAAATTGATGAACTGCGACGATGAATCATGCACCACAATAGCAAACCTTCCCTTTGCCCATGCGCCCAACCATATCTTGGCCATGGCAGAATCTGGTCCGCTTGTGGCTTTGGGAAAGCGTCTGTTCAGGCTGACGGGAAACGCTTTTGAAGAATGCTTAATACCGTGGGCTCATGGAACACTGCCAAGGGCAGAATTTACAGGAACCGACCCCACCCACGAGATTCTTATGACCAAGGGTGGTGGGATTTTTTGGAATACCTGCACGGATCAACCTAAAATCATCCGCATTCAGTGACAGCAAACCACCCTCCAGAGAATGAACGCTCCGCAAAAGTATTGGCTCGCTTAGGGCTTACAAAAGAGGGTTTGGCAAGGGAATACCTATTTTTAAATGAAAAGTGGCATGACCACGTGCTGAATGCCCTTATCAATCCATCGTGGCAGAAGGATGCTATTCCCCGTCCGGTTTGAACACCACTAGATTGGCACATAGCCGAAATATGTGATATATCTTACATATCGCAAAACGGACTCGTAGCTTGGTAAATATTTTTTTCCCGACGAAGGTCAGTCTTGCAGACCCCATTGGGCTTGAAAAGATGATTCCGAATCCCCGGCGTGGCGCTGCTACGACTGCGGTTTGAAATCACCTTAGCAATCCCATGCACTTTATTGCGATCTGCATTGCAGGAGATTCCTTTGCGCACATCCTTTATACTTCTCGAATTTAAAGCCGTTGCATTTATCATGCTCGTTCTGTCGCCCGCATGCACGAACAAATCCGCATTTGTAAGCTCGCGTCCCGAAGTCCAGCCTACGCCAAACGCACAAGTAGCGGCGGCCCCACAGAATGAGCCAAACGCCCTAAGCGCAGCCTGCCCCGGGCATAATTCCACAAGTTTTAGGAATTTACCGCAGGTACCGGCACAGCTCATGGCGCCATCGCTTAGCCTTCCCGTCCAAGCTGCGCCGGGAACCTATGATCTGTCCATGACACCCCCGCTCGCCCAAGGGCTGAGTGACAAGCCTGTTCGTGCCCTTCTTTATATTCCAACCAATGGTGCACCTGTAACGCAGAGGCATCTTCTAGTATTCTTTCACGGTTCAAGCACCAAAGAGCAGGAGTACATCACGGGTGCGGGCACGCAGGCTATGACAGCCTTTGCCAACGAACGAGGCATCAACCTTCTTGCAATCCAGAATTTCGTGGCTCCTAACGGCGTTGTTCTTTATGAGCGCGAAAGGTCCCATGCCGCTGCCGCCATGGTCGAGTACTTTCTCAAGATCGGCCTTGTTCGCCGCACTCATGTTTATGTTTCGGGTTTCTCGGCGGGCGGCTATGCGGCTCTTTTTAGCCTCGGTTTTCGACCAGATCTTTACCGAGGATTCATTTCATTTCACGGCAACATCGACATGGATTCCTTTGACAGTGGCCGGTTTGCTCGACATTCATGGTGTTCAAAGCTGCCGGATATTAGTGCGATCAACCATGGCCAACACGCCGCTGCATTATTCATCGAAGGCGGCAAGGACACCCCAAGAGTTAAATCGCAGTACCTCGAATACTTACCCCAAATCAAACCGATGATTAAATTTTTTGAGCATTCGCTCTTCCCAAATGAAGGCCATGCTGTATATAAAGCAGACAAAGACATCGCTTTTGAATTCATGCAGCGTTATTCCGCGACAGGACTCTAATTCTCTACATCAAATCGTATCCTCTGTTAAATCCTAAGGTCGCCTTTTAGCCCTCAGAAGAGCTAGAGAAAGGCTTGGGAAAGTCTTCGAGAAGGTCATGTTCAAAAGCAGAATCTAAGTTGCTAAAGACACGACTTTGGATTTGCGATCAAAGTGAAACTCATACCCGGATTCTGGCCTAAAAACGCATCCACTAGCTGGGCAGCATCGCTTGCCGACAACCTAGAAGGTCTACTCACTTGCACCGAACAGATATATGGTTGACTAGATTAACCAAGTAAGATAGATTCAAAACAAGGTTCGATGCCAGGGGTCAAAATGAGCAAACTAAACAAAAAGCAAGTATCAATCTATGAGGCAAAAACGCAACTTTCAAAGTTGATTAAAGAAGCGGTTTCCGGTGTTGAGATCATCATAGCCAAGGGCAAGAAGCCTATCGTAAAATTGGTGGTCATTGAAGATGAGCACAAAGAGAATGCAGCAAGAATGCTAGGCAAATACGATGGAAAAGTTGAAATACCTTCTGACTTCGATGAGCCACTCAAAGATCTTGAGGATTATACATGAAGCTCGATTACCTAATAGACACTAATATAGTGCTCTATTGGTTTTTTGACTCAAAGCGTCTATCAGGCGTCATGGATCAATTGAACAATGCCCAGGTCTTTATAAGTCCATTCTCGCTCTGGGAAATCGCGATAAAAAATCAAATCGGAAAACTAAATCTGCCAATACCATTCAATGAATTTGGTGGACAGATCGCCGACTGTTTTGAGCTTCTTCCCTGGCAGTTGGCAGATATTGATCAGTACTCAAAATTACCTCTTGTTCATCGAGACCCATTTGATCGAATGATCATAGCGCAGGCTCTGAATAATGGATTGCGTATTGTGAGCGCAGATAAGATCTTTGCGAGTTATGATATCGACTGCCTAACGCTATGAACCGGTTTCCTCCGGAATTCTTGCCCG
>CAZOSN010000272.1:0-3720 GCA_964582405.1 uncultured Oligoflexales bacterium | reverse complement strand
CTAAGGGAACTATGGTCAATCTCTAGCACTTACCCACTAATTCAGCGGAAGAGCCTTTTTGGGTTGTTGTTCTATGGGGCGAATATTTTTTTGCACACGGCTTTGGTTTCACAGTTTCTGTCTCCTTATGCTGATCGGTATGGTTACTTGGCGAGTTTTGGTCTTTGGCTGGCGATTTTTGCGGTTATTCCGCAACGGCTTTTTCAGCGTCGATTGAATTACGCCATGTTAGGAATCGCTGGCACATTCATGGTTTTGTCACTGAATCAGGTAAAAACTTGGGCTGATACAGTATCGGTTTGGAGTCAGGCTCTTGAACATGAACAATCGACTTTTTTGAACGGGATGCGGGGAGCAATTTATTACCAACAGCAGCTGTTTGAACTTGCGGATCAGGATTTTCGCAAAGTGGATAAAGAACCAGATGGCCGGCTCGATCCTGAGAAGTATATTTATCTCTATACCGCTCTAGGCATCATAAATTCAGAAAAAATGCCTCATGATGCGGCAGGATTTTTTCGCAAAGCAGCAGGAATTTCGCAAACCGCTCAGAGCTACAATAACCTGGGGCGGATGTTGGTTAAGATAGGCGAACTCATTCAGGGCAAAGAAGCTTTTTTGAAAGCGTTGGCCATCGATCCAAATAACGGTGAGGCTTTAAATGAGTTAGGAAATCTCTACTTTCAGAAGAAGGATTTTCTAGCTTTGCTGCCCTTATTGGATACAATGATCAAACTTAATCCTCAAGAAATATTAGCTTTTAAGAAACGAGCCTATGTGCACATGCAACTTGAGCATTGGGATTTGGCTCGGTTGGATATAGAACAAGCAATTCAATTGATGCGGATGCGGAATCAAAATCCAGATGATGATGGGCAACTTCGGGAGTTGCGTTCCATTTTGAACGTCGTCGCGCATTAGAATTCCGATAATAATCTAATAGTTGGTAATCGAGTCGTCGTTTTGAGCGCAGCGAAAAGGCTGGTTGGACTTTGATGCTCAACTAGAGCAGATCTTGCTTTGTTCTTTATGAACCCATCAGGGTCATTTATCGATGTTTTGAAACGGCCTTCAATAAATTCACCGTTCGAAACGTTTGAAATTAATTTCAGCAATTTAAATAAAACGGATCAAACTCCACTTTTTCCGTAGTTGGGTAAAGCTCTGGCACTAGGATCTTTGACTTGGCAGTTTTGCCACTCTGGATTTGGCATCCAAAAATCGCTAACCCAAGAACTGCGGCCGGGATACAGTGATTCAAAGATTTCTCTGTACATCAATGCTTCCTTTGTGAAGGGGGTAGCGTGGGGAAACTTTGCTGCGGCTTGGGCTAGGTCTTCGCTGGAATACTTGCTTTCCGCTGCGGCTTTTAAGTGATCCACCATGCTGTGGCCTACAGCATCAGAGAAAGCAGCTTTTTCTCGGTAGAGTATCGATTGAGGCAAATAATCACCCTCAAAAGCTTTACGTAATAGGTATTTTCCCATTTGCCATCGGTTCATTTTTAGTTCAGGGCTGATTTGCATGACATGATCAACAAACGCTTCATCAGAGAAGGGGACCCGGGCTTCAAGGCTGTGGGCGCTGATGCAGCGGTCAGCACGGAGGACGTCGTACATATAGAGTTCGCTGATGCGTTTCTCGGCTTCCTCTTGGAAAGCCTGTGGAGAAGGGGCGTAGTCGGTGTATTTGTAACCAAAAAGCTCATCGCTGACTTCTCCAGTGAGTACGACTTTGATATCGGTTTGTTCACGGATATACCGGCAGACGAGGTACATCCCTACCGACGCTCGGATAGTGGTAATATCAAAAGTTTCGAGGTGCCAGATAAGTTTGTGGAGGATTTCCATGGATTCTTCGGTCGAAAAAGTCACACTGGTATGATCGGTACCGAGATACTTTGCGACTTCTTCCGCGTATTTTAGATCGATGGCATCGCAATTGGTCCCTACCGCGAATGTGCGGATGGGTTTTGAGCTGAGTCGGGCTGCTAGGGAACAAACCAGGCTAGAATCGAGACCGCCACTCAGGAGGAACCCGACCGGAACATCGCTGCGTAGGCGTTTTTCGACCGCGGCGGTGAGGTGATGTTTGATGCCATGGAGCGCTAGATCTAGTTTTGTTTCATAGATTTTTTGTGGTTTGGTATAGGATTTAAAGCAAATGAATTGACCATCTTCATAGTAGTGCCCTGGAGGAAATGGTTTGATTACGCCCTGGCACAGGGGTAACAAGGCTTTTGCTTCGGAGGCGAAACAAATACCACCTGATATTGTATCGTACCCATAAAACATAGGACGAATTCCCATGGGGTCCCGGGCTGCTTTAAGGGATTTTGTTCGGGGATCATAAAACACCATAGCAAATTCAGCATCGAGTTGGCGGCAAACGTCAACCAAAGGCATCTTGCGCAGCAAAGGTAACAAAACTTCGCAGTCAGATCCCGAAGTAAATGGGTAGTCGTTGCAAGTAGGTTTGAGATCCGGTTCGTTATAAATTTCACCGTTACATACCAAGCGAATACCCGTGAGTTGGTCGTAGAACGGTTGGTTGCCATGAAAAGTCGGATCCATAATGGCTAAGCGGTGAAAGCCAAGAAAGACCTTTTCGGTTTCGTCATAGTAAAATTCTGTATCGTCCGGACCACGGTGAACTAAGGTTTTTGCGGTCTGTTTTAGGGCTTCCGATGAGCTGGGATGAAGAGCAGCTATGAATCCACACATGGTTTTTGGTCCTATATATGTCTTATTGGTTTAGTCGATTCCTAGGGTCAGTCCAATTGCCCCATTGAATAATCAATAGCTAATATCGGCTTTTTTTGAAATAATTATTAGTCATTTGGTGTATTTTATATGAAATTATCATCAATATAGTAAATTTAGTGATAATTTATCAGAAAAATTCTTGCGAGTTTAACATGGAATATCAAATTGATAGTTTGGACCGAAAAATCCTCAGAAGCCTCCAAGAGGATGCCCGAAGGCCTTTTTTGGAAATAGCTCGGGACCTTAAAGTTTCGGGTGGCACCATTCATGGTCGGGTTAATCGTCTCAAAGAACTGGGAGTTATTGAGAACACCGTGGTTCGGTTAAACCGCCAAGCGCTCGGCTATGGAATGGAAGCGTTTGTTGGGATCCAAGTAGACCGAGCCAGCCACTACCGTGAGGTTGCGGAAAATCTCAAGACGGTTCCAGAAATCTTAGAAATTCACTATACGACTGGCGACTTTGCCCTTTTTTTGAAAATTTGTGTCAAAGATACTCAGCATCTCCATCATATTCTCGCTGAATCGATTCAGGGGATCCCTCATATTCATTCTACGCACACGATCGTTATTCTGAAGTCCATATTAACTAGAGAATTGCGGCCTTGAGAGAGAATTTTTTAGGGCAATCTTCTGGTCATAAATTCATTGAAAAAGAAAGTTCCGATTCACTACAGGAATTTTTTCTTAGATTAGCTATAGCCTGGATGAACTCATCTTTTTCCTGATGGCTTAAACCCGATTCAACTTCTCTATAGGTGTACTCTAAGGATGCGAATGTGAGCTTATTCTTGATCGAACGAAGAGCTAACGTTAGAGTTGGAATGGTTGAAACTCGTCCCCAGAACTTGCAGATCTTTGCCAAATCAGGCATGGCAGCGTGAAAAAGTGAATCGGGGGAGGATCGTAAGCAATTTAAGCAATGTTAGATTTTGGCTAGTTGTTTCAAATAGTTC
>CAZOSN010000271.1:0-3773 GCA_964582405.1 uncultured Oligoflexales bacterium | reverse complement strand
GGAAGGGATCAAGCCCCATCTGGTAGCATTCCGCCAATAATCCGTCATGGGATCTAAATGGCGAGACCAGTACTTGGTAAGTTGCGATCTCACAAACCGCCAGACGGACGATGGTATCCATATTGTGAATTGGAGCCGATTTCTCAGCCTCCTTTGGGATGGAAAAATATTTTGATCCACAATCTCAGTTGTCAACCCCTCATCGATTAAGTCTCGCATGGAGTAGATGAAAATATCCAATTTTTCTAACCGATCTGCCAATTACTCCTTGCTCAACTGCTACAGATCGCGAGACTATCGTAAGCGGTATACCTAGCCATGGTGTTCAAATAGTTTAGGTAGAGTCTGTTCGGAGTTACTTCTAAAAACCTCGTGAAATACGCTATTTTTTCTGCAATCAGACCCTTGTCAGGAAAGTGGCAGTGAGGCCGGAGACGAAGGACGAAACATGTAAGCGAAGTGGCGTCTGTATTTGAATCTGCCGCTATCAGGTCAGCTCGAAAGGGGGCCCGGCGAGCATCCTTAACGTACACTTGGGATCAGTCAAAGGGCGCGAAAGTGATCAAGGCACAAATGAGGAAAGAAAGGAAAATGCACCAACGCAACTTATTCACCAAAGACCTAAGTCTCTTCGACTGTCTTTGCAATCTTGAAACCCTGCGGGAGGGCTTCAGGAATGTAAAACGCAACAAGGGTTCTCACGGCAGCGATGGAATTTCCATAGCAGACTTCGAGATAAACCTTGAAGAAGAGCTAGCCCAACTCAAGAACGAACTCGAGAGTTGGCGCTACAAACCACAGCCCGTGCGACGAGTTGAAATCCCAAAAGGAGAGGGTCCAGAGACTCGGAAACTAGGCGTGCCCTGCGTGCGCGACCGAGTCTTGCAGAGTACTATCAAACTCCTCTTGGAGCCGATACTTGACCCGGACTTTTCGGAAAGCAGTTTTGGTTTTCGCCCTGGTAAAAGCCAGGAGGAAGCGATTCAAGCTGCTCTCACAATCGTCAAGTCAGGAAAGGAGCACGTGGTCGATATAGACCTCGAGAAATTTTTCGATAAAGTAGGGCAGGATCGTCTGATAGGTCAACTATCGAAGAAGATCGAAGATAAGCGGATTCTCCGGATCATAGGTCTGACACTAAGAAGTGGTGTTTTCGAAAATGGCGTGGTGACGTCAACCCCTGAAGGCACGACGCAAGGCAGCCCGCTCAGTCCATTGCTCAGTAACGTCGTTTTGGACGAGCTGGATAAGGAACTTGAAAAGCGCGGCCTGGCATTTGTGCGATGGGCAGACGACTGCAACATCTTCGTGAAGACGCCCAAGGCGGCCACAAGGGTCCTGAGTAGCGTCAGCAACTTTATCGAAAAGAAACTAAAACTCAAAGTCAACCAGGCTAAGAGCAAGGCTGCCCCTAGCAAAGAAGTTAAATTTCTCGGTATGACGATAGCGAACAAATCGATTGCCATAGCGAAGAAAGCCATAGACAAAGCGATGGCAAAAGTAAAAGAGCTCACCCCGAGAGGCTCCCACCTGCCAATAGAAAAGTCGATTGAGCAGATCAATCAATGGTACGAAGGTTGGGGTAACTACTTTAAGATGACCCAATATCCGAGTCAGCTTCACAAAATCGAGGCTCATATCCGCCGCCGACTCAGGTCGCGGCTGATCGGTCAACACAAACGCCGCAGATTCCTTGGTAAGAAGATGATAAAGATGGGGGTCAACGCTAGACTGGCAAAGAAAACCGTGCACTCCAATATGGGGAGGTGGGCATTGTCCCATACGCCTGCGATAGAGCAAGCCTGGACGAACGACTGGTTTCGCCGGAGAGGCCTCACGGAATGGTCGGACCGCAATCTGGATCACTGGTTTGGGATCAAGCAGTGGATTAAGCTAACATGAAGAGCCGTGTACGGACCCGTACGCACGGTTCTGTGAGCGGTCGGGGCCTATGGCCCCACCGACTCGACAATTGGACATTGCCGGTATAAAGGAACAGATTCTGGAGCTGATATCTCCGAATCAAACCACTTTTGGTTTCGTCGGGAAAGCAGGGAACTGGATTTGCAAAGGCCAAGCTGCTGGAGTCACCAATCTTGATGCCGGTATTTCTCCCGAAGGATATTTTTAAATCAATATAAAGGACTTCAAATCTAGATCTTCGTCGATTTCCGTTGGCGCCCGCTAGCTTTTCAGGTTATCGCCGCCAATTTTATCAATATCCCCGGTTTCTGTCTTTACAAAGTCAAATCGTCCAATTTAGAGTCAATTCGAGGTCTCTGTAGACACTCTGTGACTGTTCCGTAGACACAGTCGGTACAGTCTTTAGGTAGAAAAGCTGACATTTTCCATAAATTGTCAATACAATTCACGTGTTAATACTAAGAACTTCATATTTGCCAATTGGCAGATGATTTGCACTTAGCAATACATTAAAGAGCGCGTTTATTTCATAAGCGAGCCGATTTGTAATTTAGTTATTTGAAGGAGCCTTTAGCATGACAACATTGAAAAAACTTACTCTAGTCGGATTTGCAAGTATTGCTATTCTTGGCTGCGACGCAACCAAGAGCTCAGACAATTCGGCACCAAGCAGTTCAACGCTAGCTTCCGGTGTCACTCGCCAAGCGGTTCCCGCTATCAACTGGACTCACCTACCAAGTATTGCAGTGGTTGACTACTTTGGTACAGCGTCTGGTAAGCATTACAGCGTCAGTCAAACGCAAATCAGTGGTGATGGAAACTACTATCAATTCTCTCAAGCGCCAGATGCATGGTCCTACTATACTACCCTGTCAACTACAGTTGAGATCGATGGTGAAATGAAAGAAGCCATTGACTCATTTCAATTTGATCTTCATCGAGGAGCAATTCTGAAAAATGGTGAAATCACCGATAGCATCAGCCGGGTTGGATTCAACCCCAAAAAATTAGTTCAACCCTTAGCAGACTTTACCGAAGCAGAGCTTCCAGCAATAGATGGCCTCCTTTGTACCCCTAAGTCAGTTGATCTAAACCGACCTGGAATCTTAATGGGGTTTCATCGCACTAATGAAGGTTATTTCGAAGCCATTCGTACGCAGCAATATGAATCCCGCGACCCCATGGGTGAGGCTAGCCTAGAAAACGGTATTCTCTCGTTTAGCGACATCGAAGCCGACTTAGATTTGGGACGAGGTGTCGGAATGCTTGAGCAGTCTGCCTGCGAAATCGATTACATTGTAATTAACCGTTTGTAAGAACTGGATTGCTAGAGATTAACCAGTACCGTATAGCTCATGAGTGTTCTTCGCTAGAAGAAATATTTAATCAGAGTTTTGATAACGTGTTGAATTTCACTTTGCTCAATGCCGAGGTTTTCAGTGTCTTTAAGAGCTTGGTTGATGGCATTCTCCATCTGAGTGACAGCCCTAATGTACCGCTGACGAAAATAGGGTAGAGCCACTCCTAGCTCTTTTGCCATTGAGGTGAGTTGGTTTTTTGTGGCCAAGTCCGGATTGATCTTACCCCTCGAAAACGGACACGAGCTCATCCAACTAACATGAGTTCTTTCTCATATGCAACTGGTGTTTTGTAACTTAGTGATGAATGTAGTCTTTCCCTGTTATAGAAAACTTCAATCCATTCGAAAATAGCCTGTTTTGCCTGCTGCTCGGTAATAAATTTCTCATGATGCACATACTCTACTTTTAAGGTGTGGAAAAAGCTTTCCATTGCTGCGTTGGCGGGCACTTTCAAGTGCACCTAATCGGTCACATCAGGCACGGCTCTTT
>CAZOSN010000270.1:0-4110 GCA_964582405.1 uncultured Oligoflexales bacterium | reverse complement strand
CAACATCTGGACTACCAACCTCCAAAATCGTCCCTGACAGCCCACTAGGTTGTTCTTAACTGTGAAAATCCTTGACATCGACTCAAGCTCCTTCGGGTCCTTCGCCAGGCTTTTCGGCGTTTTCAAGGGCTTCCCTTAGAGTTTTTTTTAAGTAGTTGAAAATATTATTGTTATAGTAATGATCTTCGGTTGTTGTGTGGTGTTTAGGGGGTTGCCAATGATGAAATCAAGATTATCGGCAAGACGTGCTACCGGCCGCGACCGTGCATTTGAAATTGCGGAGAGGGTGCGGAGCACACTGCGGCTTTTCGTTGACGAAACCTGCTATATATTCGCCAGTCGGGCAGGTGATATCAAAACCGCTGCAGCTGACGGTTCTCGTGGCCACATCCACGCCCGTAACGAAAGCCCCGGGTGTGCCACAGGTTCTTGAAACCAAGCCCGGTTCCGCAGAAGGTTTGGGACAAAGGCTTGTGCCTGGGAATAATTCCCTCCATGCCGACTGCGTTCCCGCAGAAAACACGATGCCGCCGTCGCGGTCAGATTTGTTATAAGACAACGCGCTCGTCTCGGCGTTGTTAAACCGCCGCCACTGAATCCCGAGTCGCCACTGGCCTCCATCCATCCCGCACGCAGCCCGGTAGTTGTAAGCGCCGAGTCTGATCCCTCTTTGCCCAGGTCCTGGCCCTGATGCCTCGTCGGGAGCGGTTGGGACGAGCAGCCCCGATCCTGATTGAATGGCGATATTGTTGGCACAGGTATCGGCTGTGATAGGGCGGGCAAGGCTAAAAGTTCGCGCGCAGTCAATGTTCTGCAGAAAGTAGTTTCGGTTTTGATCGAAATTCACATAACGGTCTTGGGCTGCTTTGTTGCGCTCGGCCTGAGACATGGCATACCATCCAAGGGACGCGCCCGTCGCTAGGATCGCGACTGCCACGAGGTTTGTGACAAGCGATGCTCCCGATTGGCAATGCTCTCGATTCTTTAGCATCGATTCCTTTCTAGTAGGCGCCTTGGTCGCCTGCGTATTTGACCGAAGTTCCGTTTTTGTTGCGATCATTGCTGCCATTGACTAGGACATTGAAGTTGATCTCGATGTGATCGCCATTGCTCCAAGTTCCCTGAGCCCCACCTGTTGCGCGCAGGGTTTTTGCGGCGGCATCGTACACGAGGGATTCTACCTTGGCGGTCAAGGCGGTGTTGGTGGCATCGTTTTCGAGGTGCCGCCTAGCATTTGTGCCTGAAGCGCCTTTTTGCACCGTGATCATAGTATAGGCATGATCTGGGATTGCAAAAGTCTCCTTGGCATTGGCATAGGTTGTGCTGCTATTGAGGGTTCCGATCCAAAACCGAACGAGCCAATCAGAATCTTTCATCGCGCAATTTTGCGAGCCCCAGTCGCTTTCCATCATGAGCGAAACCGCTGGCTTGCTCGAGCTGCTCGAAACCATAAGTTCCATTGCGCCATTGGTGAGCGCGGTTTCCACTCCGTTGCATTTGCGTTTTGGCGTAGGATCCCGAAAATCCCAGGTCATCGAGATCGCTTCACCGCCGAATGAACCCGTGATCACCACCTTGCTTTCTTCGCCAGCTCCCAAGGTTGGGACGGTGGGCGCCACCGCGATCGTCGGTGTAATTTCCTGGACCTTGGTCGCTTGACCTGTCTTTTCTTCGGTGGTTGCATCGTTCTGACTGCCGCAGCTGACTAAGAGCCCCATGCCTAAGGTGGCGGACAAGATAAGCCGATCAAGTTTGGCAATGTTTGAGAATGGCATGACTACTCCTTCGTATTTTTGGAAAGCGCCAAAAAGCGCAAGATTCTATCGGCAGATCTCAAAAAAAGCTAAATTGGCAGCTGGTCGATCGGTTTTCGAGGCGATAATTTCTCTCGTGATGTTATGATGTTATCGCAGTGGTGGCACGGTTTCGGAAGGCGGCTCCGGCTCCGGCTCAGGAACGGCGCAACCTCTGCTAATGTATGTCCCCGAAATTTCAAATGGGAGTCATAAGCGGTGATTTTTCTCAAAATAAACAAATACTTACATAGTATCGCAAAACCAATGTCTCGGTTTAACCTATTTCTCAGATGCGGTCTGCTTGCGGCAGTCATCCTAACAACCCTTCCGGCCGGCAAGGTGTTCGCGCAATGTGGCTCGATTCGCGATGATGATCAAAGGCACTTTTGTGAGCACAACTGCGGCGCGATCCGCAACGATGATCTGCGCTATTTATGCAATGGCAATTGCGGGGCCATTCGCAATGATGATCTGAGGTATTCCTGCCAAGGCAACTGCGGCGCGATCCGAAACGATGACCTTCGCTATCAATGCAACCACAATTGCGGGGCGATCCGCAATGATGATCAGAGGTACTTCTGTCAAAGCAACTGTGGGGCTATTCGGTCTGATGACCTGCGTCATCGATGTGAGGAGGAGAAAAAATCCGGGTCAAAAAAATAGCTCCCCGTGTCCTAGTGGGTGCTCTACAGGCCGGATTGATTAACGGTCACTGGCAGGTCATAAATGGGCCCTATATTTTGTTCTGCCCAGCACATGGCTTGGCCAGGGTTGGTCATACCGCAGGAGTGAAAGTACCCCAATGATAGCGAGGTAAAACCATTGTTGCTGCCGACATTGGTTAAATTGGCTGCAGTCGGCGAAGGGATAACTCCGCCAGAGGTTGCGTTTCCGACTTGCCCATAAAAGCTATCACCCCAGCAGTACACGGATCCCGTGCCAGTTAGTGCGCAGCTGGTGCCACCTCCGCTTGCGATCGATTTGTAGGTGGTTACCGTGGGCATATTGCTTTGGACTGGTATCGTGGCATTGGTCCCACCATTGCCATCGCCCAGTTGGCCATAATAGTTATCGCCCCAGCAGTATGAGGTTCCGTTATTCAGTATTCCACAGGTGTAGTAGGCACCAGCGCTTAGCGATGCAAACCCAGCGTCCGTCGGAAGGTTGGTCGTGGTAACTGCAACTGGTGAATTGATCGAACTGGTTGTTCCGTCACCGATCTGTCCGGTGTCGGCGGCACCCCAGCAGTAGGCTCGACCTCCGCTTGAAAGCCCGCAGGCATGCGAGGCACCCAGCGAAAGCGCTTTGAAGCTATCGCCACCGAGGAGAGCTAGACTCCTAAAGAGCGGAACGGTTCCGTAGGCCGCTACCGCTCCGAAGTCAATTTGCCCCCAGCAATAGAGCGAACCTTGGGCGGTGAGTGCACAGGTAAAACCGTCCCCTGCCGCTATTTTTGTAAAATACAATGCTCCCTGCTGAACATGGACGGGGACGGTGCTGGGAGTGGTGTTCCCAGTGCCTAACTCGCCGATTCCATTTGTCCCCCAACACCAGGCCTGGCCCCGGTTGGTAAGCCCGCAGGTATGAGAGGCACCCAAAGCGAGCGAGACAAAGCTTTCGCCGGTGGGAAGCGCGCTTTTATCCACAGCGGTAGGATTAGCCACTGATGTATTGGTTGCACCATTTCCGACTTGACCGTAGGAATTTTGTCCCCAGCAGTACGCAGCGCCGTTTGATGTTAGGCCGCAGGTTGTAAAGGCTGTAGGCCCGCTTACGACCTGAACAAAACTCTGGCTTGCGGATGGCAACGATGATGTGTCGATCGGGGCTGGTATAAGTGAATCGCCGGTGTTGATTCCGAGCTGCCCGTAGTTGTTGTGGCCCCAGCAGTAGGCGGTGCCGAGATTGGTTATCCCGCAGGAATGAGACACACCTACCGCGATTTGGACAAAAGACTCGTTGGCAGTCGGCAGTGAGTTGTAGATCTGAGTCGCGCTGAAGACATCGGCTGAGTGAGACCCTCCACCAGATGCATTGTTGCCAACCTCGCCCCATTCGTTGGAACCCCAGCAATAGGAAAGACCTTTGCTTGTGATGCCGCAGCGGGTATTGGTGCCGGTGGAGAGGAAAGAGAAACCCTCACCATTGCCCGTATCCAGAGCAGATTGATCAATGGCTACTGGGATGCTTCCACCGCCAGCTGTTCCCGTCTGACCATATTGATTGTAACCCCAACAGAAGCCAGTCCCGGCATTGTCGATCGCGCAGCTGGTATCGCCTCCGACTTTGATGCTGACAAAGCGATGTCCGGTCG
>CAZOSN010000269.1:377-4219 GCA_964582405.1 uncultured Oligoflexales bacterium | reverse complement strand
TTTGCCTGGACCATATCCTGCGTCGTGGCACGCCTCCGCACACGTCGCTGGCGCTTTTCGCGCCAGCGACTAACTAGGGGCTGTTCGCCTTTTTAGCTAAAAGCCGGTTGTCGCGATATAGTTGGAGTGCTTCGCACTTCTCTTACCTAGACGCAGATTTCGCCGATTTAACGCAGATATTCGCCGATTTCATCGTAGTTGCGCGCAGTCGAGTCGATAAATCTGCGTCCCATCCGGGTTAAATCAGCGAAATCAGTGTTAGGCGAAGCCCATCATGGATTCTGGCCAAAAATGCAAACAGCCACTAATGACCGGTTTTAACCGGAAGCGGCTTTTACAGCCTATGCAACCGGCTTTAGCCGGTGGTCGTTTATTGACCCTATTCCCACTTCATTCCAGAAAATCTTCGGGTTTTGACCCACAACTGGTTTTTTTTGGATTATTTCCGCCTTTTTTGACAAAAAATCTAGAGATGTAGTAAAAAATAGGACTAAAACCAGAACTTTCGATGAAATGTCCATGATTTAAAAAAAAAACGAAATTTGACATCATTTTCATTAAAAAATGCCATTGCATTGCCAAAAGTCGCCAATTTGCCAAAAAAATCAAATAAAGTAGTTCTATGCAAGGATTCTCGAAGAAATCCGGGGGGCGATGCGCAAGTACGGTGTTCCACGTGGAACAAAACATTTGTTTATTTAATTCTGGATCTCTGAAAAGCTTTTTCGCATGAAATTGAGCGGGTACGGTGGGCAACGGGCACGACTATCGGTTCTAAAAAATTGATAGATTTTAGGTGGTTAGATATCAAGAGAATCAATGACTTAATATACAAATATACAGCAGATGACGTTGGTTCGGCGCTGATTAAACACAGAATCAAGTTACTTAGATGCGATCGCCCTGGTCGCTGGGGAATCTTCAGATATAAAAAGAAAGCCAGCCGCGGTGAATCCGGAGCTGGCTTTTGACTTAGCCCTTAGATGCCCAGCGTCTCATTTTGAAAGCCACAGGTAAGCAATAATGAAACCCATGATGGCCTGGAATTCGATCAAAGCAAGTGCGATGATCATAGGCATGAACACCTTGTCGCTAGACGTCGGGTTACGCGCAATTCCTTCCAATGCCGAACCTGCTGCTTTACCTTGGCCGGTTGTACCGCCCAACGCAGCAAGGCCGATGGCTAGACCCGAACCAACCGCGATCAAACCTGCGCTCGTCCCCATCTCACCCTCTCCTGCCGCGAAAGCCATTGAACTTGCCATCAATCCACCGATTGCTGCCAAAACATTTCCTGTGATCCGCTTCATCAAGCCTATCCTCATTAATTAAAGTTCACCCCTAAAAACCAATACTACGCACCGACAAACCATGAATCATGTTAATGATCGTGCGAAATAGCCATCGAAATATAGATTCCGCTCAAAAGCGTGAAGACAAAACTCTGCAAGCTCGCGACCAAAAGACCGAAAAACAACAGAGCTGCAGGGAAAATTAGAACCGTCAAGCCGGTGAATACCGAGAGGACCAAGTGGTCGCCGAAAATATTGCCATAGAGCCTCAAGCTCAGAGAAATCGGACGAGCGATATGCCCAATCACCTCAATGATCAACATCAATGGTGCAAGTAGGAGCACGGGGCCTACGAATTGCTTGATATAGTGAGCACCATGCTCCTTTATACCCGCGATATTATAGATAACAAAAACCATTAAACCCATTGCGAGGTTGGTATTGATGCTGTCTGTCGTCGGCGTGAAGCCCGGAACCAGCCCACTCAAATTCGACACAAATATGAAGACAAAAATGCCAGCTAGAAGTGGGAAAAATGTCGGCGCTTCTTTAGCTCCAATCAAACTCTCGCCTAATCCATAGACAAATTCGAGGATCACCTCTACCACAGCCCGGACCGAGAATCGCGAGTCAGGTACAAGAGCCCTTTCGAAATCTCGCTCTACCGAGCGCTTGTAGACGAGCCCCATGATAAGAATAAGAAGCAAACTAAAAAGTCCAGCCACTGTCGCGCCCCAATCGGCTGCAGCATGCTCATCCAGGCCAAAAAAGTGGCTCAAAATCAAGTGATAATAGTCGATGATTTGAACCGCTGCTCCGCCTTCGGCCATAGCGTGATTGGAACCTGTTAAAAAGCTCAATAGAAATGCGTAATTTAGGCATTTTTTCATTTTATGTTCCCGAAGAATCAAAAATCGACCTACTTATTAACTGATTTTAATTTCAATGAACAGCGCAAATTAGCGGATACCCTTTCGTTGCGACGATGCAAAAACGCTAACACTGTTCCCAGACCAAGCATGGCAAGGGTTAATCCCCCCACAAACCCCAATTGGTCGGAGCTAAACCACCAAAGTCCGGCTGCCGTCAGGGAAAATAGAATCGTTGATTTGACCCCCAACAAGACCAGCAACCATCTGGAACTCACACCACTCCGGCTGTTTTGCAGCAAAAGCCCCTGTGCACCATAGAATAATCCAAGCCAATAGAATCCTCCGAGCCCTAGGCCAGCGCAAGAGGCTAAAAAAAGCCGGTTCTGGAGAAACAACGCCATGCCACTCAAAGCGGTCATGGTCCCGGTGAACCAAACTAACAAGATTCCCAACCTTTGTGAGTCCGCCGTCATAAATTTTTATCTTTGTTTTTATCGTCGACTTCGTCCTGCTGCGAAACCCGCACCATATAGCGAAACATTCGGAACCAAAGAACTCCAATGATAATGATCGCGGTCAAATAGCACGATTTCGCCCAGTCAATCTCTCCGGGGTAATGCGCATTAAGCCATTTGCCTCCTTCATGCGCCATCACAAGGATAACCACAGCTTCAAAATTAGCAGCCATTACGATAGCGAACGCTCTCTTACTATTTTGCAAGGGTATTGTCTCCTAGAATATTTTTTAATGAATAAGGTGTATCTTATTGTATTTATTGAATTTAAACAAGATAATTAGTCTTGATTCTCCGAAAGCTGCTATGTTACTTTTTTTATCCACAGCCAATCCCCCGATCAGCGTTTGAGCGAAGGGTAGCCGCGAGTACATGAGAACACGGATTTATGGTCATGAATAGCCTATTCCCTACCGACGATGTCAGCCGTCTTCACCTTGGACCCCAAGCGCTTCAGGATGATGATTTTGACCTACTCAGTCCATGGGAAAAAATCAAACGCAAACTCCGGGACATACTTTCTGCTTCCGACTACGAGTCTTGGATTGAACCCTTGAAAATCCAGGAATCTAGCGATACTGAAATCATCATCCTTTTCCCGAACATGCTTTTCTATCAAAAAGTTCTCGACGAATTCCTTGATAAATTTGAATACTGTAAGATGAGTTTAGGGCTTGATATTTTATTTCAATATCAGGTAGTTGGCGATGACGCTGGTTCTGCATCGGACTTTAATTTGCAGAGCGACCTGAGCGAAGAGCCGCCGACTTCTGTTGAACAGCGCCCTATTTTTAGTCAAGACATGAACCCTGATCTCTCAAGTGAGAGTTCTGCAGCAATTTCGCGCGCCCTGTCGAGTCAGTCTCACCTCAACCCGGAATATCGCTTCGAAAACTTTGTCAATGGTCCAAGTAATCAATTTGCACATGCGTCTTGCCTCGCGGTTGCCGATACGCCCGGTCAAACCTACAATCCGCTTTTTCTTTATGGCAGCACGGGCCTAGGTAAAACTCACTTGCTTCACGCAGTAGGCAATGCGGCGCTCTCCAACAATAAAAACCTAATCGTAACCTATATTTCAAGCGAACGCTTTATGAATGAAATGATCTACTGCCTTCGCTTCAACAAGATGTGGGATTTCCGACGAAAATATCGGACCAGCG
>CAZOSN010000269.1:0-367 GCA_964582405.1 uncultured Oligoflexales bacterium | reverse complement strand
TCGAGAACATTATCGAGAAGCGGATGTTTTATTGGTAGATGATATTCAGTTCATATCTGGAAAAGAGCGTACTCAAGAGGAATTCTTCCATACATTCAATGCCCTGTACGAAGTCAAAAAGCAGATCATTGTGACGTCAGATGTCTTTCCACAGGACATACCTGATATTGAAGAACGCTTACGCAATCGGTTCCAGTGGGGGCTAATCGCCGATATTCAACCGCCAGATGTCGAGCACCGCGTGGCCCTCACTCGCGCCGACGAGGTACGGATGGACACCGTCGGTCCCCAGGCCCTGGTAGTCGGTGGCCGCGACGACGTCGCCGGCGTCGAGGAGCTCGCCGAGCCACGGGACGGAGCCCGCCGG
>CAZOSN010000268.1:0-4227 GCA_964582405.1 uncultured Oligoflexales bacterium | reverse complement strand
TTGCTGTAGCGTCCTTGGATCAAAAGCGGAAATTCCACATTCTGAAACACGGTGAGGACAGGGATAAGATTGAAGCTCTGAAATATGAATCCGAGTTTATGAAGCCTAAGCGAAGTCAGTTTGCGATCGCTAAGTCCCCCAACCGGCACGCCATCGATCAAGACCTGGCCTTCGGTCGGCGCATCCATGCATCCTATGAGATTTAAAAGCGTCGATTTTCCGCATCCAGAAGGCCCTGCCACGGCCGCAAATTCACCCGAGGCGATCGTTAGATCAATTCCGTCGAGGGCCTTGACCTCTGTCTTGCCGAGTGGATAGATCTTAGTGGCCCCTTTGACCTCTACCGCATTTGCCATAACCTACCCCACAAACTCCGCAAAATCGAGACCTTGCAGATTCTAAGTCAGGTGCGATCAGACTGCAACGACATTTAAACCCGCTCTAGGTTCCGTCTGAGAACTCCCTGGTCGATCTCTGTCCGCGTTGGACCTGCGCTTCCGGTGCTCATTTACCAGCCCGTAAACTGCGCTCCGGTTCTCGGTCCGCCTTGCCAGAGATCGACCAGGGAGTTCTCAGACGGAACCTAGTGTGGCTGTCAGGGACGAATTAAAGCAACTGACAGCCCACTCACGAACCTAGCTTCGATCGTTCAACTCTGTCGATATACCACGAGCTTAGCGCGGCTGTGGTCAGTACAGCAGTGATGACCAGGAGCGATATCCAGCTTGGGATATGATAAACATCGACAAGGATCATTTTGATGCCAATAAACCCGAGGATAGTGCTTAAACCTGGCTTTAAATACCGAAGCTTGGCAATCCAATCCGCAAGAACAAAATAGAGCGCCCTTAATCCTAAAATCGCCATAATATTTGACGAAAACGCCACGAACGCATCTTGGGTCACAGCAAAAACAGCGGGAATCGAATCCACAGCAAAAATCACATCGGTGCACTCAATAACCACCAGAGCCAAAAACAATGGCGTTGCCCTGATCGATCCCTGTTCTCTGATAAAGAAATTCTGACCCCGAACGGTATCTGTGACCGGAATCAGCATTTTGATAAAGCGAATCGCCCAATGGTGGGTTGGATCGAGCTTTTCGTCGGTTTCGCGAACAAGCTTGACTGCCGTATAGATCAAAATCAGACCAAAAACGTAAAAAACAAAATGGAATTTCGCAAGCAATCCGGCGCCGACAACAATGAACAAGGCCCTGAGCACTATCGCACCAAGGACTCCATAAAACAGTACCCGATGCTGGTACTGGTCAGCGATCCTAAATGAGCTGAATATAAGCAAGATCACAAACAGGTTATCGACGCTCAGGCTCTTTTCAACCACGTAACCCGTAAAAAATTCGATCCCTAGTTCGGCGCCAAATTGGTGGGCAAACCAAATGTTGAATGCGAGCGCCACTCCAATCCACATTGAGCTTTCCAACAGCGCTGATTTTACCGAAGGTTTTTTTCCATGCCGCCCGAATATCCAAAGATCGAGCAGAAGCAAAATGATCATGCCCGCACAAAAACCAACCCAAAGCTCACCAGGTGCCACCGACATCGTATGCAAGTTCGTCTCCATGTTTTAAGTATGGTGAATCGTTCACGTGCCCTAGTGAACCCAATGGAGCCTGCTCCTTTTGTTCTCCCAATATACCTCCGAAGACGGGTGCATACCGGTAGCCTTGTTCCTTTCAAAGTAAAAAGCTTGGCGCTTCTTGCCACTGCCAATTTCGTTCATCGTGCTGGCATCATAAAGATGCCCACCTTGCATCGTGTACTTTACAAACTCAGATCGTCTCAGATCTTCCAGCGGGTTGCCCTCAATCACAGCAAGATCGGCAAGTTTACCCGGTTCCAACGAACCTATGTCGCGCCCCATACCCAGGTACTGCGCGCCGTCATAGCTCGCAGCGCGCAGCGCCTCGAAAGGCGAGAAACCACCTTGCCCCAGCATCCAAATTTCCCAATGCGCCGCAAGCCCCTCGCGCTGACCATGAGAGCCCATTTCCACACGCACGCCATTGTCATGCAGATTTTTGGCAAGGCGCGCTACTGCAAAATGATTGTAATGGTCGAGCGGCGCCTTTTGCCGGCGTATCGCAACGGGATTGACGACATACTCTGGCACAAAGCGCATGAGCCTAGGGTTGAGCCAAACATCGGTTGTGTCGTACCAATAGTTTTCACCAAAAATACCACCATAGGCCACAACAAGCGTTGGCGTGTAGTAGGTGGAACTCGCCCCCCAAAATTTGCGTACATCATCGTAGGCATTCGAAAGCGGGAGTGCATGCTCGATGCAGGGGTGGCCATCGGCGATCATGCCCATGTTGGTATAGAATTTGGACCCACCTTCTGGGACAACCATCATTTCAAGTTCGCGGCCGGCCGCAACCAGCATTTGCCTCACCGAACGCTTGGGTTGCTGATAGCTCTTGACCGAAAACGCCCCAACATCCTTGAGACGCCCGATGTGAAATTTTGCATCCTCATAGCTTTCGATCTTAGCCGTTGCGCCCGAAGAAACAGCGCCGTAGAGTATCCGTCCCGTCGAAAACATTCTAGGCCCCAGTATCAACCCCGCCTTCTGCAGCTCTGCCGCAGCAAAAACCTCGCTCGTGTCATTAGAAGGATCATGGATCGTGGTCACCCCAAAAGCCAAATGCGAAAAATTGAGCCAGTTTTGCTGCGGGATGATTTCGCTCCGACCTTGAGCCATGTGCGCATGCACATCCACAAGCCCTGGAATGATGGTCAGGCCAGCTCCTTCTATAACCATAGCCTCGCTGGGTACCTTGATCTCAGACCTAGGACCCAAAGCTTTGATGCGCGAGCCTTCCACCACAATCGTGCCATCTTCGATGATCTCGCTGGGCGACCCACCTTTCATCGTGACGAGTCTCGCACCAACAATCGCTTTCAGGCCTTCGGTTTTTGGGATACTGACCTTAAAATTCAATTCATGGGTGCCTGCCAAAATCTCGGATTCCTCATCCTTATCTTCGCGAGGTTTAGGTTCACCAAAGTTTGAGTCAAGCCAATTTTCCTTGCCCTGGCGCCTGATGATTTTGGGCCCTTGCGACCAAACCAGGCTTTGGCTATCGGCACTCCATCCTAGATAATCCCCAGCGCGTTTTGATACCTGAACAACCCGCGCTGCGGCATCGCCTTTTGCCTGCACATGAATCGGCTTGCCCGTCATCACAAACGGGGTAACGAAAGCATTGAACTGCTCTCGGAACGCCAGGTACCTGCCGTCCGGAGAAACTCGAAAATTAGTGATGTCCTGACCTTTATAGTGCACGCGCCTATCAAGACCACTTGTGTCCGCGCTCACCAAACTCAGTTCGTTGTCGGCGTTGTTAAATTCCGTAAAAAAAATGCGATCAGATGCTTCCCCAAAATGAGGCGAATCACCACCCGATCTAAGTCTGCGCGGCTTAGGATTGGTTGCTGACAGGTCGAGGTAGTAGAGCCCAGGGTTCTCTGACCATTCACGATCAAGAAGATAGCCACCCGCGATTTTTTGGTAAACAATCGCATTACCATCGGGACTGAACTCTGGTTCGATGTAATGCCCAGGCTCCTTGGTCACCACTACCGACTCGCGCGACTTGAGATCAAAAATACGGACACTACCCAACTTCGTATCGGAAAATGTTACGTAAACCAGCTTATCGCCCGCTCTATTTAAAGCCGGGTAGAATTCAAAGGCCTCGCTTTCGTTGGTAAGCCGCGCGATACGCTTAGACTTGAGATCTTTCTCATACAAGTAACCCAGCGCCTGAAAATAAATCTTATCACCTTCATTGCTGTATTTCGCCCAGCGCGGCATTTTTACATTGAATTCGTCAGGGGCAACCGCATGCTCAAAATGGGAGGCACGCACGATTTTCTTGTGTGCCACAATTTCGACTGGAATATCAACGACGCCGCCAGAGGCGAGATCAACCTTGTGGAATCCCCCCTTGGCCCAAAAAACCAGGGCCAAATCGTCCGCCGTGAAGTCAAACCTCGGTGTATTGCCTTGCGAGCCATCCGCTTCCTGCAGATCGCGATCCAATCCTACATAAACTTGAGTCTCGCGCCCCGAGGTGAGATTCTTCACGAAGAGCGCACTTTGAAATCCAATCCGTTTGACAAACGCCAGCAGCTTTCCGTTCTGAGAGCGTGTCGGACGAATTGCACCCCCGGGCCCGCCTATAAAGGTATCCTCTTCACC
>CAZOSN010000267.1:323-4354 GCA_964582405.1 uncultured Oligoflexales bacterium | reverse complement strand
GTAATCAGGGCAAAGCCGCCATCCAGGACTAGGTTTTCGACTTTCCATAGGAAGCAATCGATCCGATCGGAGCTTGTGCTCGGGACATGCCGATGGTCTATCGACGCTCGTTGTCCATTGAATTAGGATTTTCAGTACAGATTAAAACGGTCATACCTAGGCGGAGATTGGTCTCTAAACCTATCACCCCAAGCAAAGCGCCGCCGGCGCAATACGAGAGTAATGAAAACAATTAGTTGAACTAAAAGTTCATTTTTGTGAGCTTAATTAACTTTTTATCAATAATAACAATATGTTGCATTGATATAGGGTCAATGTTAGTTTTATAAAAATACCTTTTTCAATCGTCAGTATTTAGGAGTTCGTATGGTGATGCATAAGAAATGGATAGTTTTGGTTGGCTTGATCTGCTGCGATGCGGCTTTGGCATCGAGTTTCAAATCCCGATTGATAGGGCCAATTCAGAGGGAGTTTAAAATGGGCAACCAGGACGAATTATCAGCCCCAGGGAGAGATTGCCCAGATTTGAGCGGGGTTTGGCAGGTTCAGTGCACAGATTCCAGGGGGTTGACTGACGAAAGTACTGTGACTGTTAGTCAGTACCGATGTAATGCTATCGAAATCGATGACACCCTCTTTTATATCGGCGGTAGCAATGGTGAGTCTTCTGCGTCCGGAACCTATGGATTTATAGACGACCAAGTCTACTCGACTGACTGGAATGCCGCCCGCGACGGCCTTCACGGGACGATAGTGTCACGAGGTCGAATCTTGGGCCGTTACGACACCTTCCGCAGCGATGGACAATTCGATTTTGTTAAAATTGATAATCAATCTCTAAAGTATACACTTCAACTCACTTCAGTTCGGGACGACCACGGCAAAAAAAATTCGGTGTCATATTTTGCTGATTGCCAATTAACCAAAGTCGACGCAGTGACGGCGAAGTAAGGAAATGGGGGAAATGCTTATTTCCCCTAACCAATATGCGACTTCGGTATCGACGTGCAGAGGTTATTTCAGACTTACGAAGCAGCTCGACAGTCTTGGCAATTTCTGCTAGGGGTATTCAACACTTTAAGAGCGTTCAAATGCAACAAGATACTCTAGGGCGACCTGGATCAACAATTTTCGCGAAAAAACCTGTTGACCAGCTGCGGGTATCGATCAATGCATTTTTTCAAGCCGAGAGCTACACCACTGCTCTTCGCTTTGCCATGAACAATCGTAAAGAAGGTAAAACGCCTTTTACTTCCGAACGACTGGCAGCCGAATGTCGTGTGCAAGCCAGCTATCTTTCGCGAGTTTTCAAAGGCCGCAGCCATCTGGCCGATGACCAACTTTATTTGGCTGATCGAGCATTAGACCTCGATGAAGATGAGACTCGGTTTTTATTTCTTTTGAAGGATCAGGATAGTTCCCTACTTCCTGATCGTAAGGCTTCGATTTTCCGTGAACTAGATGGCATCCGTAAAAATCGGCTTAACACCGAACAATACATCGCCATCAAAGCGCCTAATGCGGAAATTGTCGAAAGATACTATCTGAATCCCCATGTCATGCTCGTCCATATGTTTTTGTCTGTACCACGTTTTCAACAAAACCCTGATGACATCGCCAAGGTACTGCAGATTGCGGGAGATGAATTTGCTGAGATCTTGTTGCTTCTTAAGAAGCATGGACTAGTTTATGAGGATGGGGACCTGCTGATTGGCATTCGCACGGATTTTCATTTGGATCGACAAAGTCCAAAGTTTAAGGCTTTTCGTCAAGTGACGAAGATGAAATCATGCGATCGACTTTTTAAACTTCCCTCCGAAGCATTCTACAGTTTTTCAGCCACTTTTAACTGCGATGACGCCACGCGGCTGAAGATCCAAAATCGCTTCCTCGAATTGTTACAGGAAATCAAGCCCATGGTCGATGCTTCTCCCAACAGTGAAGTCTATCAAATTAATTTTGACCTATTTGACTGGAGTCATGACTATTGAAAAAGATCCCATCTCTCTGGCTAGTTGCCTTAGGCTTTGCCGTCGGATCACAATCAAGTCTAGCCAATTGGGCAAGCGGCGGCGGCATGGGGCTTACCAATGAGTATAATCCCTGGTTTCTCCCTAATACCAAGGATGTGTCTTATTGCTTGATCGTTAGCGATGACTTTCGGGTACCTGAATCGGAACTCGATGACATGATCGCAAGCTCCTTCAAATTTTGGCAAGGCGAGTTGGCATCGCTGTTCTACCTCTCAGGCGACGTCAGATTGGGGACCCAAAATTTTAAGCGTGCTGAAAAATGTTCGCCCCAAGTCGATGTGACTTTTCAATTCGGTAACCTTAATACCGAACAACAGCGCTTCCTCCAAGATCCGCGCAACTATATTTCAGTTGCCGTACGCACATCCTACGATTTGGTCGAACGCCGCGGACGCGGATTTGTCTATATTGCAGGCGCTTCTGGGTCGCTTAGACCATACGTGATGACGGATGATCAGCCCTGGCTTGAGGGCGATGGCGGCAAGCTTGAGAAGGTCTTGATTCACGAACTTGGTCATGTTTTTGGTTTCCAACATTTTCAAATTCTTAAAACCATCAATGATGAACATGATGCAGCCTTCTTGATGGCAGCCGATTATCCGGCGAGTTTGGTCAATGGTACCTCCCGAACCAATACACTTCGCCTAGAATACCGTGGTAGCTTGATTAGTATGGGGCTACCTAAAGTGGCCGAAGATATCATACCAAATTGCTTTGATTTGCTTTCACCGAAGCAGCTCCAAGCACTCAGGGATTTTTTTGATCTTAAGCCCAAGGAGTGTCTTCTTTTTAGCTTCAGAAAATCAGCAACAAGTTTCGAAATTGCCATTCAAGCCTCGCGTAAGCTTTCATCCGTCCGAACCGTCGGGACAATTGTCGGCGACTTGCAAAGTGCACAGAATGATTTTCTTAGTCCTGTCTCAATTGTCCTCGATGACGTTAAGCCTCCAGTAATCATGCATGGTCCTCGGATTTCCTATCTGAGAGCGACAGGCTTGTTTCGTTCGAGAAGCGATGCGGAAGGCAAAGTCTTGGAAGTCAGCATCAAACCAGGTCAGGTAAGTCTCTCGCTCGGCAGTGAAACAATTTGGCTGCCGGAAGTTGTGACTCTCCTTGCGGAGGATTTTTATCGCTTTTAGGCCACCACGGCGGGCATGTTGTGTTCGAAAAAGCAAAGCCGCTTATCGAGCGTGTCCTGAGCGGGAACGCACAAACTCTCGAAAATTCCGTAGCAACATCAGAGGGTGTGAGGGGATATCAGAATGCCTCGCGCTATGCGAACGGGGTGGTGGTATCAGTGCGGCCATCCTCGATAAAAAGGCCATAGGACTGAACGTCAGCTCTATTCTGCCGTCAGACCGAGTCCCTGGTATATCAAGTCAGGGACTCTTGAAAATGGAGCGGAGCAGTCAATGAGTGCCTTTCGCGTCTAACACCGGCATTTAAGGGATAGAGCGCGATCATCCCAGTTTATGCCTTTGAGATCGCCTTTGTTGAGCGAGGTCGGATAAAAGACCTGGATTTGCCGACCGAAGTCCGTTTATCGAAGAGCTCAAGCCGGCAACCAGTCTTAACCTCAAGTGACTTGATTTTACGTTGCCACTGCGAAGGGAGCTGCGCATATTTGGAAAAAGCGTCGAGTCCCCAGGAATGCCCCATAGAATCGGCCTTATCATAAACGGTGCAGGCAGCGTGCTCGGGATCGGGGCCAGGGACTGGATCGGGATCCGGGGTCGGATCAGGTTCGGGATGGTGAGGAGCAGGTGCATGCAAACGAGCTGATGCGGTCGTTCCATTCGTCGCCAACATAAATCGGGCCCGTCGCCGTAAAGACTTTACTGCGGCCCTTATAGCGAGCTTCTTCGTAAACGGTGGCCTGACATTGGGGGGCGACTTCGATGCCACTGATATCATCGTTCCACAGGTACGGTATGGATTTTTCTTTGCTGCCAGCGTTGACGTGATAATGACTCCCCAAACCGTATTCGGGCGCTTTTT
>CAZOSN010000267.1:0-313 GCA_964582405.1 uncultured Oligoflexales bacterium | reverse complement strand
GAAGGTGCACTTGTTTTTAGGGTCACCGTGCTTGCCAATATCAGGGGGGCTCGGCGGCGGCGGTGGTGGCGTTGGTGGTTCAGGAGGTGTAGGTGGTTCGGGGATGCTGTCGGGAATGAATGCGGCGGCGATCTCCACCACTTCGGTTTCGTTATCAGCAATCTGAGTCCAGTTCCCGTCTTTACGCATCCAAAAATCACCATCGGCTTCGCGGGCGTAGAGGAGGTCGCCGGCGTCACGCGGGAGCTGACAAACCAGATTTTGAAAAAATTAAGATCAATGAAAAATGCTAGATACTGGGCGGGCGATCAAG
>CAZOSN010000266.1:0-4355 GCA_964582405.1 uncultured Oligoflexales bacterium | reverse complement strand
CCCTCCGGGATTGGTTGGGAGTTGGCAACCGCTGCAGTGACCGTATATTCGCAGTGCCCGTCTGCATGCCAAAAGCCATTGCTCTGCTGGCAATGCACCTGCATGTTAGAGATCCAGCTTGTCGTGGTCAGCGTTACCGCCGTGGTGAGCGTCGATAAGTTTGAAACCATGTCTGCTTTTACCGTTAGCGCTGCGGTCATTCCTTCGGTGATACTGGCCGAGATCGACCTTATATCGGATGTTTTCCAACCCGCGGAAGCCAGACCTTCGACCATACCTGTGGCGAGCCCCGATGAGACCGAAGCCATATCGTTTTGCAAGCCAAGAGCCGAAGTTTGCCCGTACAAGGCGTCGATGCTTCTTTCCGAAACGGAGCGCGTTACCGCTTGCATATCCGTGGAGTTTAAGGCACCGGTATCGCGCAGGTTACCCAGGGCGCTCATTGCACCGCTTGCAAGCCCCTGCGAGGCAGTTTTGATCGCGCTGGCATCGCTGACGCCAACGCCTCTGAAAAAGCCGATAGCCTCGGAGGCCACGCCCGCCGTAACCGACTGAATATCGCCGGCATTGCTCACTCCCAAGCTCGTCAAGTTGGAGATCGCAGGCTTCATGATATCGGACATAAAATCTTGAATCTTAGCACCTTTGACGGTGCTGCTGGCCACCCCTTGCATGGCTCCTTGCACGCAGCTAGCGACCATTTTTTGGACCTGATCGATGCCTGCAAACTGAGTGGTTGGCAACGACTTGACCGCGCTTCCGACGATGTCACCAACGGCGACCTGCATCATCGCGGCTGACGAAATTCCAAGGGTATTCATACCGGCTATTGCCTGGCCGACGACGGGCCCCACAAGGGTATCCATATTCGCGGCGTTGCCCCCATTTTTGGGCAGCGCGGCAATGCTGGCACCAACCATGTCCTTTAAGACCGATCCTGCGTCCACGGATGATACGCCCGAATTTTTCAAACCTTCGATCGTCGATTTTGTTAGTTTGGTGACAACATTTATCATGGAAAGATCGCCATTGCTGGTGTAGCCCGCTTTTTCCAAATTGCTAACCGCCTTGGTCATGATTGAGCTTACGGCGCTATTGACTTCCTTGCCGCTGAGTCCTGCCTCATCGAGCGAACCGACTGCAGCCTGAGTTACAAGGCCCGGGAGACTTTCTCGTCCATTGGTGTCCAGCCCATCCATTTTATCCGCCAAAGATCCGACCACGGCTTCGGTAAAAATACCGGTCATGGCAATCTTATCCTTGCTTGACAGGCCGAGCGTGCCGTCATTCATGGTCGAAAAGCCGCTCTTGATAGCTTCGGGAAGCAATTCCTTGATACTGAGTTGGTCCGGATTGTCGGCCAGGCGCAGCGAACTTGTCGTCTGCACATTGCTCAAACCAGCCAGGGCTCCGCTGGCAACCCTGGCAGCTTGCCCCTCGCTAAATCCGTTTTCAACGAGAGCTAATTTCACGTCTTCAATGACTTTGAACGACAAAGCCAAGCTCGAGACTGTCTTAATCTTGCCGCTATCATCTTTTTTGGTGATGTTTATGGTCTTGATTTTTGACGTCTTGTCACAGGCTCCAACCAGTCCAAGAACTCCTAAGACCATGATGACCATCGTTCGTTGTTTGATAAGTGCAAACATAATTGGACCTCCCTCACACCTAGGTCCCATCGGCGAAATCGGTTGCCACTTTAGATTTCAGCGCAATGCTATGATATTATTTAGATTTATTGGGGTAATTTTTTTCGTCCAGTTGGAGGCGGATCGAAATTTCGGCTGTTGCGAGCCAGAGGGAGGGGCTAACTGGCTAGCAAACAGGCATCCGGCAAGCGGAGAGGCCCATCGAGATTTTTAAAAACTCAGAGATTCCATAGCTGGCTCCCCGGAGGTAGGCACAGGTCAGGGCAAGGGCAGCCTGCCCCGCGCACCCTACCGCAGGGTCGGACGGCCGAATGTGCGGCTTTGAGACTTAAACGGATTTAGGCGGTCGGATTGGCCTATTGACTTGCCCTTCTCGACCGACTCCATGATCTCGGACTTTGCTGTGATCTCCAGCGGCAGCGTTGCGCGGCGGAGGTTAGCGCCGTAGAATATGGCGCCTTTTAGCCGGGCATAATCCATGTCGGCATCCTGAAGGTTAGCCGAGACAAAATTCGCATCTTCGAGATTGGCGCTCCAAAACGACGAGCCGCTCAGATCGGCACCGAAAAATGTGCAGTGCTTCAAATTGGCATATGATAGGTTGCAGTTTGCCATATTGCAGCCGGTAAAGTCGATGTGACTCAGGTTCGCTTTGCGGAAGTCATGGCCGCTTAGGTCCTTGGATTCTGCAAGCATGGCGAGGACGGCTTTTCGACGAATTGGAACTTCGTCGTACTTCTTGTTCACCGCAGGGGCCTCCAAGAAACAAATGATGTTTAGATATGGGGATTCAGATAGGTCTATTCTATCTGGTCCGATTTGGCCTGACAATGCATTGAAAAAATTTTAGTGATTCAATCGAGGGCTGACAAAAAGGCTCGGAGCACCGCTGCCCCGAGCCCTATTGAAGGAGAAGAGTCCTAATCTTCACAGGTTCGGACTCAGATCGATTTAGATCGTAAATTAGGGTCTATAAAATAATTAGCCAAGAATCAATGTATTTTATCGCGATGGATGGGCATGGTCGAGGTCAAAAAACTAAAAGCCGCCTTGGTTGGCTAAGGCGGCTTAGGGTAAGACTCTTCTCCTTCAAAGAAGATGAACTTCTTAAGCAAATCTCATACCAACTGGTTCGGCGATCTTAAGGGAATTTGTTTCTGCTGAATTGCTGTGAAAATGCTGCGCGAGGGCCTTGAAAATACCGAGTGTCGGGCAGCTGGCGTCAAATTTACGCGTACCCTTGGTTTAGTCTTGTTAACCTGACTGAGATTCCATCTCAATGGGACTAAACAGGTTTATGCGCAGAGGCCGTTTTGCGTCAGCGGCTGGCTGACATAGGCGCGCTGACTTAAAGGGTGGCCTCCGCGATTGCTTTTCGATTGCCTGCGGGTGTCGCTATTTCTTGAAAAATTTTTCGGCGAGTTCCAGCTGTTTGTTGGCGGCGGCATGCTGGTGTGTCCCGCCCTTGGCATGCATACCGAAAACATCGTACTTTTGGGCATGCTTGTCGATCGGCTTTTCGGCCAAGCACTGCACAACATGCATCCCTTTATCAACCCCCTCCTGATAAAACAGGATCCGCATATCCTTGAGATGGTGCAGAATCTCGTTGGAGCTGTAATAGTAGTTTTTGTACTGCTCGTCTTTGCCGATCGCCTGACTCATCTGCGGCACGCCGTAGGATTCAATCAAAAGTGATCCGCCTTGCTTAAGAGCCGAGATGATCGCCGTGTAGTAGCGTGGGTTCGGGGGCCGAAAGTAAGTCATGATTGCGCCATCGTATTCCATGACCCCCATGAGATAGAGATCGAGGTCGGCGGTTTTCGCGCTGATTTTGACTCCAGATTCTTCAGCATAAGCCAGCGCGTGCGAGATCGCGGTGTCTGAAATATCAAATCCCACGACCTCATGCCCCTCCTGCGCGAGGTAGACAGCATTGGCTCCTTCTCCCATGCCGATATCGAGGTACTTACCTTGGCGCATGCGCGGCAGCATTTGTTTGAGAAAGGCGGTCGGGCGCTTGCCGTTGATATAAGGTTTTTCGCGGTAGTAGTTGTTCCAGTATTCCTTGGCATCCATCGGCTCTCGTCTCCTTGCAGACCATCGGCCGGACAGTTTAACCAAATTCAGATCTAAGCGCAGCGTTTTTTACGGGCTCACTGAAATCGACGCGCCAGGGTGAGTAGTGCGAAACAGCATAGCGGAAAATTGTGTAAAGCTCTGAAATTAGTGGTAGAATGATGCCAAAGCAATTTTACAACCGCGAGAGACCGTTCATGCTGTATCTAGACAAGCATACCCTGATCGAGGATCTATTGGACGAACGCGAGGAGCTCTTGGAACTAATCGAGGAGTTGCCTCCCTTTGTGCCTCAAAAAAACTGGCATTTGAGCGAGCAGCATGTGTTGATGCAATGCTTGATCGATGTCGAGAAAGATCTCCAGCAGAATCTTGTAGTCGGCATAGGAGCGTTCGAACGGCGGGTCGGCTTCGTGTTGGAAGTGCCCAGCCAGCTTTTCGCCGTAGGCGCATAAGTCGCGGGCAAGTGCCAATTCGGGGCCTGCCTCCAATTCCAGACTCATCTGCACGATCGACGACAACGGTCTCTTCACCCGTCTCAGCAAATCCTGCCAACAGCTCTGGGGCTACACCCCGCGCGAGCTGGAGGGCCGGAATTTCTACGATCTGCTGCACCCCGACGATGTG
>CAZOSN010000265.1:0-4357 GCA_964582405.1 uncultured Oligoflexales bacterium | reverse complement strand
TGCCTGATTCGATTTTTGGCCAATTTGGGCGGTAGCGGGGCCGCCAACCCTCAAAATCGCCCCTGACAAGGTACTAGTACCCTTATGCCTCAATTCGGAGGCATTGCTTCCAGCTGTTTTATCAAATCCGGCAGACTTGGGTAATCGACCCTATGACCACCGTCGAATTCCCGGTAGATAATGTTTTTATTATTTTTTATGAGGCTCTGACCAAAAGCCTTGGCTGCGGGAAATGTCGGGTCGTTCTTACCAATCACAAGCGCAAATGAGCCGCAGCCTGTAGGTTTGCTAACATTCGATCGGGTGCCAGCCGAACCAAACCCCATTATCCACAGGGGCCTTGGCTCCCAGCACAGACTAAATAAACTTGCTGCGAAATAGCCGCCATTAGAAAATCCCACGATACCCCAGTCTTTGCCTTTGCCAAAGCATTCTTCGGCTCCTTCCTGAACGATCTGCCAGCTTTGGCGCAATTCCTCTACCGATTTGATCGCCCAACACTGGCGCGAATTGCCTTCGGCGCATCGTCCACGACCGCGCGGCAGAGCTACCCGCCAGCCGTGCTGCTTGCTAAGCGATTCCAATTCATTTCGGTATTCCTGATCGGGATGATTTGGATTCTCCCAACCGTGCAAAAAAACAAAGCGGCGCTGAGCATCTACCGGTCCCAAACAATCCGTCTTTGTATAGTCTGCCGCCGCAGACCCTGAGTCTATGGTGAGATACATGGCAACAAAAACGAACAACTTCGAAATAAACGCCTGCATGGAACCCCTAACATCCTGAATTACTTGAGCTCGCTCGGGAATCACTATACACTGGAAGATCTGTTAGCAAGCCTTTTTTCGGCTAAACTAAGTTTCCCGTGTGTTGAGGCCCCCAAATATGGCTCACACGACCCATTTATGGCTCAGAATCGCTGTCATTTTTGCGATCTCAATGACAAATGCCCCAGTGCAGGCGAAGCCATCTGGTCAACCCAAGCATAAGCCGTCCAAACCACCAACGGCCAAGACTTCGTCTAAGACCTCGCAACCCTTTAGAGAAGGCAAAATCAGCCCGCAGGTCATAGCAGCCCTTAAAAAACTTGCGTCCACGGAACCCGTTCAGTTCCTTCAGACGCCAAGTGAATCTCAGAACTCTCCGTTTGTTTTGCGCACTGCATTTCGCAAAAAGGAGCCAAAGGGTTACCCGGAGCTTCCGTGGAGTCAGTTGAAGGATGTCAAACCAATCATCCCCCCCAAAAGTCCGGACATTATCCGCGGCGCGCCTAGAATTATCCAAACTCCGCCGCCCAACATCATCGCACCCCGTGGCCAACGGGTCGCTTTGACAATAGAGGCTGCTCCCAACAAATTCCAGGTTCACTATGCTTGGTTTGTTGATGACCAAATCGTGTGTGTGCACGCGGCATGCACCGTCAGCACCGAACATTTGCTAGATGGCGATCACAAGATCGTGGCGCAGGTATTCAACGTGTGGGCCGCCTACAACATCGAATCGGTCCTAACCCTTAACTCTGATTCAGATGCCCCTTCAAAACAAGAGCTTCGCGTCCCCCCTCAACCGGTAGCCGATCTAAAGCCGCCTTTGGGCGCTTCCGACGAGTATGTTATAGCCCGAATTGGCTTCGGCTATTTTGGTAACGGCAAAACGCTTACCGTGGCTGACAAAATAGCCCAGCACTTGCAATGGAATGAAACTATCAAAACAGTTCCCCAGGCTGTACTCAAATTAGGAATAGGTCAGGACCACGAGCACTATCTATTTGGCGACTCGGAAGCAAAGCTCATTCATAAACCCGATCGGTATGCCATCGAACTTACCGAGGGGACGGTCCGAAGCCGCAATCTGGCAGCGCGCGGTTCGATCTGGACTGTAATTACCGAAGAAGGATTCGAAGCCGATGGTGACTCCAGGGCCGACCTCATCCTTCAAAAGAAAACCAACGAAAGCACAAAAAAGCTCAATATGGTCTGTCTGCGCGGCCGCTGCCGGCTTCGCGTTCCGCGCGATCTCTTTGATTCGGAAGCCTATCCCCCGCTTCCTTCCGACTCAGTGGTGTGGAATCAAATGCGAACGGCAGGCTACCTCGAACTTGGCGAGAAAATTGCGACCTACAACCTTCTTGCTGGAGAGGAGATCGACTTTCGTATCAACAGTAACCAAATCGCTTACGTCCATGCACCCGATGGCGAAGCTCTGCAAGATTGGATTAATCAATCAACACCCGAATACTTAAATCTCGAAAGCTGGCCAGATTTCTCCTCCAGCGAAGGCCTCCCTAAATTTAATGATCCCATCGAAACCAGACCTTATTTTCATGGTGCTTTTTCTCCAAATCTTGAGAAACCAAGATTCGTATCCACAACCACAGTTACACAAATCAAAACACTTCTCGAAGAAAGTGATCCACTCGCGGTTCTTGAGATTCTTTCGCAATTTCCAACTTTGTACCAGGATGCTCCCCTGTACCAAATCATAAAGGGACAAATCTATCTGAAACTGGGGCTTTACGACAAGTCCGCCGAAATTTTTAATTACTTTACGAAACGCGATAACTTTGCTGACATTGCTGCTTATGCGCTAGCGCTTTCCAAGTTGGGTGAAAAAAAATTCGAGCAGGCCAATAAGATTTTTCAGGACATCAAAGATTCTATCGAAGAACGCCAACAGCTGATTTTATACTACCGAGGTCTTTGCCGAAATGCCCTAGGATGGGGGTCGATTGTACAATTTAAACACGCAACATGGTACAACTATGACCCGATCATCGTAAGCTCTGCCCATGAGTTCCTCAAAGTCGCGCGAGAGGATCAAAACTGGTTTGGATCGCTCAAGCTTGAATTTGGTTTTGACAACAACCCGCTGCGGCAAGGTTCGAGTTCATCTGACTCAGATATCACCAATAACGAGGATGCAGAGGTTCAAAGCTTGCCCACGGGAAGCGCCATTCCGTATGGATTAGCTATTTCACTCAAACGTCGGGTAAACTCCGATCGCGAGCTTCTCGCGTTTCTTGGCATGAGTCTCGACTATGGCGGTTATTCAAATCCACTTTACCAGGCTGTTGCCTCACGCTTTGATACTAGGATATTCATGGAAAATCGATTCTATGCGGGAAATCCAACAGAACCTTCAGCTACGATTATCTTCAATCCCTACTATGTACAACTAAAGCGAGGCAGCGTCCCCTACAAAGGTTTTGGCCTAGGGCTGGGCGTTCGGATCGATGCTGTCCCGTTCAAACCAGGCGTCGAACTTGGAAGCTCACAGTACATTGACCCCAATCCAGAACTTGTTAAATCGTTCGATCCGCTCACAAGCGAACCTGCGACCAACCCCGATCGATCCGGGCGGATGCAGGAACTGCTTCTTACCCTGATACCCTGGGAAAGCAACCTGGATTCCGTGGAGTTAAAACTCGGAACGACCGAACTTAGGCGACGTGCGGAGGAGTCCAATTCTGAAAGCTTCGAGGGTAATATCTTGAGAATCAGGCATCAAAAAGTATGGTTTCCACGCTGGACTCTTGTCAGCGGACTGGAGTACCTTTCGCGAAAATTCAAATTCTCAAGCACACACCGCACGGACTCGTCCTACGAACTAAAATCCAAAATCCAGTGGAACTTGACGCCAAGTTCCGCGTTTTCTCTGGGGATTGCCTACAAAACTAACAATTCAAGCGAGAATTCAGAGTCATACAATCGGATGGTAGCAACGATCCGCTATGTTTATGAAATTTGATACCGCGACTACCTACTGAGAGATAGATTGCACCGTGCAGATAAATTCACGAAGCTTTTGCTGAGGGTTCATGAAGTTTGATCAGTTGTTTCCGCAGTTCTCGCGCTCGATCTCTTATTTCCGCGTCCGCAATTTTTGGAAAAGATTTACCGCGAACTATACTCATGAATTTTCGGGGTTCGCTAATGAGTGCGAAAAGCTCTTTATAGATTAGTCGCGTTTGGATACCGCGCAGGATGAATTGGTGCAAAGCTTCGAGCTCAAAAGGTTTTTCGAGAAATCCATCGGCCTTTGATTCAATCGAATCGGTTTGTTTCACCGTAAGCATGGCGCCGCTGATAAGAAAAACAGGCAATGAGGGGTCATGCGTCCTGATTTTGCGCATGAGCTGAATGCCATCCTCGCGCGGCATGCGGATATCGCTGATCACAAGATCAACCGGCTTCTCTTTAAGAGTATCCATTGCCTCTTTGGCATTTTTTACAACGATTACTTTTGAGAAGAATTTGTTGAGGTGTATCTTAAAAAATTTGAGAAGCGTCTGATCATCGTCGACGACGAGAATCTGAATTTCCTTGTGTGACTCCTGATCTAACATTGAGACCTCGTC
>CAZOSN010000264.1:0-4363 GCA_964582405.1 uncultured Oligoflexales bacterium | reverse complement strand
AGCTCATAAATCCCAAGTTAACTTTGTATTTTTCTTGAAAAGCATCTTTGTATTTTTTTCGAAGTCCCATGACCTCGGTCATATCTACTTCGTTGAATGTCGTGAGCATCGCGGCTTCATGCTGGGCAGAAACCAGACGTTCGCCAATCTTCTTTCTTAAACGGGTCATTTTTTCGCGTCTAACATTACGGAAACCATCTACTGGCCTAAAAGTCGGAGGATCTGGCCTGACCAGCGGTTCGACTTTTGGTGTGCTTGCAATGTCCGCTACTTTTTTTGGGGTTGTTCTATCAACGGCGCCCGATGCATCTTCTTTTGTGATCCGACCACCGCGGCCGGTTCCTTGGATAGATGCCGGGTCAAGCTGGTTCTCTTTTGCGATTCTTTGGGCTGCCGGACTCAACACAACCTCCGGCTGAGGCTCTATGTTCTTTGCGGGTGCCCCGGCTTTTGGCGTAGCCGGCTTGGATGCTGCTGAGGCTCCAGCGCTCGCCGAGGTATCGATCTTGGCTAGGAGATCGCCGACCTTAACCGAGTCGCCTTCCTTGGCAATAAGCGTGATCACCCCGGATGCCTCGGCAACAATCTCAACGGTTGCCTTGTCGGTTTCAATTTCAACCAGGACATCATCGAGTTTAACAAAATCACCATTGGCCTTGTGCCACTTGTAAACTTCACCTTCCTGAACGGACTCCCCAACCGCGGGCACTTTGACTTCGAACACAGGTTTCCTCCGCCGAATTATTCGTCTTTCTTAATCAACGATGCCTTATATTCCGCCAACAGCTTTTTAAGGGTCGCATAGTGATCTTCACGGCCCAAAACATGACCCGCTTCCGGTATGATCATGATATAAACATCATACCCCAATGTTGAGAGAGAATCGCGAAATGCACGAGCTGATTCTGATGGAAATCGCAGATCCTTTGCCGCGTGATACAATCGGAGCTTTTTAGGAAGACCCGCAGGGTCCCATGCAATCGATCTTGCCTCGCTAAAAGCAGCACCCTCTTTCTGCTTGAGATGATTCACAAGATTTAGAAAAGGACCCGGAGCAGCCTTAGCGACCACCTCTTCCAAATCATAGATCCCACCACCCACAATGAGCATGGGGACCTGACCGACATGCTTTGAATAGAAGAACGCCGCGACACTTGATGTTCCATATGCCCAAATTCCCAGCATCGGCTGCGTCGGAGCAAGCGCAATCCGCCCGGTCACTATCGCTTGAATAGCCGCGATCGATTGCTTGCCTCCTAAATCATCCTCGCCCGTAGAACTTCCATTCCCAGGCAAATTTAAACCATACACGCTGAATCCCTCGCTCAGAAACCCCTGCGCTATGGTCTGCTTGCAAAACTCAACCTTTGTAAAGGGCATGTTTTCCGGAGATAGCAACAAAAACGATGCGTTCGCATTCGCCGCACCGCAGTGAAACCATTCTAGGTCCTGGGCTCCCTTGTAATCATATTTGAGTGTCCCCGAACTCTGCGTGTAAGTGGAAAACGCAAACTCCTCGTGCTCAACCTCGACGATATCCGAGAAATCATCCATATTGGATGTGCATGCATTAAGCAATACCGCCAATACTAATGGGACCGCAATTCGAATCATGCGTCACACCTCGCAATAATCTCTAATAAATTTAACAGCTTGAGTCTCGTGACGCGTTAGATTAAAAGACCTTATGACCCTATCCCCATGCCGCCTGATACTCTTATCATATAACCTGTCGTAGCGCGCCCAAAGCAGGGTCCTCGCTACAAAATTAAAATCCTGATCCCGGACTGCCTCTACTAATGCACTTCTGACCTCCGAGCACAAGTGATTTCTCAACAAATCTATACGTTCGGCAAAGAGATCTACCATGCGTTCATTCCAGCCGTTTCCATACTCAAGACTCAATAGTTGAACCCTATCCTGAAAGTCACGCGTCACAACGACAAAGGACGAACTCATCATGTTTTTGCGCAAGGGTACCGGCACTGATATTGGACCCATATGATTTTCTAATTCAAGGACTATGCATGGTCTCGTTCGCAAACCATGATACTTCTTGGCAAGCTGATTCTCAAAACCCTGCTGAGTCGTCGTCTCTACCTTACCAAAATCTCCAAACGCACTCCCTCGATGACAGGCCAAAGCTTCCAGATCCACCCCAGCAACTCCACGATCCATCAACTTTTGGATAAAAGTAGTTTTGCCCGATCCGGTCCGACCATTGATGACTAGGAGTCGGTGTCTGCTAAATTTATCCAGGAGCGCCAACACCTCGTGTCGTATTCCCTTATACCCTTGCGCTATCACCGAAACTTGAAAACCAAGTTGTCCCAAGAAATGACCGACGCTAGCCGAACGCAAGCCGCCTCGCCAGCAATAGAGGACCAAACGTTTATCAGGGCAGGTGCGGGTCAATGCCTCGACAAAAGTTCGGGCCTTGCGCTCGAAAAACATCAGCCCTAGCTCTGATGCCCTGTCCCGACCAGACTGCTTGTAAGTTAGCCCTACCTCATGCCGCTCTTGGTTGTTGAGTAAAGGAACGTTGACTGCTTCAGCTGCCGCTCCACAAGCAAACTCAGCTTCACTCCGCAAATCAATAAGGGGGTCTCGGTTTGCCTGATCCAAGAACTCGGCATAAGTTACAATACGCGGTTCTTCCGGCGCTTCAACTCCCCAACCATTCTTATCAATCAGGGTTTTCGTAAAAGATATAATTGGTCGAGTAGTCGCTAATTTCAAAGTAGACCTTTTTTTCACCAGGATCTTGTTTAAAATTCATGTTCAAATCGAGGACCCCATAGCCGTATCGGTAAGGACGGGCCTCTTTTGGTCCCGACATCGATAACGCGGTCGATATCTTGTCAATTTTGATAAAACGGTAAAGAACCTTGTCGCCTCCCAGAACGTCCAAGACGCCATTGGTACCAGTCCAATTTTGAATATCACGGGAAATACGATTCTGCACTTCTTGCGTGCAGCCTGAAAGACTCAAGGCAAATAATAGCCAAAACATAATCTTCATACTGTCCTCGTCTCAGTCTCAAGCAACAATGTACCGATCAAGCGCAAGGTATAGCCCAATGCCGGACGAGAGCCAATATAAAATAACCTACATAACTGCGATATCCGGCGAAGCGCTCTCGGGAATACCGGCAATATCATGAGTCAATGTAGCAGCGTGAAATGCTTCGATATCATCGATAATACCCGGCTGATCTTCCATCTCCATCAAGGCTCGCCCACTAAATAAGGCTCCCTCGCGAATGGCCAGGCAGGGCGTCAGTAGATCACCTTTGAACCGTGCAGTTTGGCAGAGTTCGAGCCTGACTTGGGCTTCGAGCTTCCCTTCAACCGCACCATAAATGATAACTTCTTCGGCAATAATTTGTGCTTTGATCGTGGCGTGCTGTTCGATGATCAAAACACCCTCAGAGACAATTTCGCCTTCAAGAATACCCCCGATTCTGGTCGAACCCTTGCAATACAACTTCCCTCGAAAATGACAACCGCTGGTCAGAATGGTCACTGAATTGTCGGATGGATCGCTTCGCTTCACAGGACGCACCGCTTGACCTTTTGCTCCATTAAACACCTCGACCTCCTCATCAAAAAATCGACCTCGAATTTTCAGACTATGCAACAACCGCAGCTAATTAGTGCGATAATTGATCTAGCTTGCTAACTCACCAGCGGAGACAGGATATGCCCTCACGAGAACCTCCGACTAAATCAGCTAAAACAAGTATATCATCTATTCCTACCGGAAGGTTGCATGGCACAGATTACTTTTGGCAACCGCAGCAACAATGGGACAACGAGGCTGTTTTATTTTTTCATAACGAAAAAATCCGCCATAAAGCACAGCTATTTTATCCGCCTAGCTTCATTAATCCCAGACATCATCGCGACAATGCCTCAGTCACCCGCTTCGTGCTTTATCATACGACAGGTGAGACGGAAGAGACAAAGCAGCTCATGGGGTGTTGTGAAATTCAGCACTTTCACGGACACTTTAATCGGGCCTATTTGTTCACGCACATAAGTCCTATCTTACCCGAAGAACTTCGCCAAGATTGCCGCGATAGACTGATCAGCTACTGCATCTTTGTGGAGATTACCGATATTGTGCGTATCCCTCATTTAGTCAATTCATTGGATCACCGGCAATGGACAGCTATGACTCCAAGACTAATTCACAAGGGCAACCGAAAAGTTGCCGAATTTATTGGGGTCGGTTTTGAAGAATTCTCAAAGGAGTCTTGGCGAAAAACTCCAATTGCTAAACGACACGAGATTCAGCTCATGCATCTTATACGGATTACGAAAAGTTCGTGAACGCTATGAAGTCGGTGTAGCAGACCGA
>CAZOSN010000263.1:0-4385 GCA_964582405.1 uncultured Oligoflexales bacterium | reverse complement strand
CAACGAAGCTGGCCTCATGAGCAGATTTATGACTATTGTTGGCAAGACCGTTGGCCTTAGATGCAAGCCGAATGACATTGCACGGGCATGGGCACGTTATTACTTTGCGTCTGGGCGCTACGCGCATTCGATCCTTTTGTCTCCGGAATATTTAAATTGGCTCGTTAGTAAAACAATATCCACTTGAGCTCGGGCTTTGCCAGTGATATGGGATGTTCGCGAATACAATCGAGAGGGTGTGAGATGCGGCAACTTGCCTTGATTTTGCTAATTGGGTTGAGTTTAGCAGACCATGTTTGGGCTTCCTTAGATCCATTTGAACGTGGGATCTTTGCAACGACGACGGGCGAGTACCGAATGATGCCAGAAGTCGATCCTGAAGTTTTAG
The DNA here is from genome assembly GCA_964582405.1 of uncultured Oligoflexales bacterium. GTDB lineage: Bacteria > Bdellovibrionota_B > Oligoflexia > Oligoflexales > Oligoflexaceae > CAZOSN01. Next base: position 3,997 of record CAZOSN010000263.1, on the reverse strand, counting down.
GTGACCGCATGACTGAAATTTGGGCTCGGGTTTATTATCCCCAAGAGCTCGGCAGCATCAAACATCCCCTGATCTTTTTTCTCCATGGAAACCATGCCACCTGTGGGATCGGGACAGCGCCCCGTAGGGATATTAGCTGTGAATATACTTACTCTGGGACATGCTCCAACGGCTACACCGTGACTCCCAATCACGAAGGATACGGGTATGCTGCGGATCTCTTGGCGAGTTGGGGGTATATCGTGGTATCTATCAACGCTAACCGCGGGATCACCTGCGGCGATGGCATACCGGGCGATGATAGCCTCAATCTTGCGCGAGGGCGACTTGTCCTAAAGCATTTAGCTCTATGGACAACCTGGGAGAAAGCTGGCAATGCTCCGGCATCGATCGGCGTGGACGGCAGTTTTTGGCACGAGCATATCGATTTTGGCCAGGTCGGTCTTATGGGGCATTCACGCGGTGGCGAGGGCGTGAGGGCCGCGCTGAATTTTCTGAAGGATCCCGGTAGTAAATGGCAATCTGAGATGCCGGAGCTCAATATCCGTGGAATATTTGAAATCGGGGCGGTCGATCGTGGCTCAGATCGTATCCTCGATGCACCGGGGGCAGCCTGGAATCAGCTGCTTCCGATGTGTGATGGAGATGTCTCCGACCTTCAAGGGGCTGATCCGTTTGAGCGGATGCTCGTTGATCCCACCGAAACGCAACAGAAATCCTTGCTCTATGTCTGGGGAGCAAACCATAATTATTTCAATACAGAATGGCAAGTTTCTGATTCCAACTACTGCTTTGCAGCTCCAGGCACCACTCATCCTAAGATCTTTGACCCCAAGTTACCAGGCTCTGAGCGGCAGAAAAAAATAGCTCAGGCAGCCATGACGGCGTTTTTCCGGACCAAGGTGCCTTTCTCTGGTACACTGCCGCTGCCAGAACAGTTCTTTAACACGCTTTATCCGATGCCCCAATCCGTTCAGAACATCACCCGAATCGGAAGAGACTTCACCCTTTCGCCAGCAAGTGACGAAGCTTTGCGCGTGGATGATTTTGACCGCGACTCGGGAGTCAATACCTCGGGCGAACCAAATACCAAAAGCAATGTTCAGGTTTTGCATACAAATCTCTCGCACGCTCGGGTTGCCAAAGTATCTTGGAATGAACTCAGTGAGGCAAATTACTATCAACTCAATTGGATCAAGCAAGGTTTAGGCCGAGACATAAGCCGTTTTGCAACGCTCGATTTTCGCGTAAGCCGGGGGCTTTTGTTTGGCGGATCAAACATCGACTTTTCAGTGGCACTTGTCGATTCTTCAGATTCGGTTTCCAGACCAATAGCCTTGTCGAGTTTTGCTCAGTTGAATCCTCCGGGGAATTCAACTACCGCAAGCTTTCAGTCGGTGCGGATACCGCTTGAAAGCTTTGAATTTGATGGACTGTCATCTGTTCAGGCTGTGCGGTTTACATTTGACCGAGGACTATCACACCAGACGGTATACATCGCCAACGTGCGGATCGTTCGAGACCGCGATGCCTCAATGCTTACGCTCGAATCGACAACACCTATGAATTCCGAAATCAATACGGATTTTGATAGTATCGTTGAACCTATTCCCTCCATAGTCAATTCGGAGCACAACCGTATTGCGAGCATCAAAACCTCAGGAAATTTTGTTGAGATTGAGCTAGCAAGTGACAAGCCGTTTCCGGTCACCGATGCCTTGCCACAGATAACATGGGGTGAGATGATCAGCCGAAAGAGCAAATATCCCCGTTCAGGCCGCACCGACCGGCTGATTTTCATGATCGAAAAATCGAAGTTTCACCCGCAAGCGGCCAACGTCGCTCCTGTTGTCCGGATCGGTCGTGATCTGGTTTGGTTATTCAGGGACAAATAAAGATTCCGGCACAAAAAAACGAATCAGGCCCTAATAAGCTGGCTCAAATAAATCGTCGTCGGGTTCGTTGTCTGGATCGAGATGAATGACAACGTCGAGGTTTGGGAACTCCGCGCGGAGATTTTTGCGCACGACTTCGCCAATGTCGTGCGCTTCATGGAGCGGCAGCTCGGTCGGAAGCTTCAGGTGAAAGTCAATAAACGTGATAGGCCCCGAGCGTCGGGAGCGAAGCCTATGAATTCCTGAAATCCTATGGTCGCTTGCGAGGATGATTTCCACATACCGCCGCTGTTCATCCGGCTCTATTTGGGTGTGAAGAATGTCACTAATGCTGGTTTTGAGGATCGGCACTCCGGTCTTCAGAATCATCGCCCCGCCCAAAAGCCCAAACACAGAGTCAATCATGCTCGATTTCGTGAGATACACGCCCCAAAGTCCAATGGCGCTCGATATGTTGACGAAAAAATCTGACAAATAATGGGCCTTGTCGGCCTCATAGGCGAGGCTGCGTTTATTTTGATCTTGAATCAGCTTGTAGCGCGACCAAAGGTAGCGGTAGATCAAAAAACCAGCGATGCCTGCGAGCACCAGCACGCCGATCGCATAAGGAATCGACTCAGGATGAAAAGTCTGAGGCGGATAGACCAGGCGGTAGGCCGATTCAACAATAACGACCAATCCAGAGGCGGACACCAAGGCACCCTGGAGGAGACTTGTGATGACCTCAAACCCGCCGTGACCAAATGGATGTTCTTGATCAGCACCTTCTTGAGCCAATCTATGCATGCGGTAATTCAAATACGACAGGATACTGTCTGTCGTGGAGTCAGCAAAACTTGCCGCGGCCACCATGGAACCTGTAAGAACAAATGCCGCAAGCTTGACAACAGCCAGGAACAGAGAAAAAGAAGCGATACGGAGTAATGGAGCCAAAAAGCTTACCTCTCAGGAGCCGATCGTGCGGCATGAACAAATACGTTAAATAGGGCCACCGTGAGCAGCACTACGGCTCCGGCCTGATGCAAGGAAGCCAGCGGCACCGGAACCATATTGATCAGAGTCAAGATGCCAAGCAAGACTTGTACAACAACGCACAGAACCATGAGCCAGCTGACTCGTTGCTCAAACCGACTCCGTTTCTTGATTCCCACGTAGAGGCTGTTGGCCACGATGAGCACGGTAAGCGATATTCCTAAGATGCGGTGGATCAGCTGTATCATTGTTTCGTTTTCAAAAAAATTCAGCCAAAGTGGATCCAGACGATCCCAATAAGGTGGTATCCAGTAGCCGGCCATCTTGGGGAACGTGTTGTAAATATAGCCTGCTCTGAGCCCGGCTGTGAAGGCTCCATACACGATCTGAAGCGCCACGACGCCAAGTATTGCCCAACTCAGCCTACTGATCATCCGATTTTGACTATAGTCAGGCAATTTTGTGCGTAAGCTGGCGCGAGCCCGCAGCTGCCAATATGTCCAAATTAGCCAGGAACCCAAAAATAACGCGAGAGAAAGATGCGCTGCCAGGCGATAATGGCTCACACGCGGCACATCGATCAAACCGCTCTTTACCATGTACCATCCAAGAAATCCCTGTGCCGCGCCAAGAAGAAGGGCAACTCCCAGAAACCTTTTAGTCGATCGATCCAGTTGCCCTAGCGCGGCAAACCAAATCAGCGGCACGAAAAAAATCACCCCAATCAGCCTTCCGAGCAGCCGATGAAAGTACTCCCACGCGAAAATAACTTTGAATTCGCTGAGGTCTATCGGCATTGCCTGGTACTGGGGAAATTTTTGATAGGCCTCGAAAGCAGTGATCCAGTCAGTATGGCTTAGCGGCGGCATGGCACCCATGATAGGCTGCCACTCGACGATCGAAAGTCCGCTTCCCGTAAGGCGCGTCAATCCACCCAATATCACCATACCCCAGATCATCACCACAAGGGTGAGGAGCCATACCCGAACTGTCATAGCCAACCTTAGTGCCTAAAAAAACCGTAAAAACGCCTCAAATCTGGGCCGTCAATCCCCAAAATAGTCCCTGACAAGGGACTAGGTTCCGTCTGAGAACTCCCTGGTCGGCTTCTGGCAAGGCGGGCCGAGAAC
>CAZOSN010000262.1:0-4412 GCA_964582405.1 uncultured Oligoflexales bacterium | reverse complement strand
AGTTACTGATTCACCACACTAGCATCGGAGGATGCGAAGAGCTCATCGGATGAGTTTGGCGCAAGTCATTGAGCTGATAACCTTGTCGTCGTTATTGCCATCAAAGTGAACTTTGATGACGACGTATCCCGGAGCGCAGGTATAGACTTTGTTTTCGTTAAACCCCTGCGTTTCGATGTCACTTGCCTGCACAGAGACTTTGGCCGCCGCGAATTTTCCGAGGATAAACCCTTGCTCGTAATCGTCGGGATCATGGATATGCTGAACTCCAACCGGAAAAATTTGACTAGCTATGGCGGTAATGTAATCGCCTTTTTTCAGATCTTTGGTCTTGCTGCTGTTATCCGAAGCAAAGTAAAGCATGCCCGCATCGGACCAGGTGTCGGCCGAAGTCTCATTTAGCTTCACCGGTGCGCAGATCACGGCTCTCGCCTGTTTATCCACCGTGTTTGCTCCGTCAGATTTCACTTCCATGTCGAAACCTATCAGGACTTCGGTGGCAGCGCATGCCATCGGACCGTTCTCAGATTTGTTAGCTGGCCCTCGTGGGACAGCATCCCCAAGAGCTATGGTTTCCGTAACGGTGGTTCCTGATCCTTCGCCGCCCTCGCCGCCCTCGCCGCCTTCACCGCCTTCACCGCCTTCGCCGCCTTCACCGCCTCCTCCGCCTGTACCTCCACCGCCCAGAGAATTTCGATTAGTTTGATTGTTGGTCGCTATTCGGCAGTCCCCAGCAGCTGGGCTCGTCGCGGTCGTTGGGCTCGTCGCGGTCGTTGGGCTCGTCGCGGTCGTTGGGCTTGTCGCGGTCGTTGGACTCGTCACCAGAGTTTGCGCGCAGGTTTGTTGCCGCCTGGTGTTAGAACCGCCTGTATTCGGGGCAGGACTCGGGCCAGTGCTATTGGGGGAACCACTGTTAGGGAGATAGTTGGCATCATTGTTGGAAGCCACCGAATCTGAGCTCGTGGTCTCACGGTGATCGATCGTTTGGGATTGGCCAGGAGGGGCCACAGAAATCCCCTTCGATTGCCCCGAACAGTTGGTTAGGCAAACGAGAAGAGGCAGTGAACACCCCAAACCTAAAACCCGCCGCATAAGACCTCCTTGTAAAACGTCTCATGCACCTTATCGGACTCGTCGGGGTAAAGCTTGAGGATTAAAGGGAATTGATTGTTTTTATTACCTTATTTTAAGAACCGATCCGAGCTTTCGCCTAACGTTGATATTCGCCTAACGCTGATAGCGCCGTGCTAGGAGAAGCTGCCGCGTGGTAAGATCGCGCTCGACGCCATTAATCCAGACTTTTTGCGCCGCCGACGCCAGACTGAGCGGATCCTTGCTCCAGAGGACAAGGTCCGCGCGCTGGCCGGGGGCGATCAGCCCTCTGTCGTTGAGCCCGATAAACCGCGCGGGCCAGACCGTTATCGCGGCGAGCGCGGCGGCGCGCGGGAGTCCATAGCGCATGGCATGCATGGCCTGTTGCCTTAGGCGGCCAACTTTTAGGTCCTCATTGCTAAATGCGACGGGCACACCGCGGCTTACCAGGTATCCCGCGACATCGTCGCGAACATGAAGGGCATCAAAACTTTCCGGCGTTTGATCCGACGGGGTTAGAACCACGCCAACACCTGCCCGAGCAAGCTCGTCAGCAATGAGCCAGGATTCGTTGGCTCCCGAAAAAATCATCCTGATGGTGAAGCGTTTGTCTTTCGCCTGCATCGCATCGCGCCAACGAATCAGAGATAGCATATCCGACGCGCGACGCACCTGCATGACAAGCGGCGTTTCGCCCAGAAGGGCCCGCGCAAAGCCCTCGAGCTTGGTTTTTTTGTGCGTGAGCGGGCGAAGCTCGCCCTCTTCGATTTTCTTGGAATGCTTAAGCCATAGCAGAGCTTCCGATGTCAAACTGCTAAGCTCCTCCCAAAGGCTCCCGCGGCTTGGTTTGCCACCTTCGATCAGACCCATCAGGGCCGCATGCGGAAGATTGACCGCCGATTGGTCGCCGGTCAGCTGAATCGCAAAGCCAAACCCACTCAAAAGTTCGGCCTTGGCGCCGCTCAGCGCGGTCGTCACGCCTTCGGCTCTGATGATGGGAATACGAACCGTAAAGGGATTGAAGCCCTGGTACGCCTCAAAACCCGCTGCCAGGCGATCACCTTTGCCTGGGCTATCGTCATGAGTCGCATCCTCTTCCTCAACTTCGATCAACCCAAGGCGCGTCCCTAAATCAACAAAACCGGGCGCAAGGATACCGCCTTTGCCATCGACTTCGGTGACACCCGCCACTGGCCCGATCTTGGGTGCAACGTCCTTGATCAGACCCTGGTCAACCAAAACATCGCGCGGCTCGGTCGATGATGTCCCATAGCTGTCGATTCTCACATTGTGAATCAACACGCTGCCAACATCCCCAACGATGACCGAATCCTTTGGCTCGTAATGCACCACATCCGGCAGGCTCACGAATTTCAAGTCCCGGCCATCCCTTAGCTTGCCGGGATCAGCTAAGCCTAGTTCGAAATCGCTCAGCCTAAATTCCTCGCGCTTACGATCAAAGACCTTGTCGCCATCGATAATCACAAGCTCCGTCTTCGCCAGCTCGGAGAGCGGTTCATGATCCCAAACCACAATATCGGCCATTTTGCCTTCTGTGAGCGAGCCGACCGCATGGTCGATCCCCAAGGCCCAAGCAGGGTTGAGCGTGATCCATTTGAGCGCCGCCGTGGGTGTCTCAGCAAAGCCTAAGGCCACACCCGATGCCAGGCCCTTTGCTGCCTCTTGGTTCAAGAAACGGATATCCTCGCCGCTATCGGAATGGACGATAGCCCTGACTCCGGCGCGATCCAAAAGCGCCAGGTTATAGGGAATGCCATCATAGGCCTCCATCTTAAAACCCCACCAATCCGCCCAGGTCGAAACTGAAACCCCTTCTTCCGCAAGCCGTGGCGCTATCTTGTAAGCCTCAAGTGCATGGTGAAAGCTACGAATCTTAAAGCCGTACTCCTTGGCAAGATCAAGCATGATCGCCATCTCATCAGCTCGGTAGCAGTGATTGTGAACCAGAATTTGGCCATCCAAAACTTTGGCAATGGTGTCGAGACCAAAATCCTTCGCCGGCGGCTTCGGGGGATCGCCTAAGCCACGCAGGGCACTGTCCCCACTCGCTTTAGCTCGGCGCGCCCTGTAGTCTTTGCTATCGCGTTCATAGACTTCCCACTGCCGCTTGTACTCAAGCCCTTTCTGAAACAGCGCGCGGTATCCCGCGACATTGCCCATGCGGGTCTTGGGACCGCCTTTTTTGCCATAGACCCGCTTGGGGTTCTCGCCACAGGCCATTTTCATCCCCTGCGGAGCACCGGGAAACCGCATCGCGCGCGCTGACGACTCAGGCCTCAGCTTGGCGACAAAAGAGCGGCCGCCGACGAGATTGGCCGAACCGGGCAACACCTGAATGGTGGTAATCCCACCCGCCACGGCCCGCCAGAGTTCGGGATCTTGCGGCCAGAAGCTGTGCTCGGCCCAAACCTCAGGAGTTGTATTGCGCACAGCCTCATTGCCGTCATCGTTGCCGCTTGAGGCCGGCACGGGGTAAACTCCCATATGCGAATGAGTGTCGATCAGTCCGGGTGTGACAAACATGCCTTTGCCATCGATGACCACACGATCTTTGGGATCACCTTTGTAATCGCCTTCGCCTATAGCCGTGATGAAACCATCCTCCCACGCGATGTAGCCGCGCGCAATCGGCTCGCGGTCGATGGGATAAAGCGTGGCGTTTTCGATAACTCCTTTGTTTTTGCGAACTGGCACGGCGTCTTGCGCGGGCTCCGGGTTGAATGCCTCGCTGAGTGGCAGGGGCTTTGGAGATTTTTGGTCGCAGCCAAGCATGAACCCCATCAACACAAAAACCCAGTGGATCAGCACAGTCCGCCTCCCATTAGCAAAACGAAGTTAGCGATTGACGTCTGGCAGCAGCACAGTGGCAAATAGACGGTCGCTAAGGGACAAAGCTCGTCGTTTGCCAAAGATACGTTTCAGCTTGTTAAGCATAAATCCCCTCCTCAATCAGAATTTTTAAGAAGACAACCTGACAGAGGAGGATACCGAAACTTTGACAAGACTCAAGTCTTATGTCATGAGGACTTTTTTAATCTGGGAGCGCCGATGAAGACAGCACGATACTTAGCTTTTATCTTGATCATGGGACCGACATCTGCCTGGGGCTGGGGTGAACATGGACACGATACGGTCACGCGCACGGCAGCACGCCTGCTCGAAGACAAGCCTGACGCTGGCCCGCTCTTTCAATTGATGCGGCAAAAGGAGCATCAGCTCGCCCACCTCTCGAACGTGCCTGACATTCTGTGGCGCAATGGTTCTCCGGAAGAACGCGGCTCCGGTAACCCCTCGCATTT
>CAZOSN010000261.1:0-4513 GCA_964582405.1 uncultured Oligoflexales bacterium | reverse complement strand
TCACCCTAATTTATCCCGCCCTTGATCCCAAAAAATAGCGCGACTGCTCACACTTTGGCATATTTTCGGAAATTCAGTCCCGATGCGGCGAACTCTGGTGTTTTTGCCAGATCGATCACCGCGAGGGCACCCATCAACGCATTAACGGTCGCTCGGTAGGGCGTCCCTGCTAAGATCAATTCATGTAAACGCTTGATCACCTGATCGGGTATGTCAGGGTGCTCCAATTTCAGGGCGGTAATTTCGTCGATCATTCTTCTTGCAGGAGGGATGAGCAGCGGGAAATGGAATTCATCCCCTTGTTCTTTGCGCAGCGAAATAAAGTAGGGCTCGGTGAGCGTAATCAGCTCAGCAAACTTGGGCAAATCGAGGCCAGCGACGATCTCTCCCTCCGGATCGCTGTAGAGCATAGCAATGACGAGCGGGGTATCTTGGGCGTCTATGGCCTGAATGAGATTTTATCTTCGCGAGTTGGGATCTTGAGGTCCCAGAAATTTGGGGAGGCAGGCGATGGCCTTCGGCGTGCTTTGCATTTGGACAAGGGTAACATCGCTCAGCTTGGTTTCTTGGAGAGCATCTTGATCAATTGCAATCGGGTTCCCACTAGCGTTCTCGATGATCCAAGTACCTGTATCGCGATCCGCCTGGATAGATTTCGGCTTCGGCTCGTTAGGTTTAACGGAATCTGCGGTTTTAATGTCGGTCGCGTTTTTTTCGGGACCAGCTCCTTCAGGTGGTTGTTTTGTCGGAGATTGGTCCGCTTTAGAATGATCTCGTTGCTGCTTGCGCGTTTTGTCGCCTCCCAGAAGCTGCAAAGTTTGGTCGGAGCTCCTTGCATGGGAATGTAAAATTTAGACCATTCAAACTCTTCGAGATTGTTAATAGCCCTGGAACCCATGACTGATTGGTCGTCAGCCTCGCGGGTGTTTGCGCTGCTATTTTTGCACTTAGAGCAAGCGTGGCGCTTCAAAAACTTCTGCCATCATCTCGATTTCGTAAAGGCAGGGCCAAAGCCTTCTCCAGCACTCCCGCCCTGGCAAAACAATTGAAGATTATGAGGCGTTGCTACCGGCCTCGTCGCTTACGCATTGCTTTTTAATTTCTTGTCGGATAGAACCCCCAAGACTCAGAAAAAGGATGCTTTGATGATTTTTTTTACAAATAAAGTCAGTAGGTTGGCGTTTCTCCGTAATCTTGGAATCACCTTGATTTCAATCGGCTTATTTGCCTGTGGGGCTTTGGACAAGGCCTTAGAGCAAAAGCCCATCGATAAGAGCGAAAACATTGTTCAATTTGAGGGTTTGTGGCCTCTGGTTTTTGAGATGGCTCACCCTGAATGTGGCTCAGATCAGGCATTGACCGACCTTGGTAAGCAGAGTTTTTGGGCCAACGTTGGTGGCGAGGTTAAGCTCACCACGCTTGATTTTCATGGCTACTCAGGCAATGGAATGTCGGGACCGGGGGTGGCAGGTGTCTTTCGGAAAGTAAACTGGAAACTAGGTGCTGAATGCGAAGTCGCCCCGAGTAGAGACCCGGATCTTGAACCTGATTACGACTGCAAACGGTATGTAGAGTCGCCCAAGATTGATGTACCTGTTACAATTTGTACCGCTGATGGGAGTTACCCGCGAGATTCAATTGAATCCTTGGCACTCGCAACCTTAGCTGGAGTGATGCAGGCGCATCAATTGCTGGGCCAAATCATCGAGGGTGAAGAAATTGAACCCGTTCATCTGCTGATACACCCGATTGTTACTTTGTATGATATTCATGCGCCTCTTGAAGATCTCGGTGGCAAAGTTGATGCATCCTTAAAGCTGACTGATAACTCGTTTTGGTTTCATGATCCCATCGATGGCAAAGATTTTATTTCGACGTTACCGCATAGCGCTCAATTCCACGACTATTTTGACTCCGTAGAGGGATTTAAAGATCGCAATCTCTGGGAATACGTAGGTGTCTCAGCGCATGAATATGGTCACCATGTGATGAGAGTCATTGCTCCTGATTTGCAAGGTGTCGGAGTTACACCGACCGAAGGCTTGGATGAATCAAGTGAACCAAAATATATCAAGCATCGGCTTACAATTTCCGCTATCGGTGAAGGACTTGCAGACTACTGGGCTTTCTCGGCTTATGATTTTGGGAACAATTCGTTGGGGCAACTGTCGCTCTTTTCGACCAAGAAGGATCGCGATGTAGCCTTTGGTCTAAACGATGATGGTGATCCAAAAGATTTGAGCACGATTACTCTCGATCACTACTTTTCAGATCCGCAATCTGACGAGAATAGTTTTCGAAACCACACCATAGGTGGTTCGGTAATTTATTCTGCCAACTGGAGCGACTCTCATACAGTCGGAGCTGCTATCGCCTATGGCTTTCATAAAATCGCACTGGCTTCGAGTCGTTCTGAAGCATGGACAAGTAAGGATGCGGGGCGCTTTGTGGTGGTATGGCTAAAAGAGCTCAACCAGAGGCTCAACTCAGCTAGCGAATCCACAAATGACCGAACTTTTTTTGAACAGTCTCTTGTCGCTGGGTTAGAATCTCTGGCCAAAGATATGGGAGGATTTAATAAGGATCAATGTCATGTCGTGAATAAAGTTTTTTCAGCAGTGGCCAAATCTGTCTCTGCTTGTTCGGCTATTCAATAACCAACGTGCATGGAGATACTATGAATTTACGTTCATATCGTTCGGCTGTTGCTACCTTTTTGATTATCGGTATCCCAGGCTTTGGTGCTGGCTTGAGCACGCTTTGCTTTGGGAAGTCAGAGTCCATCGATTCAACCACGGTTGAAAACTTACCAAAGTCCGACTCGGGGTTTAGTGTCAGAATCCAAGGTGGACCGAGTGCTTTTGATCCACAGGCAAAAAAGAAGGCGCAAGACATTTGGTCTGATACCCTTGACGGCACCCAATGGGAGTTGGGGGGACTCTACAAATTTTCGGATATCCCACTGGCAATGGGTCTTGTCATGCAAAGGCAGGCATTTAAGGACTGCGCAAGTCTTGAATTTTTTCGAACTTGCGATCAGGCTACCAATTGCAGGTTTGGCCTTCAAACGCAATATGTCGGGCAACTAACGTCACAACTTGGCTGGCATGTGGGTGCTACCTATTTCGGCTATAGTGTTGGAAATATAGATTCAAATACTCATGGGTACAGTTCTGTTGAACACGCCGATGATACATATGGACCTGGCGAAGAGCTAACGGATACGGGAACAATTCACTTTCGAACGAAGGGTTATGCGGCGAATATTGGTACCAAGTACCGCTTTAATGGAACGCCATTTAGCCTCACAGCGGATTTTGCCTGGGGACGAGAAAGCATTACCTATGAGCAATTTGCTTACGAATCGGTGGGTAACCGCGGAACCTATATCTACTTAACAGGAAACGTCAAAGACTTCGTTGACCGCGCCAACCCCGATCAAAGTGGCGATGGTGACTCAGCAGATTCAGCATCTATACTTGAGTTCAAAACAATTGAAAGCACTTCCCTGATGGCTGGGATAGAAATGCTAATCTGGTAATAGGAAATGCTTCAAAGAAAAACCAAGGTATATCTCCCAGGAGAAAGTCATTGAGCATCGGAACCGCAGGGCCAACGCAGCTAAGGACCTTCCTGGCTATTTATGAGATGCGCTCTAGTGGTTCTTCGCATTAATAGCTTACAAGCCTTCGCTCATCCGCCGCAAGGTTTTGTCAAATTCCACAAGCGCCGCTTTTACGCGAGGAGAAAGCTTAAGGCGTCGCTCGTCGGTGTAGATTGGCTCGTCGGGGTTTAATACTTGGCGTTCCAGGAAAACCTGGATCAGAGCAAAAAATTCGCCCGACGACAGCTGCTTGCGCATTCGAGTTAACCTTTCGCCGATGATGCAGAGGGCATCGCCGGTTACTCGGTAACGGTTGATCCGCGAAGCGCGTTCATTGACTCCAGAGAGAATCACATGCTCAGATACCCCTTTGTAGGCAGCTGCAAAACGAATCAATCCGAGATAACGCTCTTGAAATTTCTGGATCTCAAAGCGGCGGCGCACAGACAGCTTGAGGTCTTGGGTGCGGGCATAGCCCGTGCGCATGAGCTGCATAACGTCCTGAGCGGAAAGGTCTGTAAGCCCATTTAACAAATACCGGCGAGGCAATTCCCGAAGAAGCTCGCGAACATTGAATACGGCGGGACGGGTTTTACCGTCGGGAACTTTTTCAAAACCGCGGCTAGCCAGGGCTTTTTCAAGCGCGGCCATCGACTGGGCAAACCGTTTGACCTTGCCTGGCTCATGCTTAAGGATCAAAGCCCGGGTGGATCTAGAAAATCCTACCCGTTCCAAAGTCACTTCAAGTTTTTTTGCGTAAAACGGCTGATCAAATAGTTTATGGATCTTTGATTTTTTTAAATAGAGTCTGTTCGCCGTTCTATTCGCTTATCACGGGCATTTTGGAGGTCTAGTTCGCTATTAGGGTGTGCTTAGCGTGATTGGTGGTGGCTTGACTGAGTACCTTTT
>CAZOSN010000260.1:0-4524 GCA_964582405.1 uncultured Oligoflexales bacterium | reverse complement strand
AATCAATACCACCAGCAAGCTGGTGGTATGAGGTACGCCTAAAGGCTCTCTAAAATAGTCCCTGCCCATCCTGGAGCTTGTCTTCAGCTTCCTGATTCCGAATGTATTGGCGAACAACTTCCTGGTAGTGTAAGAAATTCCGTGTCCGAGAAAAATATCCATGAAAACAAGTTGGATGAAATCGGACATGAGGTTGAATGTGGGCATTATCAATTCCCGCAGCGGCTGCACAGGGCATTGAAGACAACCAATGGCGTCGAGCGTATCCACAAGGAATTCAAGCGCCGCAGTCGCTCGATGGAGGGTATGGGAGAAACAACGCTGACCGTTCTCTTGGCATTCACGGCGCTAAGGCTTGAGATGGGTTGGCGCCAGCGTCCTGTCGATACCTACGTGGTGGATCATCTTGGCGGAAAGAAAATGGGCCTGCCAAGTCTGAGTGATTTAGGCGCTGAATCGTTGACCGTGCATTAAGATATTGGACACGGAAAACTTGACACTACCGAAAAACTCGCGCAGAACATGCGCCAAGGGGAGGTTCAGGGATGCGGTATAAATTTGTGTTGGCTTTCGCAATGTTAATTTTTGGCTGTGGTCAGGACATCAAAAACGACTCCACTAAATTAAAGGAACCGCCACCGAATCGGCCCCCTCAGATCTCCAAGGAAAACTCATTCGATAATCCGTTTCAGGTGGTATTTAATGGTTACATCTCAACTGATCCAGTCAGTCTCGATATCGGTGCGTTTGATCCTGAAGGCGACGAATTTTATATCAGCTGCGACAATGTTAATGTCAGCCATAAGCCGGGCGCTAGTGACATATTTGTATTATTCCCCGTCCAGCGCCAGGTGCGCAGATTCACCTGCGTGCTCAAGGACTTCCACTCGGTTTCAGACACGATCTATTTTTGCATTTCTTACACCGATGTCGGTCGTTACCCAGGCGCCGTGGTACCGGACTGCAGCAAGTACTGAGTGGTTGCTGGAGCCCTGGGCTCCAGGCTAGACTCCCAGTCCGACTGGAGAAGCGCGAACCTATGAGCATAATTTTTCAGGTATTTTCAACATAATAGACAGGAGTTGTCAGGCCATCCAAGATAAAAGGCCCAAAAAATCCCGAGTCCGTTAAAAAATGCCTTGAGATAAACGCAATATTATTTATAATTACCTCCCAACACAGCCATTCTCCTGTAAGGGACGTTATGCGTGCGATTGAACAAAAACCTCAGAGATCAAAACTCGATCACAGCGGCGATGAGTCCAATTTCGAATACAGCGCTGCAATAAGGCAACGCATCAATGATCTTCTTGGTCCGGACTCGGTATTTCAAAGTGTAGCGCTAAATACTCCCCCAGCTTCAAGTCCGGCGCTGAATGCAGCGGCAGCCCCAATCGCGAATCCGCCAACAAATCCAGACATCATGGATATCTCTCCGACCTCGGAAGTCACAGTGGGCACCCAATTCGCGCACTATAAGATCGGCAAGAAACTTGGTGAAGGGACCTTCGGCTGTGTCCATGAGGCTACATCACTCAGCGGTGAAACAGTGGCAATCAAATTTCTAAAATTCCCTAAAGGCGCCAATCAAAATTGGTTGGTATCGTCGTTTCTCGAAGAGATTGAACTTCAAAAGTCAATCAGTCAGCATGCGCAAGCCAAGGGTAAACCGTATTTTTTACGTCATATTCAAACCTTAAAATGCCGCTCAAACTGCACATTAATGACAGCAAAAGATTCACCCGAGTTTCAATATGCTTATACCATGGAACTCTGCAGGGGCCACACGCTCAGCGACGAAATCGATGCTATGAAAGGCACAGGCCTTCCAATCGAAAAAATTCACGACTACGCGACACAGATTCTTGATGCTCTTGAATTTCTGCATCTCTATAATGGAGCAGTAGGCATTGTGCATCGCGATCTAAAAGCCGAAAACATATTGATCGATGACACAGGCACAATCAAAATTGTCGATTTTGGACTTGCCCATACTCACATGCCGCGGAAACGTGACCCATTGAACCCGACCGTTAAGATCGGCGCTAAAGACCTAAATATACAGGCATGCGGAAGTCCATACTCCCAAGCTCCTGAAGCCTTTAAAAAAATCCCATACTTTAATCTTGGCGTGAGCCGCAAGGCGGACCGATTTAGTTTTGGCGCCACGCTCTATCATATGGCCACCGGAAAGTACGCAATAAACCTCGCACGAATCCACGCAGGCAACTTTTTGCCCATGTATCCTCCAGGCAACGATCCCTATATGCCTAACACGCCCAAGCATTCTGAACTAGAAGGTCTCATCAATGAGCTTCGCGCACCCATAGCCAAGAATCGCCCCAACTTTACCAAAATCAGGGCCCACAAATTCTTTAGTACGCCCCTTTGAGAACCCATTCTTTGCGGCTTGCGCTAGAAACAACCGCCGTTCATACAATTTTGAACAAGCTCACAGGTGGCGATCTTTCCATCCCCCGCTACGGGATTTGAGGAGGTGTCAATCAAGGTGGAAATACAAGTCAACTTTAAAGCCTGACAGAAAATGCCCGTGCATGATATTTCCTGACAGCCTTTGTCCGCATTGTCGTAGAGCTTGGTTACCGCGGACTCAAGAACGTTGAGGGTATCGCCTTTAAGATTCAAAATCGGGCAAGATCGTATTGTCTCTAGCACCGGTTTAATATCTGCCGACGCTTTGTCGATCGTATTAAGATTGGCCTCAAAGAGATCTATTCCAGGACATTGTTCGGAATTGGCCCCAGCTCCTGAAACCTTACCTAGGATTCCTTCAAGGTTTATTGTAGCTTCGGTAATCGCCTCCTTTCCGGATTTGATTGCGGGCAGAGCTAGCAGGCCGGCAAATAAACAACCGATATTGCGGATGCCTGTGCTTTGATCTGGTGCACCGGCCATGACGTCATAAGCCTCATGCAAGGCAGCAATCCGTGACGTACGAATGTCACCAGATCCAAATACCAGCGAATCGTCAAGTGAATTAAAAATATCATCCGATCCGGACCCCCCGGTCTTAGCCGAGCTTATCGAATTATAGATATCTAAAATTCCAAGGCCAGCCTGACCTAAGATCGCCGAAGTCCAGGTGAGGCGCTTTTCGTTAGAGTCTCCTTCCATTTTGTTGATATTAACCAATGCTTCGGAATATTGCTTTTGGTCAATTTCAACTCTTGCTTGTTCAAGCAGATAATCATCCGACTGCTTGTCAACAGCACTCGAGAAAAAATTGGTTGTGCCACAACCCGCTGACATCCAGGCCAACATAACGATGCCATATTTTCCATTCCGCATGCGCAGCCTCCTCAGAAATACCACATTAAAACGTCAACGAACTTGTAAGCGAGACAGCAAACCTTTGGTCGGGCCGTTGACCGGGAGTTTCACCAAGCTCAACCGAATAAGACGCCAATTCTAATCTTGCGATAAACAAGTCAGCAAAAAAGCCAGCCGTGCCATATCCCTCGTTGACCCCTAAAAGGAATCCAAAATCATGATCACAAACTTTTTTGCCATAGACACACCAACCTTGTTCGAATCCAATGTGAACAAGTCTAGTAAGATTTACACCTCCGCGATTGACGATACCTTGACCATCCACAAAGGAATCAAGGTGGCCTCCAAACAGCTCGAAGCGTTTGAGGACACCAACATTAACTTTTTGCTGAATGACGGGCGGTTCAGAACCAGTATCCTGAAAGTAACCAGCATCTCCGATATTCAGTATCGCCATGGCCACCCGAAAGTCTTTATCAGGGCTCCACACTGTCCCCAAATCCGCGCCTAAACCGAACCCAGACCGAATAGGGATTTCGCTGCTCAATGAATCGCGATCCAAAACATCAATTACCGTTAATTGATCACTAACGTACCAACGATTAAATGGCCTCATCGTAACACCAATCAGAACTTGTTTCGTAAAATTCCAGGAATACGAAAGATTCATCCCACCAACAACATCAACTTTATAATAAACCTCTGGGAGTGCTGGATTACGAAAATCACCGATACCATCAGCCACAACAAAGGGCGACACTTCAAAACTTCCAAAGCGCATGCTGAGTAATCCTAGCTCAGCCCTTCCGTTCACATTGGTTCCTATCAAGGACTGTGCCGTCTGAACAATCTCGTTGTCACCAGCAAGCTCGCCGATCTTATTGACACCATTAGTGCCGTAGAACGCTTCAAACTCAACTGGCCTGAGCTGAAAGGCGATGTTTCGCTCGGTCATTGAAGCCGGATTAAACCGACTCGCTGCATTAGAATCATAGCTCGCAACTCCGGCTCCACCTCGACCAGAATACCGGGTTGACTCAAAAAGATTGTCCTGCGGCGTACCATAGGCTGGCCATAAAGCAACCATTTCAAACCCGATTCCCAACAGCGCCTGGAGCCACATTTGATTTTGGTTCACCGAATTATCCTTTTTTGCTGATATAATGGTTTAATCGTATCAGCATGACAATTCAGAAGTCAAACAGCTGCGCGAGAGTTGCAAGTCAAATTAAA
>CAZOSN010000259.1:0-4695 GCA_964582405.1 uncultured Oligoflexales bacterium | reverse complement strand
CATCTTACGCCGAATCGAATCGGCAAAAATGCTCGAATTAGCGCTGCTAGTCCTGCGCTTTTTGCGAACCCCACGATCTCTACTGAAGGGGATAGAATTCAACCATTTTGCCGGTGCCTGGATACCTGCCCTTTTCAAGCGTGATCAACCGATCTCCCGCCCACATCACTGAATAATAGCGGCGAAATAACGGTTTCGCAGTTATACTCCAGCGCATCGTCTTGTAATGATAGAGTAGTCCAATCGGACCGTCTGGGCTATCAGACCAAGCCATCAAGTAGTCTCCGCCAATTGGTACAATCATATTTTTTTGAAACAGCGGATAAGGTAGCGTAGTAACCACTACTTTTTCGGATAGAGTATCGAACATGAAGAGTTTGTAAGGGGTGGGGAACAGCAAATACCGTTCTGTGGCAAAAGGTCGGTCAAAGGACGAATCCGCAATAAATTCAGCTGGGACAATGGTCGGGAGCATGGTCCAAGAAGCTTGATCGGGGTCGTATTTACAAATACTGGTAAACCGAGAACTTTGGTCTGGAGAGACAATCTTATATGAATAGAGTGTTCCCGCCGTTCCGATTACATATTGCAGTTCACAGTTGCTAGAAGCCGAAGGTCGCTCGATTTTATTCCAAGATTGATTGGTCAGATCAAAGATATATCCTGGATCTTGGTCGCCAGGAACGTTCGAATAAAAGATGATCCGAGAATTGTCTTGCACCATGGGCGATCTAAATTCAAATGACGGGGCATCTGCAGTCAACACATTTTTCCAACGATCGAGTACCGGGTCGTAGGAGAAAAAGCCTATTTTTGGTTGTGATTGATTCGATCGGAAAAAATAGGTAATCATGAGTTGGTCGCCAATCACCGTGACAAACCAATTGGAAAAGTTAGGAAAATTTGGCACCGAAATCAATTTCCAGTCCTGACTATTAGGTTCAAAATAGCCCGCACAAAGCTCCAGAACATTGCCGTTATCGATTGTAGAAAAGGCGTAATTCCGGTCCTTGAAGGGAATTAAAGTGTAAAAGCTCTCTGAGCCTCTGCCAGGTGCGCAAGGTTGCACTTTCGGACGGAACTCATTCCATAATCCGACGCCGCGATGCTTAGTAACCTTATACGCATCGATGATGGCGATCGCGATATCGGAGGCGAACTTCTCATCGATGATTTCAAAATGATGAACTGATTCGTGCAACAGCAGCGCTACCGCGTCTTCGATGCTGTGGATACTTGAACGACAGGCGACTAAGGAAAATAAAATTTTGGCTGTACTATGTAAGCTGGTAACTGCACAGTATTCTTGGTCGGGTCGCTCCGCCCACACATGTGGAGCTTGCTCCACATCAACTCCATAATCCTTTTGATTGGTCTCAATCCAGTCTTTGACGGCTGGATCCGTATTTGACGGCAAAGAAGACACATCTAGTTGGGCGACATACGCGCTAGCAATATCCCGCGCTCGGTCAAACAGAAGCATATAACCGTCGCCGCCATGGGTTTCGGATCCATCCGCATCAAGCCTGTAGAATTCCACAGAATCTATCCATGCGGAATTCGCTGGCAAAGACCAGAGACCAATAACCATAACGTTTAAGATGTAAATAACCTGGTTAAAATACCTCTTCATTAATGATCTCCATGTTTTCTAAGTGCCCTTCGTTTCGTTTAAAAGCGCTACATTGATGCAAAGTTCGCTATCTCAAGATACTAAATTTGAACCAATTACAAATCAACGTCTATAGCTACAAAGTGTTGGTGATAGTGACAACACTGGGCTGAGTCCTAATTTGATAGACTGATAAGTTCTCGGCGTAGCTTCAAATTATGATTGATCGAACTTGTGATCTAAGTCACCAATCGGAAATAAATTAATATTGATATGATAAAGTTGTCTATCATCGCCATCTTCTAAAAAGCCAGTTAATTCACGCAAAAAATTTGTGACCATCACCTTGGCTTGAGGTATTTTACTTTTGCTCGCTGCCAAACACATGGTGGTTGCCTGACGGTCCCTAAGGTCATAAGTATCAATAGCTTGAGACGCCATTTGTAAAATTTGCTTTTGATGCTTTTTCAAAGCCTTGGTCGTAAGTGAGGTGTTCGCAATCGTCTGACTATGATTGGTTTTGCGGTAGCCAGAATCTGTTTTTTCAAGAAAACCCAGATGCGAAAGGCGATTCAATGCCGTCGAAGCTTGCACCTGGGAGATCCCTAAGGTGCCTGCAATTTTTGCAATCGATGTCATCGCACCTGGAATGAAAGTCATTTCGAGAATTGCGTTGTGATACCATTCTGCTATGACCTCAAAGGTCTCTTGGGAAATAGCAGGAAATCCTTGTTTGCCCACTGACGGACTTCTTACTTTGGCTTTGAGATGATCTTGGATCAGAGATTCCATAAACAGCTTTTCTTGTCCGGGCGATAACATTAAACGCGTCACTACTTTTTGAGCTGAAGGCATCGGTAATGGGCGTTTGCGCGATAGGCAGCGTGATAAGGTCGCCGGTTCGACCTTTAGGAGACGGGCAAATGATCGCAAGGAAAAATTGGGGTTTTTTGCAGAACGGGCTTCTAATTCATTTTCCAAGATTTTGATGTAATACATGGGAGGGGTTCCACTTTTCTTAACATGAGGGTCAATCGCTTCCAGAGAAGCTCAGCACGGAGCGTATTCACTGGAAATATTTAGACACTAGTCAAAACCAAAATGCAAAGCGACCTAAAATTGGTCTGAATTTCTTAAACAGCGTCTTCCGATCGACCTCGTAAAGTCGCTAGACCGCTGACCAGACCAGACTTACGCAGACTGCCGCACGGCGAGGTCGCTACTCAATCTCAACACGAATCTCAACACGAATCTCAGCACGGAGCGTATTTCCGATCAGTCCGTGCCGAGATTCGATTCTAGCCACGTGCCGAGATTCGTAGAACTTGGGAGAACTCGTACGAATTGCTGTGGGGTCAGCCACCGCCTGCGGCGGTTTAACTCTCAGAATGTCAAGCAAGCAAAGATGCGATCGATCTGCGACTTTTTGCCCCTGGCTTCCCCCAGCCGCGAATCGTTGCTATGCTATCCAGAGGCCGGTTCAAAACCTTTAAAAATTGTAATGATATCGTCATTCTGAACTAATTGAAGAAGCCATAAGCAGGATAGATCAACTCTGGGCTTGATCCCTCACCTCACTCAGGATGACGTCAAGATTCCTCTTTTGATGGGGGTGGACAGAATGCGGGTGATATCCATGAAAAGCGACACTCCAGCTCGGGCACAGGGTGTTCTTTCGGTAGCAAAGATTTGCGCTGTCGCCCTTAGTTTGGCCGCGACTGACAGCCTCGGGCGCCAAAGTCAATGGAGCGTGGGTACGGTCGTGGGATCGGGCACGGGGATCAGTGTTCTTTTTAAACCGCACGTCAATCAAGGGATCCACATGATGGGGCGGGTCGATGCGGCTTCATCCATGAGCTTCGAACTCAACAATCAAATCTATTTTAAGCCCGCCGAGATCATCAATACCGGCCTTGACCTGTTCACTGGGTATGGCCTGCAAGGTAATGCCAAACGGCAGGATGATCTCAGAGAAACCTACGAGCTAGCCATCCCAGTTGGTATGGAATGGCGCTGGCGGCAGTTCCCGCTTACTATTTTTGCCGACGAGACTGCCCTCATCGGTAACTTGCCCTCGACCAACCTCACGTTGCGGTTTGAAATTGGGCTGCGCGCTTTGCTTTGACCGGAGGACAGGATGCCGCAATGGGTTGAGCTATGCACTATCTCCGATATTAGCGAAGACTCGCTTACCCGTTTTTGCCTGAGCGAGCATGAATTAATTCTTGTGCGCAGCGCCCAGGGTATCGGCTGCTTTTTTGACCGCTGCCCCCATCAGGATATCAAGCTGTCGCAATTTGGTTGCCTTCACCGCGGCACCTTGCTCTGTCAAGCGCATGGTGCACGGTTTGAGCCGGTTTCCGGCGAAGTCTCATCCGGTCCTACGTTGGAATCCTTGCGAAGCTATCCGGTAAAAATCGAAGACGGTATCGTTTGGGTCGATTTGGGCCCCTCTAGATGAAAATATCCAATTTTTAACGCCATAGAGCGACTTTAGTGCGGCCCGTACCGTAGATTTTAGGGCCGCCCCATTTTTTACCAGGCATCAAGGGGGCGTGCAAGTGGGGTTCGCACCGAAAAGATTCCCTGTCGTGGCTGCTGTTGCCGTCGTGCCAGTTCCAGACGAAAAGCCTTGAGAGAGATTCGAGCTAAACGTCGATGCAATGCAGGTAGCGTTCTGTATTTTGATCACCCCCCCACCGCCCGCGCCACCTTGCTGATTCAAAGTAGACGATGTGTCGCCACCCTTGGCATCGACCGTGATCGCAGCATTGTTGATCGTGACTGCCTTGAAATAGATCGAGCCACCCGCGCCAGCTCCTGGGCTCGACGTAGCAGAAGCTGGAGATCCTCCGGTGGCACCGATATTCAAAGTGCCGGTGTTTGTGATTTCATCGACCGTCATATAGATAATCCCGCCTCCCGAACCGCCATTCCCTCCGGAGGTCATTCCTCCCCCTCCGCCCATAAAGAGGCGAGATTCAGGATCGCAGAGTCCACCGCAGTCAGTACTCATCTGGTTCACGATTGAATCACCACCGCTGCCGCTATTGCCACCCCCGGCGCCACCCTGCCCCCAATTA
>CAZOSN010000258.1:0-4769 GCA_964582405.1 uncultured Oligoflexales bacterium | reverse complement strand
TGCAAAGTTCTCGACATCGAACACAGGACGATTGAAAATCCGACCGAACTGAAAGCGTTTTACACGAAACGAACGGAAAATTCGGTGTTTTATGTCGATACTTTCGGGGTAAATCCAAAGAAAGAAAAGTCAACCGAATCCTTGATCGAATTTAAAACTCTGGGCATTCCCGTGGAATTCATCTTGGTACTGAGTCTTGCCGAACGTTCGCGTCAGCTCGATGGTTCAATCAAAAGCTTTAGCAGCATTGGAATTGATGGTTTGGCGTTCACAAGGCTCGATGAATCATGGAGCTATGGCGATGTCATCAACCTGACTCAGAAATGGGGACTTCCTTTAGTGTCTTTTGGAGTTGGCCCTCAGATCCCCGAGGACCTCGAAAAAGCAAGTAGAGAGAGGGTTATCGAGCGAGTCTTTGGATTGAAAGGGAGCTGATAAATGAATGCCGAGTTAGCAAAGAAACCTTGGACTATCATAAGCATCGCAAGCGGAAAAGGCGGCGTTGGTAAAACTTTAACGACCGTAAATCTTGCAACGACCTTTGCCCGAGAGGGCAAACGAGTTACCATCTTTGATGGTGACCTAGGGCTCGCCAATGTTGACGTAGTGCTAGGATTGACTCCACGGTACACCATCGCGGATGTGCTTGAGCATAACGTGGCAATCGAAAATATTGTGCTGGACGGTCCTTATGGAATCAAAGTCATTCCGTCATCAAGCGGGTTAACCAAACTGACGGAATTGTCCTTTTCCGCGAAAGTCGGCCTTCTTGATCAGATCAGTCACGTTGCTGCAAATTCAGATATCCTTCTAATTGATACCGGAGCTGGGATTGGGAGCGATGTACTTCATCTTAATTCTCTGGCTCATGAAAATGTTGTGGTCACAACTTGCGAACCTCACGCGATCACCGATGCGTATGCATTCATAAAAGTAATGTCCCGAGAATATGGGAAAAAAAGATTTAGTTTTTTGATTAACATGGTCGGTTCTCAAGCCGATGGGCTAAAGGTTTTTGAAAGATTGTCCGAAGTCTCTGAAAGATACCTAGGCGTCGAACTATCACTGATCGGTATCATACCGCTTGATCCGATCGTGAAGAGGAATGTGATGAATCGAAATGTGATCAACGATTCAACAATCTCAAGCATCTCCGGTCAAGCATGGAAAGATTCAGCTCTGAGACTCCTTACTAATCATCAAAATGCCGCTGATCTCAAAACTAACAAAACTAGTTTTTGGCAGGAAGTCGTTTTCAGGCCCCATTTTCGCGAAGTTCAAAGTTACTCCTGAGGATTTCACATTTTCTAGGTAATGGGAAAATTTATGAAGGGACTCGTCAAGAGGTACAAGCAAGACACACAAGGCGTTGACGGCAAGCTCCGTGATCAATTGATTATGGATTATGCACCGTTAATTCGCTTTGTTGCTCAGCGCGTTGCGGCGCGTCTTCCTTCGAATATAGAAATTGATGATTTGATCAGCGCGGGTGTTATCGGGCTTATGGATGCGATTGAAAAATATGACCCAGGTCGTGACAACAAGTTTAAAACCTATGCTGAATTTAGAATCAGGGGTGCAATTCTCGACGAACTTAGATCGCAAGATTGGGTACCACGGTCGGTCAGAGATAAGGCGAAAAAAATCGAGAGGACCTATGCTGATCTCGAACAGAAGCTTGGCCGAACGGTTTCCGATCAAGAGGTTGCAGAAGCGCTTAGCATGAAGCTCGAGGAGTATTATGAGCTTATGGCGAAGGTTAAGGCCGTAACCCTTCTTTCAATCGATGAGCTATCCGGTGCGCATTATCACGAAAAAAAGAGTCTGCTCGAATGTCTGGAAAACGTGAGTTCCAAGAACCCTTTTACCCAGCTCAAGAGCAAAGGGGTTCGAGAACTTCTTGTTAAAAACATTGAGGAGCTTCCCGAAAAGCAAAAGCTTGTGCTGTCTCTTTATTACTATGAAGATCTCAATCTCAAGGAAATTGGCCGCATCCTTGAAGTCACGGAATCACGAGTCAGTCAATTGCATACGCAGGCTGTAGAGAAACTTCGAGCTAGGCTTAAGCCCATTTTAACGGATTGATCTGGAGAAACGTGATGACCCTATTTAAACCAGACCTAAAAATCCTTGTCGTCGACGACTTTCCGACTATGCGCCGGATCGTTAAGACCCTTCTGAAGCAGAATGGTTTTAATAATTTCGTAGAGGCAGAAGACGGAGCACAAGCTTATACCACGCTCCAAAAAGAAGGGGACTTTGAGTTGATTGTTTCAGATTGGAACATGCCAAACATGACGGGCCTTGAACTTCTTAAGACCGTGAGAGCTGATCCAAAATTTAAGACCATACCGTTTCTCATGGTTACCGCAGAAGCCGAAAAGGAAAATATCATTGAGGCCGTGAAGAGCGGCGTAAGCAACTACGTCGTAAAACCTTTCACAGGAGCGATTCTCAAAGAAAAACTACAGCGCATTGAGCAGAATCTTAAAAAAACCGGATAATCACTATAATTTATCAATATCTAACTTCCCGGGAGGAACCCATGGAAAAACCCGCTAACGAGATTCAGCCCGAAAAATCCCCCGAAGTGCCGTCGTCCAAATTTGATCCAGACCTCATTAAGAAGTATCCTAGATCCAATAGGCGTGTAGCAGTTGATGTGCTTACCTATGGCATCCGAGATGATGATCCAAATTCGCTTCCTAAGGGGACAACTGTCCACATAAGCCCCTATGGCCTCGAATTTCGGTCAAATACGCATTATGAAGAAGGCACGCTTTTGAAGATTCATGTGGCGATACCGGATTATTGGGCCAGGAAGCAGCGTTTTGTTGACTATGGACGTATCGACACCCCCGGAACATTCAAAATGCTGGGCAAAGTCATCTCGTCGGAAGAGATTGGGAAACGCGGCAAACGAAAGATGATTCTTGTGCAGACCGTAAATATGGATAACGTCGATGCACAGGTTCTAAAGAGCTTTTTACAGGAAGGATAGCCCATGGATACTCTGCTTCTTGTTTCGCTTGTTGTGCTTGATGTCCTTCTGTTTGGTTACGTGTATTTTTCGTCGCGCCACAAAAGTGGGGAAAGAAGTCTGCTCGATGAGATTCGTGAGGAACGAAAAATAATCGAGGAACTGCGAGTTGATCTTAAGGATCAAATGCGGAAAGCTGAGCAAAAAATTTATGAGATGCGGGACAAGATCATAGCTATCGCGTCTGAAGCGGAAATTGAACACGAAAGCGTCAAGTCGGTCTTTTCCGAAAATTCCAGCAATATTGTCTCGCAGGTGGAGGCCAAGCTCGAAGAGCCGATTCGCAAAATCAATGACCGCTGCGAACGAGCCCATTCTCTTCTTGATCGCATCAACAAGGAGCGCGAAGGCCTTACAAAGGCTTTAAAAAAGGCTGAGACTCTTGCAAAGTTTTTTAACAAAGACCTAGCCTATAAGGATCTCCTGGAGGAGATCGAAGATCACAAATATGTTGATGCTCGCCAGATGCTGTCGCGCGGCGTAAAACCTGATGTGGTCGCGACCGAACTCAATATGCCAGAATCTGAAGTGAGACTGATTTTAAGTCTTACCTAAATTACGATTTTCACGCCAAAACTGCGTCGCAGTATCGTAAACGAGCTTTGGGCATTCTGCGAGCAAGAGATGGCCAATCCCAGGGGCTAGCACAAGCTCTGATCCTTGAATTTTTGAATTCAAATCCCGGGCAAAATTAGCAGGAATAATCCTGTCGGCTTCGCCATGAATGATGCATACCGGAACTGAGATTTTTTCGGCCAATCCTTCCAGATTGAAATCAGCCATCGCACACCTCTGATCTGCGGCTTTGCTAGAGAATTCGGAATTTTGATTTTCTTGCATGATTTGCTTTGCCATAGCCTTGATCAGCAGGTGATTTTTGGCTAAAAAATCAGTTGAAAAATAGGGAGTCAGTTTTGCTGTAATCGATTCTATATCCTGTCCCCATTCATGGGATGTGCTCGGGATATCTTTGCGAGTCGCCGACGTGGAAACGAGGATCACAGAATACACTTTGCCAGGAGATTGGGACGCAAGAAGCTGGGATATCCAGCCCCCCATGGAGATACCGAGAATGTGGCTACCGGAAATTGCCAATTGAACCCACAGTTCCTGAATATCGAGCATGATATCGACCAAGCTAAATGGACCGCTATATCGGGTTTTTCCTGAACCCCGATTATCGAAAGTCAGGACCCTGAAACCAGCCTCAGAAGCCTTTTTGGCTAAAAACTTGAAGTCAGATGAAGTGCGCGTGTGGCCATTGATTAATGTTATCCAAGGACCGTTGACGCCATAAGTTGTGTAATATATTTCTGCGCCATCGCGCGCCACAAATTGCATAAAACCACCAAAGCTGAGGCAAAACTTAATAAATACCGCATGCTAGATGAGTTGTCCAGGGCAGGTGAATAAGCTCAATCCAAATAGAGAAACGCAGTGATTAGATTCATCTCAATATTTGGAAGGGCGTGACGATAAGGATATGTCGCAAACATTTAGGCATACCCAGATGGATTCTAACTTTCGAGATAAAAAACTAAAAGTCTTGGTTGTAGAAGGCTCGGGAGCCACAAGGACTCTCATTATCGAAACCATTCGTAAACTTGGATTCACGGATATCACGGGGGTTCCGAATTCTAAGGATGCGTTTCAGCAGCTTGAAGCGGAATCGGTCGGATGGATTGTGCTCTCGCTATCGCGCGATCAACCGATCAATGCTTTACATATT
>CAZOSN010000257.1:329-4812 GCA_964582405.1 uncultured Oligoflexales bacterium | reverse complement strand
GAATGGCCGTTAGACAGCCGTCAATTGCTCAAGTTATTTATGGACAGACCCTTAGACAGCGTCAATCGCTCAAGTTGATGGACAGCCCCTATCCAAAGTACTTGGCGGACAACCGCCGAGCGACATGCATTCCCAGCGTGGCCGATGGAATGGTCGTGTTCATGCAAATTGGTGTTGGCAAAATGCTTGCGTCGGCAAGGAATAGCCGCTTTCGATGGTGGCATTCGCCGTCAGGTGCCACAACCCCATCTTTGGGGGCAAGACTCATGGGGCAACTACCGTGAGCGTGCACAGTCTCGAAATGAAAATCGGCCTTGCCAAACTTGATCCGGCCCACATCACCCAGTGCCCCAACCGATTGGAGAACGAGCGGCTCGCGCTGCCCGACATAAACAGCTTTGGCCCCCGAGGCAAATAGGATGCGGGCCGACTCCTGGATCGCAAAGCGCATATGCTTGTGATCGGCCTCGGTCAGATTAAACTCGACATCGGCTCGGCCATCGCGAAATACCACCCGATTGGACTTGCCAGAGTCCGCATACAAGATCTGCGCCGCCGTCATGTTTTTTAGCCGCGCCATGCGTTCGGCGTGAGCACGACCGACTCCAGGCAGGTAATCGGCATTGACCGATGCATCAAGCATGCCCGGCTCGATAAAAAACGCACCTTCCTCCAGCTCGGCCCATTGGTCGATATGAATCGGATTGGTGATCCCGCGCCAACCAAAGACCTCGTGGTCGTATTCGCCGAAAATATTGATTCCAGGCTGAGCGCAGAGCTTAGCACCAACAGTCTGCTGCGGGCTCTGAAGCCCCGAACGCAGCAAAAGTCCGGGTGTTTGGATAGCCCCACCTGCCACGACCACAACCTTGGCGCGGACCGTTAAACGCCCCACGACCTTGAAATCCTCGGTCTGGACGATAGCCTCAACCCCAGTAGCCTCCTGATCGGTAGCAACGATATTGGTTACAAATGCATCGGTATAAAGCTTTAATCCCTGATTGAGCGCGCGCGGCACGAGCGAGACATCCATGCTGACTTTGCCACCAAATGGGCAACCGGTATGACAGCGCCCGGAGCCGATGCAATTGCCAGCATTCCGATCATTAAGCCTCCAGTAGTGCCCCAATTTCTCGCAGCCCTCGATCCATTTTTGGGCATTGGCATTGACGCGCTCGCGAGGGACCTGCTTGATATTCATAATTTCTTTGAGTTCGCTGACATAAGGCGCCAAAGCCTCAGGTGTGAAATCCGTAAGACCCAATTTGTCGCGCCATAGTCCCAACACATGAGGGCTCAGCGGCGTCATGGTCAGCATATGCAGGATGGTAGAGCCACCGACGCATCGCCCGTGCACAGTACGAAACGAGCCATCGGCAGAGCCATCATTGCTCTTGCCCCAGGCGAGTTTTGCCATCATATCGAGCAGGTTTTGATTGAATTGACTGAGCGGTACATAGGGCCCCGCCTCGATCATCACCACGTTAAGTCCCGGGATCTTGGTCAGCTCATAGCCGCAGGCTGCGCCACCCGCTCCGCTACCCACAATCACGACGTCGGCATCGACTGTGCGATCACCGGTGATGGTCTTGCTTGACTCAATATGACTCGAATAGTCCAGCTCCGCTAGACGCATAAAGCTGCAGTCGATCGAGGCTTGATCAGCCATGCTTAGCCCTCTTCCTGTCCAGAATCGGCTTGTCATAGTTAACTCGGGCCTTCACCTCATCCTGCTCGTAAAGAGCGAGCAAAAAAAGCGGTCTAAGGCCATACGCGATCTCGACCTTGAAGTCGGTGGAAGACAAGATCCAGTTCAGCAAAAAGGCCTCGCGCTCAGTGAAGGATAGGCTCGAAAACCTGCTAAAATACCCCGACGCGACCGGCGCCCACTCCAGGGCACACAGGGCGAGGTTTAGATCATCAAATAGGGCGGGCAATTCAGCTTCGATGGTGCGCCGCATCAGATCGATCACCTCGCAGGCACCATCAAAAACGGCGTGATCAAAATCAACTCCGACCTCATAACCCGAGTAGCCTTCCAAGAGACTCCTGAACAGGCGGTCCTTATCAACACCGAAAGGAAGGCTCATATCGGCGGGATTGCGGTTACAGCCTGTGGTGGTCAAACCGCCCAAATAGGCGGCGGCTGCCGTGGATGCATGAGCCGAAATCTTAAGCAAAGCTCGGCGGTTCAAGCGAAAATTTTGAATTTCCAAAGTTGTCATCGTAGTCTCACCGCCAAAGTCTAGGTCCAAAGAAAGTCGATTTTTTGATACCTGTGGCAGTAAGGCTCTTTGCCGGTCTTGCCGTAGTAGTCTTGGTGGTAGTCCTCAGCTGGCCAAAATACCGCCATCGGCAACACCCTAGTCGCTAGTTTGTATCCTGCCCCCTTAAGCCGATCCATAACAGCGTCTGCCATGACCCGTTGCCCATCGTTGTGGACAAATATCGCACTTAGGTATTGCTGACCAAGATCAGGACCCTGGCCATCAACCTGCGTGCCATCATGAATTTCAAAAAAATACTTAACGAGATTCTCATAGCTCACCTTGCTTTGGTCAAACACGACACGGATTACTTCCAAGTGACCTGTCTTTCCATCGCAAACCTGCCGGTAGGTGGGGTTCGGGGTGGCCCCCCCCGCATAGCCGACTTCCGTCTTGAGAACTCCGGGATGACGCTTGAAGTAATGCTCAACTCCCCAAAAGCATCCTGCCGCGAAAATTGCCTCCTCGGTATCGATGGCATCAAGCGCAGGCACAAAATCGAGGCTTGCTGAATTTACGCAGTGGCGAAGGTTTTTTGCGGTAAACCCCTCCCCCTGGAAGACATGACCCAGATGCGCTAGGCAGCGCCTGCACAGAATCTCCGTTCTCCGTCCATCCGCATCAGTCTCGCGGCGAACCGCACCCGTGATTTCCTCATCAAAGCTCGGCCAGCCACAGCTGGAGTGAAATTTTGCCCGAGACCGGAAGAGTGCTAGTCCACACTGGCGGCATAGATAGCTGCCAGCTTCATCGTAAGCATTGTAAATTCCTGAATATGACCGTTCGGTGCCCTTGGCCTGCACGATGCTGAGAATTTCCGGAGTTAAGCTTTTTGATTTATCCATGAGCATGCCCTGCTTTTATGAATGACTCGGGAAATCCTTCAGCGATTCACTTCCTGGGGCTTCTCGGGGACATTCTTTGTCGTTTCAGGTCCAGCGCACGGCAGGATCCTTCGTCGCTTCACTCCTCAGGAGACACATCGCAGGCTTTCGCGCCAGCGACTACGTATAGCGTACACCTCCCAAATAGCCAAGTATTTACGGCTCAAGATGAGCCCAAAGACCAGATTCGGCGCAAGGTCGCAGTTTCTGCTTGTCGAGGCATGAAGGTTGCACCTAGAATGGGTGGGCAATTAGAGAAAGGTGACGCGATGTATTCTTCCGTAACATCCGACATCCACGTGATCGTGACCCCGCAGTTCTTGTCATCGCAATCGAGCGTCGAAGAAAATTTTTATTTGTATGCCTATACGATTAGGATCGAAAACCGTTCTAAGGAAACCGTGCAACTCCTGCGAAGGCAATGGATGATCCGCAACGGCAAGGGTCAGGAGGAGAAAGTTGAGGGCGAGGGAGTCATCGGCAAAAAGCCAATTATCCCTCCTGGCAAGTATTTTGAGTATTCAAGCGGCTGCCCGCTCACGACAGCGACCGGCAACATGCGCGGAAGCTATCTCATGAAAACCGACCGCAATAAGCTGATCGAGGTTAAGGTCCCGCTGTTTTTCTTGAGGCCGCCGCTTCCCAACTCGCATGCTAGCTAGACTTTGGCGCGAAAGCGCCAAAGTCTAGCTAGTGTGGTGAATCAGTAATTTCCTACATATTACTTTACATGCCTTTTGAATATCTCGTCGTTGAGTGTGGTTTCGCGTTCTTTTTCCGTACGCTGCAAATCGCTCATCACGAGTTCATTTTCTGAGACTTTGACCACACCAAAAAACGAAGACTCCTTGACCGTATTTCCTTTCGAATCTTTCCTCCCAACCAGCTCTTTTGGAACCCCAACGGCCCAGTCTGTGTAACCGAACGCCGCATACGTATTGTAGTCCTTTACTGCGGCAGCGTCTCTAAGGTCGAGAGATTTCGACTTCGCGACGAGGTCGATATTGCGGTAGGGTTCGCCCGGAATTTCTGGACCGAGCGTTAGTGTGCCCTTAAACCGTTGAATCGCTAAAAGCTGGCTGCTGCACTTGGCATCTCTAAAAACGTAATCCGCCATTTCCCAATACGAATCGCTCATATCAAAATAGTGCACGAAGTATTGCGACCCATCATCACTTGTATAGCAAACAGTGGAATCCCACTGCCCCTTAATGCCTATCGGGTCGGGCTTGTCGCTTCCCGTATCGGTTCCACCAGAACCTGAACCAGAATTTGAGCCAGAACCTGAACCAGAATTTGAGCCAGAACCTGAACCAGAATTTGAGCCAGAAC
>CAZOSN010000257.1:0-229 GCA_964582405.1 uncultured Oligoflexales bacterium | reverse complement strand
CTGAACCAGAATTTGAGCCATTGCTGCCGTTCAGATTGCCGCCAGGCTTCCCTGATCCCGCGTCGATGCGGCTGTCACCGTCCGATTTACCACTGTCTGGGGGAGGAGGCTTCGGATCGGAGGTGGTTTTGGTTTGGGTCGTAGGGCCGCATCCCAAGCCCAGCATGAGCCAAGTCATGATCAAGGGTACCAAGCCAAATTTCATCGTTTCCCCTCCTGCAAGGCGCGG
>CAZOSN010000256.1:0-4833 GCA_964582405.1 uncultured Oligoflexales bacterium | reverse complement strand
CCAGACGTGGCAAAAAGCCTGCTCTATACCAACAAAGTAGACACTATCGTTGCCCTGTTTGGAACCAATGATATTGACAAACCATTAAAAAAAGATGGCAAGACATATTCCTTTGAATCCGAAGATTGGAGCAAAGTCTATGCCGAACGGATCCATAACCTAGCACAAATCTTATGCGAAAATTCAAGGTCAGTGTATTGGCTTGCACTGCCTCCCATGAAAAAAGCAGTTTTTGATCAAAAATCTAAACAGCTCAACCAACTCTTCAAAGCTGAGGCAGACTCCAACCCCTGCGTTAAGTATGTGGACCTTGCCCCTGTCATAGGTGATCAACGCGGTGCTTTTGAGCACGAAAGGGTTGTGGGCAATCATCGCATCAAACTTCGTGAACGCGATGGGATTCATATGGCGACCGACGGGGCGGACCTAGTCGCCCAGTATGTGCTAAACCGCATCAAACTCGACCGTACGGAAGCTCTAGCCCATTAGAGCCTGTTTAAAGGCGAAGTCGCGATCGCTGCCCATCAAGAAGGATGGCAAAAACTATTATTGGAAAGGCCAAACGAATTATTGAGGTGAAATTTTTGGTCCCAGCAGCTTTCACCTCAAGGACAAACCGAGGAAGGGTCTCCTTTGGCAACGTACTGAAATTACTTGCATGACCCACAGGAGATCCGCTTGCCCTCCTACACGTCGTCGCAGGCGCTTTGGCGCCTGCAAATATATAATCAAACAAATCAGGGCTTGCGAAAAATTTTCGTTCCGCGTTTCCGTGGTGATCCGATGCTTGCTTTTACCGCAGAAACGCGGGAATAATGGAAACGCGGAATCTAAAATGGTGGCTAATTTTCTTTCGCAGACCTGCATTGTTTCACTATACATACGCCCGGAGAGTTACGAAGATGAAACACGATAGTATCTATAGCCATGATGACTATAGAAAATATTTTTCATGGTGGCTCACTCGGGAATCTCAGACGAAACGAAGAGGTGGTATGTCGCGAGTCGCGACTCATCTCAATGTCAACACTAGTTTTCTTAGTCAGGTGGTTCATGGCACCAAGGAGTTATCCCAGGAGCAAGCGCTAAAACTGTCCGAGATAATGGGACTGGAATGGCATGAGAGAGATTACTTTATCAATCTCGTTCTTGAAGCCAAAGCCGGGACACATGCACTCAAAAAATACTATCGCCAGAAGTCTGAATCCATAAGGCGGGATGGCGAAAAAGTCAGCTCAAATGTCGGCACCTACTATGTTCTTACTGACAAAGAATTGACTCGTTTTTACGCAGACCCCATCTATAGCCAAATTAGGGTTATGTTGTCCCTCCCTCGCTACGACTCCGCTCAAAAAATAGCTCACGGTCTGAATTTACCATTGACCAAAGTGCAATCCGTCATCGACTTTCTCCTTGATACCGGCCTATGCAAACATACTGCTGATGGCAAA
Organism: uncultured Oligoflexales bacterium; assembly: GCA_964582405.1. Lineage (GTDB taxonomy): Bacteria > Bdellovibrionota_B > Oligoflexia > Oligoflexales > Oligoflexaceae > CAZOSN01. The sequence continues at coordinate 3,382 of CAZOSN010000256.1, read as the reverse complement.
CTAACTGTTGGGGTCGCAAGAACTCATCTTGCAGATGATTCTCCCTTGATAAGTAGTCATCATCGTAACTGGCGCAATAAGGTAATGGAATTCTATAACCGGATGGACCATAAAGACCTTGCCTTTACCGCACCGCTTACGATTTCAAAAGCTGATTTTTTAGCATTAAGAAAAGATATCTTGGATCTTATAAAAAAAATTTCCCTTGTCGTCAATGACAGCATCGACGAAGAATTCGCTATTTTAAATATCGACTGGATTAGGTTGCATGATAACGAAACATAGAGTTTACTTTCCGGTTAAATTTGTTCCCAAACGTTTACTACAAAAGCCTATTTCTTCGTAGGGGTTCCACCGATAATAGGGAGAACAAAACTTCCGAGGAGGAATTTCGATGCACTGCGATGTTTATAGGATATTAACCGGCGCAATACTATTTGGTTCGACCATCGCCGGATCAGCATTCGCTCAAGCCGAATTCAAGGAGTCAGCCAGGTACCAGGCAACTTTACAGGGAACTATGGACAGCGGTGGCGCCGGAATCACGGATATAGAAAACGCGACCGCTTGGTATATCGAAAAGAGACCGGTTCGCTACTGCATATGCCGTGATGACCACTTTTCGATCGCCATCGACCAAATAGAAGATATCGTAAAAAGAACGCTGGAAACATGGATTTCTAAAATCAAGGAAACTAGACGAAATGAACTTTGGCCAAACGATCCCATGAATCGGCTAGAAACAAGATTCCAGAGGCATGAATGCTCGGACAACGTAGACCTAAGATTTTTTCTTGGTGTGCGACCGCCCGAGATCCCTAACAAGATCTTTGACGATCCTAATATTTTTGCGTATGCGGATAGCACTTCGATCAATAAGACCAATAGTTGGAAAAAAGGCTATATCTATGTCAGAAAAATGCCTGGATTTTTCGATGATGACAAGGACCTGCGATTTTCTGCCATAATGCTTCACGAAATTGGTCATATATTCGGCAATAGTCATATTCCCGAGACTATCATGGACAAAAATATCCTAATCATGATTACGGACTTAAAATATTGGGACATGGAGGCCCGTTCCCGCATTGATGTATTTCATACATTGAATTTCAATTTGCCTGGCACTTCGGTTTCCGTTACCCAAGATGGTGTGACTAAAACTCTGAAATTTGTTGCGAGGTCACCGATCGATTACCCATTCCTCTACGACATCGAAATTTTGACTAATTCACCCGAGGGCACATGGACCGCGAAATTTAAGCGAAATTTTTCCTTCGATAGCAATCTTTTTAATTTTGAGCATTCCGTATTTAGGACTGCAGCACGTGGTGATGGAGGTGGCATGGGCTATCTACCTTATGAAAATTTAACAAGTGACGGTACCATCGAGATCAAGGGAGAAAAATACGCAGCAACCTATTTCAAAAACTTGGGCGGCATCGGAAGCGACCGAATTGCTCATCGACTTGCCATCTTTAAAAATGGCGAATGGCAAGATTTATTTGCTAAGTAGATCAGCAAATTCCAACTCATCGACTCTCGAAACAGATAGAAAAACAGCGGACTTTCAGGTTCGCTTCTCTCAGAGCCTGTTTAAAATATTCTCGTCGAATCAATGCAATCCACTGCCCAAGTGTCCCAAGACGCCTTCGGAATGACAAAGCTATCGGTTAACTTGACACCCTTTTCGACCAGGGCACCCGAATAACAGCTATCGATAAAAACTATTTGCGTTGCCATTGGCAAAGACAAGGAGGACAGGAAAATAAAACGTCAACACGCCCTCGAGGAGGGATAACGTGAACACAAACTTTTCATTCCAATTCGATTAATCTAAAGATTCATCAAGAGAAAAATGAAAGTAATCGATACCCTCATAAGTAAAAAGCTCATACCGACCGTTCGCTGCGAAAGGAGGTGTAGGATCGCCACCATCACAATCGAACCATTGCATAGCAGCATAAGCCATTGATACGACCGACACCGGAGTTGCTGGAGGTGGAAGCGGCTCATTGCGGAACTCCGAGTGTTTAAAAAGTTGGCCTCGATCATCTCGAAAAGTACAGCTGAATACGCCAATATAACGACCACATGTAAAGGTTCCCGATATCACATCGGTTGCCAGAAATTCACCCAATTCAAACCGCTCATACCACATGCAGCCCGAGGCCTGCGCGATTCCAGTGCAGAGGTTCATGAGAAGGACCAAGCTAACCCAATTGAATCTTTTCATAGTTTTTCCTTTGAAATAAACTCGGCAAATTTCCATCGAAAAATATTCTGGTCATTTATATGGCATCGTTTACTATTGATAAAAGGCCAATTATACATTATTAGTAGGCCTAAAAGGCCAATATGAACCTCCTGCATCTTCAATATTTCTATACAGTTGCCCGCGAAGGCAGTTTTTCAAAGGCCAGTTCGATCGTGAAGATCAATCAGTCGGCCTTAAGTCGGATGGTGCGAACGTTCGAAGAACATATGGGCCTTGTTCTATTGGAACGCCAACCTCGGGGGGTGAAATTAACTTCTGATGGTGAACGTGTTTTTCGTCACGCTTCAGCGATCTTTAGCCGCGTTGATGCCTTGATTCACGAAATTGAAGATGCCGTTCATGTCTGTCAAGGCGAGCTACTCATCGGTACCACCGATGCCATTGCCTATGGTTTGCTTCCCCCAGCATTGGAAAGAATTTCAAAACAATGGCCTGAGCTCTATCCCGTGATACAGGTAGGATCAGCGCGTTCAATCTTAGATCAGATTGTAGATGGACGCATCGAGTTTGGACTACTGTTTCATACCCCTGACTTGCCAATATCTTTGGCTGTCACCAAACGCTGGAGTCTGCCATTTGTACTAGTTTGCGCTCGCGAGGCACGGAACCGCAAAAAGGTGTTGCAAAGCTTCATCGGCTCACGCGAAGTCGATGACATATTCAACCGGAAATTTCCGACTCTGACGCGCTGGCGTGAAGTCGAGCCTGCTGCAAAAATTGCAATTTCCTCCAATTCTCTCCTACTGCATCGCGAACTCGCCTCGCGAGCCTTGGGTATTGCGGTTCTGCCACAATTTCTCGTGACACATGAATTGCAAACGAGGCACTTTGTAAATTTATTGACTCGCAAGAATTTGCACTTTGATTTGAAATTGGTGCAACGCAAGTCTGTGCCACTAAGTCTGAATGCCTCTACTTTCATCCAAACCTTCGCTTCCGTGATTCGAGACACCGATTCGGTTCAGGATCTCTCTTGAATTTCGCGCCTAGCTTTGGGGGTTTATCCAACTCTTCTTATTTTCCCTTGTTGATGCCGGAGCATTTGTCTGAAATTGAAACCCAGGACAGACCCGTACCCTGCCCCCAATGTGGATTGATCGCTCC
>CAZOSN010000255.1:3515-4865 GCA_964582405.1 uncultured Oligoflexales bacterium | reverse complement strand
TCTTGATCCCAGAGCTTTTTCACCGTCTCTGACCAATTTTGAATTTTTTGAATTTCGTCGATCATTAGTACAACGCAACTTGACCTTCTCGCCTCGTGCGCGGGTAGTTAATTCAACTAAGATAGGTTTTGTATAATAATTCCATTCGGTTCAGGATTTGATCTATTCGAAGGCTTTTTGGTTGGTCCCTTGGATTGACAGGCGATCAAAAGTTGATGTTTCTGATTCTGGATTCGATTGGTTGAAGGGATTTTTTTGCAGGTAGAAATTCAAGTCGACTTAGGAAGATAACTGTAGCCGATCGGGCATTTGAAATTCGCGCGGGTGGTCTGAGCTTTACTAGAGAAATGACGTTTCTGCAGTCAGGTCTGCCGAAATCGGGTTTTCTAAGTCAGAATTTTGCCTACTCTGGCGTCCTGCTTGCAGGTCTTGATCCGTGCAACACCCTACGTGACTCAAATGGCATCTATGATACGGATTGCCAAATAAGGTTTTACAATGATGGGCATTCGGTATTGAGGGGTGTGGCAGCTATCGATCACAATGCCGGTGGCGTTTTGATTCGTGCGGGTCAACCGGTGGAGTTTGAAGAAGACGGATCCCTGTTCTTCGATTAGGGGGCGGTCAAACTCACGCAAGCCTTGCCGAAGTCGGCTTCGATTTCGGCAAGTGACCCGAGCAGGTAACCTCACTGGCGCAGGCTTTTTTCACAATTTTGAAAATTTTTATTTCATATCGATCCCCGAAGTCTACAGGTCATTTCGGGACCAGTATGAACATTTATACGGTAAATTGGGTCGCAGCTTCCAGGATATGACAACTGAACTACATTTGCCTTGAATCAATACCTACATCTAGGTTTTTCCATTTCTGGTCGTGTGCGACTTTGACATTTATAGTTTAAATATTACAAATGGTTATAATTTTTTTGGCCATCCATAAATTAAGCCGTTATCGATAACTGCCGATTCAACCTGTAATCCTTTGAAAGGAACTAGGTCATGCAATCATCGACAGGAATTCTAACAGGGCTGATTCTACTGGCGTTGATTTTGGGCGGATGTATTCCGAGAAAGTCGACGACTCGGACCAATCGAGTCGCAAAGGCGATGTGCACTCTTCGCGTGGCCTTGGGTGGTGAGCTGGATGAAACCTGCGAAAATCAAGGTGATGTCGTTAAGCAAGCTGAGGCTGAAAAAGCTGCTGCTGAAAAGGCAGCTGCAGAGAGAGCCGCAGCTGAGAAGGCTGCGGAGGAAAAAGCAGCTGCGGAGGCAAAGGCAGCCGCAGACAAGGCAGCTGCGGAGAAAGCTGCTGCAGAGGAAAAGGCAGCCGCAGACAAAGCTGCTGAAG
>CAZOSN010000255.1:0-3415 GCA_964582405.1 uncultured Oligoflexales bacterium | reverse complement strand
AAAAAGCTGCTGAAGAAAAAGCTGCTGAAGAAAAAGCTGCTGAAGAAAAAGCTGCTGAAGAAAAAGCTGCCGCACAGAAAGCTGCTGCAGAGAAAGCTGCTGCAGAGAAAGCTGCTGCCGAAAAAGCCGCGCTTTTGAAATCCATATCCGAAGTCTCTGCTGGCGCGCTTAATGCCTGTAGTCTAAGCTCAGCGGGCATCAGATGCTGGGGTGACAATAATATCGGACAGATCAGTGTCCAGAACTTTACCAATGTAACCAAAATTTCGGCCGGATATTTCAATCTTTGTGTTGTGGATAACGGTGCAGGCAAATGCATCGGCGAATCCGAATTTGACGTCAATAGTGTGCCCTCCTTGGGCGGCACTCCATCTAAAATTGTCGCAGGAAACAAGCATGCCTGCGCGCTCGTGAACAACACCGTAAAATGTTGGGGAGGCGAAAATAAAAATGGCGAAATCACGGTCCCAACTCTCACAAACCCTTCCGACATAACAGTGGGTGCCTGGACTTCGTGCGCAATTCATCAAAGTGGCGTGAAATGCTGGGGTCTTGGAGCCACTTCGACTTTTATCGCCCCGCAGCTCGTAAACCCTCGCGGAATATCGGGCGGGTTTCACGTGGTCTGTGTCATTACCGATTCTGGCATCAAGTGCTGGGGTTTGCCTATCTATGGCCTTCTAACGGTTCCGGCTGTTGCCAATCCAAAGCAGGTATCTGTTGGGTACAATCATGCTTGCGCTCTGGGTGATACGGGGGTCAAATGTTGGGGGAATAATGAGCTTGGCCAAACCAATGTCCCCTCGCTTAAAAATCCTCGCAAAATTTCGGCCGGTTTTGAGTTGACCTGTGCTGTCGATGACGATGGCATTAAGTGCTGGGGTGACAATAAATTTGGTCAGGCTTCGGTTCCCAGTAGTCTTCATCAATAATGAAGTGCGATTGGGCACTGAACTATTGGGCCAATTGGTTACAAAAAGCATCGAATGCTCAAGGCAGGTCCTCTTATTGAGTTACTGCCAAATCGATACAGCTGACTGCCGACCCCGAGTGCAAATCTGTCGATGTGAAAAGCGAGGTGAACGATTGCCTCGCGAACCAATAGGTCCAACGGAGAGCCAGTCATATACTCAGCATCGATAGAGACCGGCTTGATCGGGAAAATAGCCGTGGACACCCCATAGATAAGCCCTCGAACCGATTCAACCCCGACGAAAGCCAGCTTGAATCCAAATTCAAACCTCTTCGCCCGGATGCGATTTGTTGACAAAACGAATCTCTTGTACTCGAGTTTGTCAGTGCCAGTATCTTGTTTGTAGCCGCTTGATCTGGTACTGTTGAAATCTTTTTCAAGCCCGCCAGTCTAACAATCGTAAGAGAAACTTTCGTGATGAGGAAGCTCCGCAAAAACCAGATGGGCGGTTTAGCCCAGCAAATTTTTGGCGCGAACCGGTCTAAAATTGAGTTGATCACATTTCATAAATTGCAAGTCCTGTATCATAGCTGCCAAGCGAAACGTACGCGAAGAGAAACCTCGATCAGCGCCGCCTGGGGCTGATCGACTTCGGAAAAATCGCGGTCTGATACGATTTTTTACGGGTTCCAAGCTGGCTATTTATGATACGAAATCAATGTCTTTGCTATTGCATCGCGCAAACTAACGAGTCGACAAACTCCTAGTTCATCTTGAATTCTTCCTACCGAAGGCACGTAATGGGCACCGGCAACCCCTAGCGTATCTATTTTCTTCGCTAGATGGACGTGTGGCTTCAAATCTGGGAATGTTTCATGAATCACTTGAGCCACTAGGTCTGCAAGGTCAGCTATGCTAATAGCTTGGTCCGAACCTACGTTGTAGATCCGGCTTGCCTGCCCTGATAATAAGAGAGTCCAGAGCCATGCGGCCAAATCTGAGGCATAAAGATAAGAACGAAGGGGAGTTCCATCTCCTTTTACAAAAATAGGGTTTCCAGCTAGCGCATCCCGAATAAAATTACCTACAGCGAAATGTGAGTCCAGAGGAAGGTGTGGCCCGACAAACGAGAAACATCGAGCAATAACTATTTGTAAACTAGCCTTGCTTTGTCGATCCAAGCATAAATTTTCTGCATACCGCTTACGATAGTCTCGCGATCTGTAGCAGTTGGGCAAGGAGTAATTGGCAGATCGGTTAGAAAAATTGGATATTTTCATCTACTCCATGCGAGACTTAATCGATGAGGGGTTGACAACTGAGATTGTGGATCAAAATATTTTTCCATCCCAAAGGAGGCTGAGAAATCGGCTCCAATTCACAATATGGATACCATCGTCCGTCTGGCGGTTTGTGAGATCGCAACTTACCAAATACTGGTCTCGCCATTTTTGCTCAGTAGCTAGCAGTCTTAGATTACTCAAGTCCGATTTTTCAACCCTTAAACTGCCATTAACTTCGATAGCAATGGCGTTCCCGATAATGAAATCGACCTCGTGCTGATGCATATCGCGCCAGAAGCAGATTTTTTCGTCTTTCTTTTGATAATGTGCATAGGCTATCAGCTCGTTTGCAATAAGATGTTCGAGGGCTTCGCCCCATTTTTCGGACTTTGGCGAGACTACTTTTTGACCAAGGATTCGCCATCGGACTCCGACATCAAAGAAGTAAATCTTTTCGGTTTGAACCGCCTTCCGTAGCGGACTTTGCCAAGGGGGAATTCGAATCACGACGAGCGTTTCTTCCAAAATGTCGTAATAATTTCTTACTGAACTAGGACTAGTCTGCGCATCATTTGCAACTTTTGCGTAATTGAGCATTTCACCGCTTCGCGCTGCCGCTGAAATCAAAAATCGCTCAAAACCATCTAGGTTGCGTAACTTACATTCGTCGCGAATTTCGTCTTTAAGGTAGGTATCGACATAATCACCAAGTTCCAGCCAGGGATCGTCACGGCTGGTATAAATACTTGGTAAAGCCCCAACACTCAATCGTCTTGAGAGATCAAACTTGGGACCCAATTCTCTCCAGGTAAGAGGAAACAAGTGTAATGTCCTCGCTCTTCCTGCAAGCATATTCGAGCCCTCTTGACGGAGTCTGAGAGAGCTACTGCCCGTGAGTAAGAACCGCAATTTGCGCCCGGATTCCTCGATAAGGCTATGCACCTCATCAAGCAGAGCTGGAATTTTTTGTACCTCGTCGATCATGATGGGTTGGTTTTGGTGTTCACGAACAATATCACGCAAAAGCGACGGATTTTTCTGAAGCGGAAGACGATCAGAACTCAACAGAAGATTGACTATATGAAGGTTAGAAACTGACTTCTTTGACCAAAAGGACTTACCGGTTCCGCGAGGACCAAACAAAAAACAGCTTTTGTTTGCCAAATTATACGGATTACGAAAAGTTCGTGAACGCTATGAAGTCGGTGTAGCAGACCGA
>CAZOSN010000254.1:0-4895 GCA_964582405.1 uncultured Oligoflexales bacterium | reverse complement strand
GAATTCCCTCCCCCCGGCGTGTGCTGGCTAGTGTAGGTTTTGTGCATATTGGCCTCGACTTTATTTATAGCGAGACCGAGTATCAGATCACTGAATTCGACAACAAAGTAAGCCTTGAAAATGCCATCACACTTGCTGTTCTTTTCCTTCAGAGTCAATCAAGTCAGTTGGGTCAGCAACTTATTGGATCCTTGGAGTCCGATGATCCCAAGGTGATTCATGAGGCGCTTGATAACGAGTTAAATACTTTCGGACTTGTCCCGCGCCAGCAGGGTATCGAATCGGGCCAGGAGTTTTTGAATCTTGGATTGGATGTTACGCAGAACTGGATCTTTTATCTGCGAATTCCGTCCTTGGATAACAAGACTCATTTTGTAATGGTCCCGCGGCAGGGTGGAGATCTCAAGGAGTTTATCCGCTAGGAATTTTAAAGTCCGTCGGTTGCTCTTGCACTTTTTCTTGCCGGAGCAGACGAGCCAGCGTATCGGCCACATCACGTCGGTAGAGAAACTCAAAGTGCGTAACCTGATGCATTGGAATATTGTGGATCTGATCGGAGTGATCACCGTGCACGAACTCGCCTCCCACGCCCGCAACCTTGTCGTTTTTTGAGTACAGCGAAAAGATATCAACGCCTGCCGGGATTTTTGAAGCCTTCAGCTCAGTCAAAAAACTAGATTTTGGGCGCATCTGCCAAAGGTCTCGCCAAATAAAACCGAGCGGCGATGCGAGCGCCAAATAGGTGAGATAGGTTCCGCGGAATGGAGTTCCCATCGTGATAACCTTATCGCAGTGCCGGCTACCATTGAGACGCAGTAGCCACCATAGCGCGACGAGTCCGCCTTTCGAATGACCGATGATGTGCACTTTCTTAAATTTATGCCTTTCCATTTGGGTCTCGATCTTGCGGTTGATGTAGGCCGCAGTTTCTTTGATGCTGCGTGTGAAGAAAACCCCCAAGACACCGCCCAAATTAAAGCTCATGACCTGAAAGCCTCGCTGCGTCAGCAAGCGTTCCATGATAGTCAGAGCTTTGCGCGACGAAAAGAAGCCATAGAGGAGAATGACAGGCGTTTTGGTGTTGTCGTAGTCTCTTTTTTTGATGATCTCGTTGTTGAGCTTGATTTCATAGACTACTTCGTAATAGGTCCGCTTGATATGCGTCCAAAGGCTGGAACCGCGTTTGCGGAACAAGAATTCAAAGACTGCAATCGGAATGACCGAAAAAATTCCGAATGCTGAGAGCCACAGCAGAGCTTCTAGGAACCCGCCATGCTCTGGGTTCTGTGTTATCCGCACAAAAACATAGGATTCCGGTAGAATTCCCAGAAACGTTGCTACAAACACAGCCTTAGGTTTGAAATCAAAAACACCAAACAGAAGGGACATCAAATCAAAGGGTACAAAAGTGATCCAACGGAGAAAGAATATTATCCGCGTTTGGTTCTGCTTCACAATATCCCATGTCGCCGGCATATTGCCCGAGAGCCAGCCGCGCACGGCATTTACGCCGAGATAATGGCCCATGGCCTGCAAGAAAAGTGCAGAGCAGGCCGCGCCCGTTGCCGTAAGCACGGTCGCAGTCCAGATCGAAAAGCTGTGGGCTGCAACGATGGCGATTATGAACGTCGGCGTGAATAGTATGGGGCGAAAAACCGCAAGAACAAATAAGGTAAGCCCCGCCCAGCCTTGCTTTTCAGGTAGGCATTCACTCAGGCTGCCGTTGCAGAAATTGCCCCAAAACATCAAGGCAAAAAAACAGGCTACCAACGCCATGGTACCCTGAATCATCAAGACTGCTTTGAGTTGATCGCGCGTGATTAGGCGCATCGAATATTTTCCTAGGCTAATCCATATAGTCCTTCTCTTCTATTATACTGAGACTGCACCCCAAAAACGATAGCGGGCGGGATCTGCCTAGCATTGCGCTTTTTTCGATGCAGAAAATGCCCTAGGTCTAAAGCGTTTTTGTGGATCTGTAATGTTAAGCTTAAGAAACCACAAGACTTTTTGAAACCGGTGGGAACCATGAAACCGGGGCTGCGCAAAATCTTTGATCGCATCAAGCAGGAGCCTAGCGATACGCTTATTCAGCGCTTTTTGGTCTTGTCCGCTGAGGAGGGAGACGACCTCCAAAAAGCCTCGCAGCTATTAGAACTGGCGCGGCTTGTTCTGCCAAGTTTTCCCAAACGAGCGCTCGAAGCAGCTTATTCAGCATTCGCTTGCACGAACAACCATTCTGATTGGCGCGTGCAGCAGTACAGCATCGACTGCATTCAAATTATGATCAGGACCTTGTCCGATGAAAATCGCGGCGAAAAAATCGATCAGCTTCGAAACGCCATGAAGTCAATCCAACAGAGTATCGCTGAAAAAAAACGCAAATTTCAGCCTCCCCTGCCAAATCCTACACCAGGTCCAATGCCGAGCCCACCACAGGTCGTGCGTGGTCCTGCACCTTCCCAAGTGTTTGCGCAAATCGAACGATCAGAAAAAAAACCCCGTGCCAGGGATGAATTCGAGTTTACGGTTCAAGATCAACCCGTCCAGGAGTTTAAGTCAAAACCAACTAACGACCGGCCGAAGTCCAGTGTTTCTGACTCCGAAACCCCAGTGGCGGCTTTTCGGAAATTCGAACTTGAACTACGCAAGCCGAAGCAAGCCCAAGAACCCCAAACCGAAATCTCCTCGGCTCTAACCTTAGATGGACCGCCGATTTTGAGTTTTGACGAACCAATGGATGAGATCGATATCACGCAACCAAAAGCCACTTCATCGGAAACCAACCAGGAGGTAAACGTCGAGGTCCCATTAACCTCGCCATCTAAAGCGGACTACCTTCTGCAAAGTTCTGCTGCTTTCGGCAAAGAGAACGCAGCGGACGAATCCTTTGGTGTTAGGATTTGCAGGTATTTCAGAGGCCAGTATCAAAACGAAAAGAACAACTGGCGGTCTGTGAACGATTTTCTCGAGGCAGAATTTTTAGAACATGGCATTAAGGTGCCAAAGCACGATATCGCGAATCTTGCCGATCTGATTCAAGACGAAAATCTCTGGCCGGAAGCGAGGGCGGTGGAACTATGGGGTAAATCTCTTTTTGAAAATGCTTCCCAGGACCAGGTCGATGATATCGTTGTCCAGGCAAGGCTCAAATCCCAGCAAATCTGTTTCTTTACGACTTACTGCAACCAACTTGTTGATTCCGGGAGAGCGCGCCGCGCACTTTATTTGGTTGAGCGACGGCTGGACAAGGACGTATCGCTTGGCTGGGCTAAAGCACTTTGGGAATGTCTCATTGGAATTTGGTCCAAGCTCAACCTTGATCCGGCAGATTGGAAAGAAGAGGACGGGGTCAAGGCGTTGCAGGCAATCATCAAAGTTAGACGCCTGCCCAAAGCAATATAAGGTCCTGATCTCGGTCTCGACCTGCCCTAGGGTCGCTATAGGGTCGCCATAGACATCTCGGATCAAGATCCAAGCAGTGTGAGCAATCCGACCATTGCAAAAATAGCCATGAGAGTCTTCGATTCGCTGCGAATTGCGGGAGCAAAGGTGTCTGGCCAGGCGATTTCGTCGAGCACAACACGGCGATCGGGAATCCATGGTGGGACGTTGTTGGCATACTGCACGTACTCATCACCAAAGGTCTTCAGCAGCAAATCCTCTTCGTACTTCACGATATAGTAGTACTGGACGGCAAAGAGGACGGCAGCCAAAATAATCAGGAAGAAATTACCGGTAAAGATCGCAATCCCCGTGGTGATTAAAAAGTTGCCCACGTAGAGGGGGTTGCGCACGTAGCTAAATGGTCCCTCTTGAATCAGCCGCCCCCCCGTGCGGTTTTTACGAGTGCGCGATATCGAGCCAATAAAGGCAACGGAATAGATGCGGATAAGCTCGCCGAATCCAATTGTTAGGATACCGAGCACGGCGCTTAGAACCGAAACCTTTTCAAACAGCAAGAACATCAGGATAAGAGGGAGCGGCGTGTAATCGCGGTAGCGAAAAAATTTGGCTCCAATCCCGATCTCGCCAGTCTCCGGAGGCGTGTAATGATTGCCTTTGACGGTTTGCGAGGAAAGGTTTTCTTGCGGTTGCTCATCCATGATCGATTAAACTCCTGATTGCCTATGATGGAATTTGTTGGCTTGTGTAGAAAACAGCGGGAATAGTATTGATGATGCCTTTTAGGCGCTTTGTATGAGATTTATCTTTGGCTGCCACCGAGGTCTCTTTGATTCCCAAAAATGGTGGGACGACTCGAACTAGCATCGCATCTAGCGGCTTCGAAAAGGATTGAATAAAAAGCTTTTCGAAAATCTCGCAGGCCTGTTTGGATGAGCTGAGCAAGAACACCTCGTGGCGCTTGGTCTGCCAAACCGCATCGATGAATTTTACGTCGGGAAGAGCCTGCGCTAGTAGCTCAGCCTTGAGCTCCTCGAGAAGTTCTTTTTTTTCATGGCGCTTGACCTCGGTTCCCTGTGCCATCATTTCGGCCAACTTGGTTCGGAACAGCTGGGTTAGAAGCGTCTGCGGAACGCGCCGTTTTTCGATGCGAATTCGCAGGAGGTAGCCGTCGTCGTAAGCACAATGGCTCAAGTCCCAATGGCTACCAAAGCCTTCCGTCTCGAAACCTGAGTTGGGCAAATCCCAACCGAAAGCTAGCTCTTTGGGGTGCTCGAGGACCAGAGGCTTGGCGCGAAACTTCTTGAACGTCTTGTTGAGCGTTTCGGTCGAGATAACCTGTGGTGCCCCGCCCAGGCGGTAACGTGTCAGCGATATTTTTCCAGAAACTAGTCCCAATCCAGTTCCCCTCCAAAAAATCCAATGTCGATTCCAGCTAACCCTACTGCGTTAAGTCGACGATTGCTGCGTTGCTTGCAGGGAAAAAATCC
>CAZOSN010000253.1:0-4899 GCA_964582405.1 uncultured Oligoflexales bacterium | reverse complement strand
AGCGGCTTTTTGAAGAGACCAAAATCTCTTACGCAACTTGGCAGGGGAACGGTCTTAGCCTCGATATGACGCGAGGCAAACCAAGCAGCGATCAGCTGGACCTTGCTATCCCCCTGCTTAGCGTCTTGGGTCCCCGTGATTATTTGGCCCAGGATGGCACTGATTGCCGCAACTACGGGGGATTTGAAGGTTTGACCGAAGCTCGAGCGATGCTCGGCGAGCTATGGAATTGCAATCCTGACAACCTCTTGATCGGTGGAAACTCTAGCCTGGCTCTTATGCACGATGCGGTTTGGCGGGCCCTGACCTTCGGTGTGCCAGGAGGCTCGGCACCCTGGGCCAAACTCGCGCGGGTTAGATTTATTTGCCCCGTTCCGGGCTATGATCGGCACTTCAATCTTCTGGAGCACTTTGGGATTGAGATGATTCCGGTCCAGCTAGGTGACGATGGTCCTAATGTGGCAGAAATAGAGGCGATGACGGCCCACGATGAGAGCATCAAAGGGATTTTCTGCGTGCCGAAATTCTCCAATCCGTCTGGCCATGTTTACTCGGATTCCGTGGTCGATGGCTTGGCTAGCCTTAGGGCTGCGGCTGACTTTCGGATTTTTTGGGATGATGCGTATGCGATTCATCAGTTTGATGGCGAAAAGCTCGCGCTAAAACCTATACTCGACGCCTGTGCTCGGCATGGTAATCCTAACCGGGCCATCGTGTTTGGCTCGACTTCCAAGGTTAGTTTTGCAGGCGCTGGCATCAGCTTTTTGGCGTCGAGCGCAGCGAATATGAAAGATGCAACGAAGCATATCTCTTTTCAAACAATCGGTCCTGACAAGATCAACATCCTAAGGCATGTGCGGTTTTTCAAAAACAGCGGGGGCGTCTTGGAGCATATGGACCGGCATGCGGCGATTCTGAGACCCAAATTTGCCGCAGTCGAGCAGGCCTTCAATCGCGAATTTGCGTCCTCGGGTATACTTCGGTGGACCAAACCTGTCGGCGGATACTTTGTTAGTATCGACACGCTCGACGGGTGCGCCCGCCGGGTTGTCGAACTTGCTGGTCAATGTGGGGTTAAATTAACCAAGGCCGGGGCGACTTTTCCCATGGGAAAAGATCCCCGCGATACCAATATCAGGATCGCGCCGTCACTTCCTCCGCTTGAGGAGATCGAAGTAGCGATGCAGGTCGTCACTGTTTGCATCAAACTTGCTAGTTTGGAGAAGCTTTTGAATCAATGCTGAAGTGGAATTGCGGACCCGAAGTCAATCTTATTGATCGGGTTTGTTGCCTTCGTTTAAGTGCTTGAATTTTTCGAGGGCGTTGGTATAAGCCGAGCCTGATTTTTCCCAGTGCGGCGCAATCTCGTAGAATACGAACAGGCAAAACGCGAGCAAGAGAAAGCTTACGACTGCAATCATGATAAGAAGCAGGCTCGACTCCTTAAGCTCACGCAAATCGATCGCCGGAGTATGAGTTCTTTCGACCCGATGATCTTTATGATCCCAATTGTCAAGCACCTTGGTCGGTTCTGGGGCAATTGGGGCGGGGTCCCCCAAAAAGCGTGCAATCAGATCTTCATCGCTCAGAGCATCTTGTTGAAGGCCCTGGCTGAAGATTTGACCTAGGGCGAGGCCGAGCTGTTTTCGCTTGTCGATTGGCACATCACAAAAGTAGCATTCCATTACATAGGGAAATTTCTTATCATCAACTTCGGTACCTGAATAAGTCGCCGCTATTTTGCTATAAGGATAGCGGCCAACAACACGCTTCAACAAGGGCGATTCAATCCGAGCCAAGCCATAAATACCGACGGGGTGAGGTACGGTCATAACAGCCAGTGTTGGGTGGAGCTTTTTAAGCACGGCCGGGAACTTAATTTCGGCGAGAGAAAATTCGTGGTCGGAGGGAATATTGTACACTTCAGGGTTTAGTTTGTTGACATTAGGAGAGATTACCTTCGTGGTGATATAACTCTGCAGATCCATCGGAATGCGTTTCAGCGTGCAGATTCGTCTGCCGCCCACGAGGTTCTGAAGCTGATTAGCAAGCTCTTCATCACCGATGATCAATATCGTCGCTTCTTTGGGTAATACCTGCACCATATCGACGAACCGTGGCCTGTTGTCGCCAGAAACCAATCGATCCTCGGCGATGACTAGGTCGGGGCAAAAAAACTTGGGCTCTTCGATCAGGCTTTTTTTCTGAAGCGCGGCGCGAATATCATAGCGCTGATCTCCCAAATGACGGATCACGCTTGCACGCAGCGCAGGCGATTGAATGGCAAGGAAGGTTTTGATCCGGCTGCCCATATTGAGTTGTTTTGCAATCGTTAATGTCTCGCCTACGAGTTTGGAATCTGCCGGTGCTTTAAAATTGCAGATGAGGGCTATCGAAAACCGATAAAACAGATTTTTACGTTCTGTCGCCTTAACCGTGAGATCGAGCGCTTTGACCCCCATCGATTGCGCCAAGGGGCCGGTGAGTTGGAACTCCGAGCCTGGATTGGGGTAGATTCGTGACTCAATCCAGATTTCGTCGTGGCTGATCCAAACGACACGAGCAGGTATCGAGAACGATGATGCCGATGAACAGGCTAGAAGGGCCGATGGTCTCGGTAGCTCCTCGTCATTTTCACCAACGGAAAAAGTAAAACGCTCCACCCATTCGCGGTCTGGCAGGGAAATCGGCAGAATGTCCCGAAACGCATCGCAGGCCGCAGCGCGCAGGACAGTTGGCGAGTAGCGTGAGCAGGAGAGTATTAGTTTGGCGCCCTGAATATCAGGCATGCGGTTTAGCATTTCGATCGCCTTGAGTACCGTCACTTCAGGCCCTTCATCGCCAACAATAACAAATGTTACGCGATTTGAGCGCAGCTCGGTCGTGAGGGAATCCAAAGTTTTGAAAAACGTCACCTCAAAGCCGCGGTCCTGCAGCTCGACGACTTTGCTTAAATGAGCGTCATCTTGCTCTAGAGTTAGCCAATATATCCCTTTGGCCTTTGGTGCCAAAATTCGCCTCCTAGTTTAACGGCTCTTCTTTTGTCGGCAGATCGCCCCTGCCCAATGACCCCTGAACTCAAGAAAAGCTGAGGCGCGTCATGATAAAGAAAAAAAAAACTGATGGAAGCGGAATCTTTCTCATGCCTTAATCATTTAGCTTATTTATGCCTCATGGATCAGGCCCCCATTACATACCTAGCGCCCCTTTAATGCTTGATCCGCGACCAATAAACCTCGAAATCAAAATGTGATGAGTGTGGCAATTTATGGCAACTTTCGCAAACAGTTCGTGGTTCTTTCTGAGCTGGCAGGTGATGAAACGGATTTTGACTGTGAGCCTTTGCGGCACCATGGCAGGTCTCACACTGAACGCCCGCAAATTGCGGGCTTGTTTTCTCATCTGCATAGCCCCCCGCAACATCGTACCCCAGCACATGGCAGGTAACGCAGTCCCCGTCGCGGTCCTTACCCTGCTTTTTCAAGGTGACAAGCGCGTGACTATGAGCAGACGCCTGCCAAGCGTCATATGCAGGCTTATGACAAGTCAGGCAGATATGGGCTCCGGCAAAGGGCGTGTTTTGAAGCTCATCCGCGCGCTGGATTGCTTTTTTTTCAAACGCATCTTGAGCCCCAGCATTGTAGGTCTGAAAAAGTTCGTCAGCTAACCCGGGCTTTTGATACTCCTTGGTTAGCCACAGAATCGGAGTCAAATCAGGCTTTATTTTGGTAAAATCAGCGCATTTTACCAGTGCCGAGCGGCAGCTCTTGGATGTTCCCAAAAGCGACTCAAGCTCGACTGCTTCTTTTGCAACTCCCCCAAGGAGCACGCCTTGCCCGAAGCTTGGCACCATGTAGACCTTATCGAGTCTGAGGAGACGCCCTGGTTGACTTTTTTCTCGATCTGATGGTTCGGCATCAAGGGGTGCGGTGTTGCTAGCAATGATTTTGTCAAATAGCTTTTCCGCTAGGATCGCTTGCAGCGTGGAATCATCCCCCGAATAGAGCAAAATCTTGTACCTATCCCCCTCGCGGCTGAGTTGCTTTTTCCAGTCTTGCAATAACTTGGGAAGAGGTTCGGCGCTGTTGGCAAACCCAAAAACAGTCAACCTATCGGTTGTTACCCAAGGCTTGACCCACGCGGGAAGGCTGCCTTTATTGGGGGTGTGAGATAGTATGTAGGGAAGTTTGGGAGTCTGTTCGGCCTCGATATCTGCAATTAGGCTTTGCTCGGCATGATTAAAGAGAATCGCGATTGGTTTTACCTTTGCTTCGAAACCTTGAACGACAGCTCGTTTGGCCTTATCGGCCGAGAGGTTGTTGCCTAAGCTCAGCAGAAGTTCGGGATTGTTGCTCTGGATTATGGCTGCAAGACGCTTGATTCCCCCAA
This sequence comes from uncultured Oligoflexales bacterium, assembly GCA_964582405.1. Taxonomy (GTDB): domain Bacteria; phylum Bdellovibrionota_B; class Oligoflexia; order Oligoflexales; family Oligoflexaceae; genus CAZOSN01. The sequence goes on along the minus strand of CAZOSN010000253.1, from coordinate 510 downwards.
GATCTGTTTCTGGATCGCAACCGCAGGGTTCGATATGGCCTCGGATATCTCCGTAGGCGAGCCAATGCGGTTCGGGGGCTGCTTTTGCTTGAGAACTTAGAATAGAGGAAATGATTGCTGCAACTTTGGTTAATTTCATTTGACTCTTCATCCTATGACTCTTCATCCTACGAGAACGCCTTTTGCAACATTGTACTCGACCCAAAGTGTCCGACTCCTTGGTGGTTATTGAGATACTATCGAGCCAATTTAAATATTCCTAGGCTGGCAGTCAGAAAAGTTGGCAAAAAAGATGCACATGCGGCTTGCGGGACAAGTAGGTTCGTTTTCAATTTTGACTGGCAATCGCGCCATCGGCATCCCTTCTATCCTGCAGTATCCCCATGAAATAATTGGGCGAACCAGACCTTGAAAAAAAAACAATAAAGATCACACACCTCAATTCCGATAGGGGCTTATAAACCAAGCAGACCGATCAGGTCTGGGAGGAGGAGGGTAACATGGTCAGTA
>CAZOSN010000252.1:0-4985 GCA_964582405.1 uncultured Oligoflexales bacterium | reverse complement strand
CAGTTGTAATAGTCTGGACGTGCCAAGCCTGATGAAATTTTCCAATTGATCAGCGGTGCATGGGGTGCGCCTTGCTCGCGCATGGTGCGGGTGATCATAGGAGCGATTCCACCCATGATCGAGTCGCCAATCACTAGAATTTGGTTGTTTTGACGGTCTGAGGTAGGAGCCGCCGCGTTGGTAGATTCTGGCAACCGCGGGAGTTCCGCGACCTCCAATTGGGAGATTTGGGGAATTCCTAGGTCCATACCCTTTAGGTAACGGGCGCTAAGCACGATTTTTTCTGAGCTGATTTTTTCTAGCAATGGGCTTGAGTCACCAAAGCCGATGGCGTCGGTATTTTGATCGCGCAGAGGAATCCGTGTATGAAATGTTTTTCTGAGAAATTTCTTGGGGGCGTTCAGCGCGAAGTTCTCAAAACTTTGATGGACCGCTGCAAACGGTTCGGCTAGTTCAACCAAACTTCCTTGCATGGCTTTCTCGTTGAGCCAGTTTACAATGCTTGAACTGTTAAAAAAGAGGTTGACTCCATAGGCTACTGCAATCGTAAACAGCGTTTCCGAAAATCCCGATGGCGACTTTTTGATGTTGGCAGGCGCTTCCGATTCCACAGAGACTCCTAAAATTGGAAATAAATAAACGGCAGTATCCCCTGCGGCCCTATTGCCGAAAGTATGACGAGAGTCGCCCCTAATGCCAGACCTTGAGCTGCCAGCGGCAAACTTTCGAAGTATTTCGCAAGATTCATATTGAGATCTTTTGGTAGAAACTGCGCGGCTAGCGTTCCAAACACAAGCGTCGCTGTGAACGGAGTTGCAAGCTGGCTTGTCAGGGCACTATTTTTGACGATAGCCGCCAGGTAATCGGTTGCGACTTTGAAAGTACTTGACGCAAAGAATATCCAGGTGAGAGTCACAAAGTGAAATGTCAGAAAAAGACCGGCATAGTGACTCCAGACGCCTGGCTTGAACGAGAATTTCTGAAAAGTTTCGCGCACGAATTTTTCCATGCCCAAATAGGTCCCGTGCAAAACTCCCCAAAAGATGAAATTCCACGCCGCTCCGTGCCAAAGGCCACCGATCAGCATCGTCAGAAATAGATTGCGGTATGAGCGAAACCTTCCTGTTTTGCTTCCCCCAAGCGGGATATAAAGGTAATCGCGTAGCCACTGCGAGAGCGACATATGCCAGCGGCGCCAGAAATCCTGCAGAGACACTGCGCGGTAGGGTTGGTTGAAATTTTGATCGAAATGATAGCCGAAGAGCGCGGCGACCCCGATACCGATATCGGTGTAGGCGCTGAAGTCGCAATAGATTTGCATCGCATAGCCATAAGCGGCGAACATGAGATCAAGGCTCGAGTAGGCAAATGGATCTGCAAACACTGGAGCTACCAGCTCATTTGATAAATAGTGCGCGATAAAGGATTTTTTGATTAAACCAAACGCTATCAAGGTGAAGGCGAATGCGGTGTTGACATGACGTGTGTCCCTTGTTGATTCAAGCTGTGGCATGAACCGGTGTGCCCGAACAATTGGTCCTGCTACAAGCTGAGGGAAAAAAGAAATGTAAAGGAGCACGTCCACCATAGGTCTATCGCCATTGATTTTCTGGCGATAAACATCGACGATATAACTTATGCCATGAAAGGTAAAAAAGCTAATTCCCACAGGCAGCAGGATTTCCATGACTGGAATTTCGCGATTAAGCCCGAAAGAGAGCATCACATCGTTCATCGATTCCACGAAAAAACCAAAGTATTTAAAAAAGCAGAGGACGGTAACATTTACAATGACGGCAAGAGCCATCCAAGCCTGGCGTTTTTTGGGGTCTTCCGTTTTGCTGAGCCTAACGCCAATGAAATGGTTTGACAGTGCACACTGAAGAAGGAGCAAGGTAAATCGGTAATCCCAGTAACCATAAAAGAAGAAGCTCGCAGCGACCAAAAACCACTTGCGCGCGACATTGCCGGTTATCAGCCAGGCCGCAACATAGACGAAGATAAAAAACAGAGCGAAATCAAGCGTTGGGAATAACATGCTCACCTCCCAACCTGGTTTCGGAGCTATGTCGCCTGTATGAGAGGTAAAATGAGATTATCTTTGTTAAGCGCGCGAAAATTTTCGGGCAATTTTCTGGAGCAAGTTTGCGTGGGCCTTTAATTTTTATTGGGCTAGTTTGAAATAATTTTTTTTACTAATCTAAAATAACTTGGGTTATTTTGTGATGACTCATACTTACCGATTTGATTTAGAGTTGTTTTAGGATTTGCTCGATCAAAGGGTTCAAGGCCTGAGCCCATTTATAGTAACTCCTGGTCGTGGGGTGGAGAAAATCGGGCATTGTCGCTTTGCTGATCATACCCTTCTCGTCAACAAACAAAGCTGAAGAGTCAAAATAGTAGTCGTTATGGGTACGAGCATAAGGTTCGAGAAGCCGATTAACTTCGATGTTCTTTTTGCGTTGGATAGAATCCGGCGTTTCACCGCTGGGTAGTATTCCTAGGACGAGTACCTTAGTGGTTGGCACCTGGCTATGAATCTCCTCGATGATATCTTTAATCCCTTCGAAGGTGTCTTCAGGTTTGTTCATGAAGACATTATTGGTACCCACAAGCAGGACGACTAATTTAGGATTTATTTCTTTGATCAAACCCTGCTTGACCCTCCAGAGAACATGCTCGGTTCGGTCGCCGGTAATGCCGGCGTTAAAAGCAGAAAAATGAAAGTATTTTTGCCACGCCGAGGTAAGTCCCCAACCCTCGGTAATCGAGTCTCCCAAGAACAAAACATCGGCCTTAGCCTTTTTTGCAGAGGATTCAATCTGAGCCTGACGATTCAGCCATACCGTATCGGTACGAGGTTCGGGTCTTACGGTATTTGATTGACGGCTCACGATTTTGGAATCGACCGCCCCAAATGCGGCCGCATTCAAACTTAACATTATTAATATTAAGCAGTTAGTCGATTTGAAACTCATTTCTTGCCCCTCCGCTGAATTCGTGCCAGGAATAATGCAAGCAGCATTCCTCAACAAACCTCAGTCGTCTTAGGGGATTACGTGCAAATAAACCGCTAGGACTGTCGGGTTTTTATACACTAGGCGAATCGTCCGACACTATAAAGGTTTTTCATAGATTTGCCGATAAGGTGCTCAGCACTTGTATGTTGTGTACCGTCGAAACGGAAGGTCATTGTGGACGCGAGAATCAGTATCCAAGAAATCCCGCTGTTTTTTTGCATGCCGCGCGAGTGCTTTGACATCATCACTGCTAATTTCGAATTGAGGACAGGAGAGGCTCTGGTTCAGCTCGTAACCCATAATGAGACAGTTCCTGGACTTTTTGTCGTGATGCGCGGCAGCTTTGAGGTTGTTCTTCCGGGGTCGGATTTACCAATAGCCGTCATTGAACGTGGCGGATCCGTGGGTGAGATGTCATTTATCGATGTAAACACCACTGCATCCGCTAGCGTACGCTGCGGCGAGAGCGGAGCCGAGTATATATTCTGCGCGCGATCGGAGCTCACGGAAATTCTTACCACCAATCTTCTTTTTGCTCAGCAATTCTACCGGGGAGCGGCATGGATGATGAGCGAAAGACTAAGGCATACCAATAAACGGATTACGGAACAGGTTGAGCATGCAAGTAAGAAATTAAACGACTTCATGCGGGAAATCGAGGTAGTGGCCAAGCTCGACAAGACCAAAAATTCGCTTGATGAGACCGGATTCTCCATCGTGTCGCGGATGAATGTAATAGCCTCAGGGCTAAGGCGGATCGAAGAATGGACAAACAACTCAGACGATGCCAAGGCTGAACTTAGTGCGATTCAAAAGCAGGTCTCTGAGGTGATGCTCGGAGAATCTCAAAATTTTGACCGGATTTGCCAAATGCTCGATCAGTTGAACCAGCACTTTGACAATTTGAAGGCCGTGGTACACGGAAGCGATCGCAAGACGATCAAGGGCGATCTCAAGCTTTTTGACAAGGCGAGTTAATGATGGGGCTGAATTTAAAACCACAGTACCGATGCTTGAGCCTTATCGCAATGCTTGCGGTGAGTCTCCCGATAAGCTGCAAGAAAAAATCTGGAATTCAGATCTTGGGTCCCGTGGGTCAACCGGTTGAAGAACGCGATGTGCGTACCGACCCGGTTAAGCCCGAAGTTCCGATCTCATATCAGTTCACTCTGACAGGCGAAGCGTTTTTTCCGAATGCAGCGATACCCAGCACTCTTGTTAGCCAACCGTGCCGAGACAACACCAAGGTAGGCAAATTCACTATGGTGAGCGATGTTATCAAAGGTGGCCGCAAAATGAAGTTTCCCGCCTCAATTCCAGTGAACGACAATCAGCTAACCTGCGAAGGCGTGATCGAGGTAACCGATGAAAAGGGAACTCACTACACTGCGGAAATTCATATTACCAAACTCATCACGAGTTCAAATGAGGTCCTAACCAATGACCTAAATTTCGTGATCAAAGCTTCCCCATCGAATGGCGCGGACGTTAAGGTTGAAGTTCAGGTGATTCACAACAACCAAAATTAGGGCTAGCCAAAGCCCATCTTATTAGCCAGACATGGTCGCACAATTCATGCACAATTGCGTGAAAGGCAGGGCTTCGAGGCGCTTGATGGGAATAGGGTTCTGGCACTCGACGCATAGACCATAGGTTCCAAGCTTTATGCAATCTAGCGCTCGGTAAATTTGAGTGAGTTCGGTGCGGGCTTCACGGTCTAGTTCCTCGGAGACTTCTTCGCTCTCCAATTCAAGAGCCGCCTCCGAACTGTCGCGGTCAAGTGGTCCAGTCTCAGACCTCAACCGGTTAAGACGCGTTTCGAGTTCAGCTTTTTTTTCCTCGAGCTTTTTTGCGAAGTAGTCGAATTGCATGATCCCCTCAGCTTGGTTAAATCCGAATTTATTTCAGGGCTAGTACCCCTTCAGCATTGATTTTGGGGATCAGCGGCTCAGCTGCCGCCCATCT
>CAZOSN010000251.1:0-5016 GCA_964582405.1 uncultured Oligoflexales bacterium | reverse complement strand
TCCCACGGTCACTGCGAAAAAAGCTGTAAGTTCCACCTGCTTCTTTGAGGATCAGTTCTGCCGCCGCAATATCCCAGGGAGCTAGGTTAAGTTCCCAGTAACCATCCAAGTGTCCAGCAGCGACCAGGCAAAGGTCATAGGCGGCCGAACCGAGACGGCGAAGATCACGAACCTTGGGCAGTATTCGTTGAACATAACTCAGGTTGTTGATGGGATGAGAATCCTTGTCATAGGGGAAACCTGTTCCGACAAGGCTATTTATCAAGCTGCTCTTGGTGCCTACAGATATTTTCAGATTGTTTCGGTATGCTCCTTCACCAATTACAGCATAATACATCTCGTCTAGCATGGGCGCGTAAACTACTCCAAGAATAGACTGATCATCGCGCCGAAGAGCAATTGATATTGCGAAGATGGGAATGCCCTGAGCAAAATTGGTCGTTCCATCGAGGGGATCGATAATCCAAACATCTCGGTTGGCTGGAGAGATCTTCGTCCTACCCGATTCTTCTGCAAGAATGTCCGCGTCCGGAAAATTTTGTCTGATGACTTTAATGATCCGAGACTCGGACTCCAAATCAACGGTAGTAACAAGGTCAGTCACAGACTTTTTGTTGTGAATTTCGAAGCCAACGCTTCGGAATGATTCTTTCTGATAGAGGCCGACATCAATGGCGCACTGTTTGATAATCTCGATGGACTCTAATAATTTCATAATGCATGAACTTTCTTGGTGGTAAATGGACAATCACTCATACTCTATCTCAGTCTGATGACCCTTAAAGCCAGTTTAAAAAGGGTCTTAATTCAATTCACCTCCGGGCGCACGCAGCTGCTGGGCCAATAAAGGGGCTGGTAGCATTGTTGCTTTGGATTTGGTTTCTTGATCGAGGCGCACTGGTTAAGGCTGACCACTATTGTCAAAAGGAATATTTTCTTTAGCATGCCGGCCTCATTCTTTGCTCATCAATCTGCCGATTTTTCTATCGTCTTTTCTGATTCGGGATCAATGCTATTTTTAGCTGCTTTTCGCTTGATAAAACCAAATGCAATAATCGAGCTAGCTCCCGCTGACGCGATTCCGAGACCCAGACATCCTGAAAAATGCATGTATTGATAAAGGTATCCAGACGCCAATGCAGCCAGGAGTTTTCCCAGCTGGGCTACTGCCTTATAGTACGCAATGTCCACTGAGCTACGGCGATCTCGCGCGTATTTGAGATGCAGATGATTGTGTGACGTTGTTGCCATCCCGGCAAAAAGGTTGCAAGCGATCACGGTGAGCATGATCACGGTGATCGATTGTGGGTCAAAAAGAAGGACTATCGGAATGAGAACTAAGGGAAACGTTGTGTAAAACATGCAGTCGCGGTAGCGGATCTTTCCGAATATGACTTTTCCTCGAAAGGTGATGCCTTGATGAACCAGACGCGCAAAGGGCGGTTGAATGGCGCCGAAGACGATGGTACCCACGGCTAGAAGAATACTAATGCTCATGGGCGGGTAACCCTTTTCGACCAGATAAATCGGGAGCCCGGCTAACATCCAAACATCTTGACTAGCATAGAGAAAAGCGCGCATGGTGGCGAGCCGCTTCATTTTAGGTTTGACCTTGGTAAACTCATGAAAGTTCAGAGACGTGGTTTCGCGCACGTCGGCAAGAATGGTCGTCGCAACGATCATTGGAATAAAAGTAATCAACCCAAGCGCTATAAATGCGTTGGAAAAAGTTAAGGAGCTAAGCAGAATGCCGCCGGCTAAGACTCCTACGCCCTTTAGCCCTTCGTTTCCCCCCAGAAGGATTTGAGCATAGAGATACTGCTTGCCAGAATGGCCTCTTTTTTTCAAATAAGCCACGCTGGTGGTTTTGATGAGTTCTTTCGCTGAACCGCGGAGGGCTCTGGAGATGCCAACCAGCGTCATTAAGATGATCATCGTAAGATCAGGATGAACTGCCACGTAGATCGCGCTGGCTAGCGTATGGAGCCCAAGCGCGATAACGAAGCCCTTCTTGTAACCCAGACGGTTTAGCAGAAAGCCCGCAAAAATATTGGTGAAGAAGGCGCTGAATTCGTAATAGAAAAAAGTGAGTCCGATATTCTGAGGCTTGACCCCAAGCCCCACGAAATACAATGGAATAATAATGCGGGCGGCGCCGTCACAAAATGTCGAAAGCCAGTAAAATAAAGTGATTAAAAGTCGTTGGTCAAACTTTATCATGAATGATCGACCAATAACTTACAATGATTTGCAGCAGCGGAACCCAAGGTGGTAATTCTCATGACTGTCTGCCGCGCGAACCTTGGTTCCATGCCAGAAAGGGGCCCGCCAGCGGCAGTCGTCTGGATGCGCTGCAAAATGATCCCAAATGAACCAGCTGCCCTTCATTTCGGTGTAGCCCAGCTTTTTGCTTCCGGCACTCGCCATTTCATCTTCAAAGACTGGCAAATTCATATGCTCAGCCGCATTACCGTGTTGGTCGTACACCTCAAGCGCGCTCTTGCATTGGGGAAAAGAGCCGGCTGGGTATGTGTTTGAACCACAGCCTTCCCAGCTTCCGCCATTGCAGGTAGCGCTTTTCGTGCTTGCCATGGCGCAAATACCTTTTTGAGCGTGGTCGCCGTAGGCCCAGACTTTATGAGAAGCTTCTTTGTGATTTTTAGCGGAACGCCGAGCCTTGATTTTTTCGGTGGGAGACATATTGGAAAAGCTATCAAATTCATAGTCGGGAGGCAGGAGCTGGCCTGCGCAAGCCCCTTCCCATTCATGGGCGTCGCATAGCCTCTTTCCTTGGGCTTCGCAGAGCTCAGCTGCTTCCGCGGCCTTGACCCAAACGGTGGGGTATTCACAAGGTTTGTCTGGGTATTCAAATTGGTCGATGCAGGCTTTGGCATCCTTGGCCGTCTGGGTCTTGGGGTCATAGAGCGGCGCCATATAGGGAGCGCCACAGATTTGTAGAAAGGTAGGGTTTTCGTAGGTCACTTTTAGATCGGCGAGCTTCTGCTTGCATTGCTCGGGAGTCATCGGATGTTGCGTGACATTCGGATTGCCCGTGCCGGTCCGAGAGTTGGCCCAAGCTGAATGCGAAAGCACGGTCAATGGCAGGCTAATAAAAGAAAGTTCGACAAATCTGCGGCCTATTGATTTCATCGCGGTGATTCCTATGATTGGGTTTCTTGGATCAACTTCTTTAATTCTCGTAAGTAGGCTAGGGTTCCACGCGTGGTTTTTGCTATAAGTCCTGGCAGTGTGCCAAGCGATGGCGTGGTTTCAAGAGAAACTTCAAATGTGACTGCAAAACTGCGATATTTCCAATACGCATAATCAATATACTCTCCCTGGCTCGGGTAATCATGGTTGGATTGCCGGTAGTATACGAAACCCATGGCATCTGCGCTTCGACGAGCTAGGCGCTCAAACTGATCTGATTCGGGCAAGGATGACTTCGAGTGGCACCACGGCCAAAGCACGGCCTCCATTCCAGAGTGGATGCTTATCGTCCCTCGAACATTATTTTGAGCAAGAAACGTCTCGACCAAAGTTGTTTCCTTGATCTGAAAGGACTGATCGAGTGACCGCCCAGGATAGGGATAGTCCCGGTTTAGATCCCGGCCTCGGGAGTCATATCGAGAATTGTTAGCGTATCCGTCTGGGTTTACGATCGGCTGAATATAGATTGCAAAATTGTCCCAGATATCAAAGTAACTCGGGTCACGCTGCGTGTTGATCAAAAAATCCGCAAGCCCTAATGCAGCCATCAAGCTGCCTTTTTCATCGCCGTGGTGGGTTGCGTTGATATAAACCTTGGTAAGGGCATCATCTTGGGGATGGCCAACGCGCAAGATATAGATAGGGTTACCTAATGTTGAATAACCGAGAGTCTGGATCTCGACGAAATCGGAATGCGCATGAGCGATTTTTTGAAGAAATGTGTCGATATCGACGAGAGAATAGTACCGACTAAGGTCCAATGCTTGGCTGGACTTGGCTCCCAGCAGCAAAAAGGCCATCAGAGTGACTTGGAGGACCAAGGCAGGCATAAATCTGTCCATCAAGAGAGACTATGGACTATATTACGAGAACAGATTTATACCTGTCAATCAAGCTTAATGAAAACTAGAAGTGGTTGGCGATCCGGGGGAATTCCCCGCTGCTCGATGTTTGACTAAAGAACGCCTGCTGGCTTTCAAACATTGATTTGCGCTCGAGAGCCTTCTTCTTTGTTTCATGCGGCGCCCAGTCGAACCCTGCATTTTCTAGGATCAAGAATCGATCCTTGGGCATTCGTCCGCGCTTGAAATTCAGCCGCTGGGTCGAAACCCAAATCGACAGCTTCTTGATCTCAGGAACGCGTTGGGGGACGTTTGCGTGGCCATTCTTTGCTATGAATTTCTTCAAATCCTCTAGCATTTCGTACCACTTCGCGTCGTGCAGATCCCACACAAATCCGATGTTCTCTAATAGCTCGATTTTTCGCGGATTCATTTTGCCGGTGCAGTATTCGTAGCGTTGGTTCTTGACCCAGAGACCAAGCTGCTTGTACTCATCGACATTGCGCGGTACATTGCTGTGATTGTACATCGTCTTGAATTGAATCAACTGATTAAAAGATTTCATCCATCGTGCCGATAATTTCTTCATTCCCTCCCCCTTTTCCTTTCTTGGTTCGGTTTGAGGTAAGCCAATGTTGTCATACGCCACTTTGCAAAGGTGGGGCCAAAATTACAGTTTGCGAATTTTTTTTGATTAGCTAATAAAATCTAGGTCTTAATCAACTTCATGAAAACTAACTGTGCATCGATTAAAGGCTAGATTTTTGAAATTTTCAGCTTTTGGTGGTCAAAAAAAGGCAAGATCTGTGATCAAAGATGGTCGAAATGAAAAAGCCTCGCAAATTTTCTTTGCGAGGCTTTTTATAAATCGATCGGCGGAGGTGGTTAGGGTCTGTTCAAAAATAACTTAGAGCCTGTTTAAAAAGGGTCCGTTTTTGATTTTATCAAGGCGACCCGAGAACCG
>CAZOSN010000250.1:0-5100 GCA_964582405.1 uncultured Oligoflexales bacterium | reverse complement strand
TTCGTGCGCCTGCGTTAGACAGAAATTTCCAAAAAACTTCCGAGTCGAGTAAAAAAGTGCACGTTGCGATCGAAAACGACGAGTGCTACATTTCGCCTATGGTTCGGCTCGAACTGCAATATCTGTATGAGGTTGGCCGTGCCAAGTACCAATCTAAAACCATCATAGATGCTCTATATAAAGACTTGGGCTTATTGGTACATAACTATTACTTTGACCCATTATCTTGGACGCTCTTCCCGCAGCATGGTCGCGCGACCCCTTTGATCGAATTATTACTGCCCATGCCAAATGCATGGATTCTGCGCTGATTACAACGGACAAGGTCATTCTAAAAAACTACGCTAAGGCTTTTTGGACCTGAAAGGGTGCGGCTACTCCAGATTCTATGACCGGGTGAAAAAATCACCCGCAGATTTCACCGATGTTGCGTGCAGTCGATTCGATAAATCTGTGTCCCATCCGCGTTAAATCGGCGAAATCGGTGTTAGGCGAAGACCATCATGGATTCTGGCCAAAGATGTGAACAGCCCTTATATTTACTGGGCAAAGGCTCGATTACTACGAACATAGGCCTCACCGAATGGCCCTGAAATACTCGTAACAAATCCTCTTGAATCTCGGGACACTACAGCCTTTTCATATCCATGTTCTTTTTTATAGGGACAATCGTCGCCGACAGAAAGGTCGCCGGATCCTGCGATCTTAGTTAGGGTCCACGAGACGCCCTTTTTGTTGGTCCACAAGTAGGTATTCTCATCCTTTTTAGAGATCGTTACCAAGTGCCAATTATTTTTCTCTTGGCCATCATATTTACTATTTTCGTAATCCCCGACAATTTCAACCTTTATGGCATCAATACCAATTCGTTCAAGGTCGAGATAGCCATAAGTAATGGGTATACCCAAACGGTCGACTGTACTATGGGTGTACAAGTCGCAATGTGTTCCCTCTCCGCAAAGGGAGTAGATGGTACCATAGTCAAAAGCGATCTCCGTACGCTGATGTACATCATTTTCCTGACGCACATAATTGGGGTAGAACTGGGGAAATGATAAGGCTCTCGCATTATCTTTGTACTTTTCACACTCGGCTGCTGTTTGCTCTTTATTAAGAATCGTTGTCAAACCATTGGGATTATGCCGGTACCTCTCATACCTTATTTGTCTTGCCACGGTCCCAATTCTCAAGCCGCTTAGGTCCTGTTGGTCACCTAAGCTTAAAAAGCCGTCATCTTCTATCACATAATTGCAAAATACATCTAAGTGTACTGCACCAGGGTACGTAGGATGAACTTTCAATTCACTTTTTGAATGTCGATTGGTATGAACCTTAATGGAATTAAGATTTAGGAAATCTGCCGAAACAAAGTGATAAGACGAATCTCGACCGATAATATTACTTTCCCTTACAATATTAAATTCCTCATTTCCTGCAGTAAAGCGACTTCCGATACCTAGCACCCCAGGTGCGAGTTTCGAAACAAAACCAAGCTGATAATTGCCTTCTGACTTTATGTCGCTGGATACAGGCCTTGCTGCCCTATCGAAGTCACAAGAACTGTTCTCTCCCTCAGCCGGATTTCCACAAATTCTAAAACCCTGGCTAACCCATAAATTAATTCTCGGGGTACCAATTGAATTTGAATTATTGGAATACGGTTGTCTTGCGATAATGACTGGGTCACGTGTCGAGAGGCCCTGGCAATAAGTCTTTGCATCCGCCTGGCCCTCCGTATTGGGACCCTTTTCATACCGAAGATCCTCTATAAGACGGCCAACGACTTTGCCACCCTGCTTGAGAATTTTTAAATCGGCTTCGAAATAACAAAATACATCCAAGTGAACAGCACCGCCTATTGTCCGAAGGCTCTTATCTGTAGCTTCCTCAACATCCATAACAATTAATTTTTCAAGCGCCTTTTGAGGAATAACCAAAGACATACCCTCGATACCCCAAGGTTCGTTTGCATATTTCAGAAAATAAGCTTTGCTGCCGTTGTTGCGGTTTAGCTCATGATCAATCGGTTGCTTCGAAAAGTCCAAGAGCCTGCGGATCTGGAAAATACCTAGCTGATTGGATTGCCACTCAGCATAGTAAAATTGGCGATCAAAATCCTGGCTCGCATTCTCCGAATGTATCTGTGCATCAAGCTTAGAATTTGTCCGCGTGTTATCCTTACTAGGCTTACAGGACAAGGTCGCCAAAGACGCTAGTATCACGGAGTAACCTATTCTTCTAAAAATGACGTTCATAAAATTTGCCCCTTCATGGCATGACCGAAAGTTCTTTCCACAGTGAGCTTTCGGCCATTTACGAAATGACTTTACCAAAACTTTTTTGGCGATTCACACTGGGCGTCGGTAAGTATTACTAACAAAAACCGAAAATGGGAAAATGGGGTCAGCCCCTGAGGAGCACAAGCTTCCTTTCCAAGGGACCGGGGCTATGGTAATGATTAGGATTCTCGATCTTGGAGAAGAATGCTATGCCCAAAAAACCAGCCAATCTTGGTCCCATCAGGATCCCTAAAGCCAAACCGACAGATTATCCCGCGACCCGAGGCATGCTCGACCGAACCCGTCAAGAACTCAAAGCCGAGATCAAAGGGGTCAAAGCCGAGATCAAGGGTGTACGATCAGAACTCAACGCCAAGATCGATGGTGTACGATCAGAACTCAAAGCCGAGATCGCCAGCCTTCGTGCCTCCGTGGAGCGGACCAACCTGCTTGTTGAAGAGCAAAACGCCAATAACCGCATTGTGCTTGAGGGCCTGCAAGCCCTATGGCAGCGTCAGGACCGGCTCGAAGCTGCTCAAATGCGTAATTAGTGTCAGCCCTATGCGGGCGTCGGTAAGGATTACTAACAAAAACCGTCATCTTGTCTGAAAGCCGCCACTGGCATAGGCTCTTAAGAAGCAAACTTGCTGATACCTGACTTTTTGTCGTGGAAAATGGGGTCAGCCCCCGTTTTTTTGTCGCGAAACTTAATCTTCATTAAGGACAGTAAACCATAAACATGCAGCTCACTTGGCGCATATGAGAAAAAATTGCTGAGATGTCCCCTTTGGGGAGAATGATTCAATGGCCATGACGACCAGATTCTTAAAAATGCTTGTTTTTTGCACTTTCATGGGTCGTCCTGCAACGCCTCAAAGGCGCATGCTACTGGACTGGATGCCAAAGCAAAATTGACTGACGAGCTATAATCTTGGCATGCAACCCATCCGTACTAGGCGGAGCGCTTTTTTCGTTCTTCTTCGAGCTTCTGAAGCAGCCAGAGCTTAATCAAAGGTTGGCGGGAAACACCGGCCCTGGTGGCCTCGACATCCAGCTCCAGTACCAACCATTCGGGAAGATCCAAGTTAACTTTCTTTATCCGAGGCTTCTCGATGACGCCGTTTTTTTCGAACAAATTTCCTAAATCTTCTTCTTCCAAGAACTTATCCATTTCGCTGGTCGTCTTGAAAGAATCTATTCTTAAAGGCTTTTTTCTCGCCATCTCTTGACCTCCTTACGCTAATCAGTCTTATAGACTCCTGCCGTCTCGCCCAAATCGCAGTATAGATTTTGCCGCTTATCATCCCAATTGTTGCACTACGCTTTTCCCCACGACTCGTCCTGGCTATGTCCTCCACGGCAAGACAGATCCCCTGCCAAATTACTGTGGCCTCTTCAAAAGTAACTCCGTGTTTTTGAAAATTCTGCTTAGATTTCTTCGGGTCCCATTCAAACACCAAGAGTGCCCCCAAGGTCTCCGTTTAAAAACATACTTAATATATACTATTATAGTAGAGTGGTCAATGCAACGCTAGGCTTGCTTGCCAAGGAAATGCTTCGTGAAGCATGTAGGACAAAATATGAAAGCCCGTGATCCTGCAGAGCATGCATATATTCAAGCATGCCAAGATCGGGGGCGTCGTCGATTTGCATCAGGATTCGACGTTTCTCTATACCGAACCTGATTCGTGCATCGGCTTTTGGTTTGCGCTCGAAGACGCCACTATCAGTAACGGCTGCCTCTGGGCCAAGTCCGGTGGGCATCGGACGAAGCTGCGTCAGCGCTTCCCCCTCACGCCCGGTATGTCCGCAGACGACATCTTGCATGAGGAGCACAAGCTTCCTTTTCAAGGGACGGGGGCTATGGTAATGATTAGGATTCTCGATCTTGGAGAAGAATGCTATGCCCCAAAAACCAGCCAATCTTGGTCCCATCAGGATCCCTAAAGCCAAACCGACCGATTATCCCGCGACCCGAGGCATGCTCGACCGAACCCGTCAAGAACTCAAAGCCGAGATCAAGGGGGTCAAAGCCGAGATCAAGGGGGTCAAAGCCGAGATCAAGGGTGTACGATCAGAACTCAACGCCAAGATCGATGGTGTACGATCAGAACTCAAAGCCGAGATCGCCAGCCTTCGTGCCTCCGTGGAGCGGACCAACCTGCTTGTTGAAGAGCAAAACGCCAATAACCGCATTGTGCTTGAGGGCCTGCAAGCCCTATGGCAGCGTCAGGACCGGCTCGAAGCTGCTCAAATGCGTAATTAGTGTCAGCCCTATGCGGGCGTCGGGGTGAGTAGACCGCCCAGCTCGCGCCGGGCAGCCCCTCCTCAGAACGCAGCATGCGGATTTCCCGCACTACGCTCCCGATGCTAGGCTATGCGTTTGCACCTTTCGGGGTAGGAAACATAGTTGTCGTCTTCCATTTCTCAGGAAAGCCGGTCTGACGAAGAAGGGTTATAAGTCTGGGCCAAGTCATCTTCTTTCGGTCCCCTCGGTGCCGGAACCATCTGAATAGCATGCGCTTGACGGCCAGGATGAAGCCACCGACTCTGCGATCGTTGTCACTAATCGCATGGTAGTTGATCCAGCCTTGGACGACAAGGGCGACGCGCTTCAGGAGATAGTTGGTCTTGATGCGCCATCCTCTTTGGGTATTTCGACTATCCTTGAGGGTTGTGGCTGGTAGGTTCCTTTTCTCATTCTCAGCAGTAGATTCTTGAGCTTGGCGTCGAGATTTACACCATATTTCTCCTTTGTCATTTTATCCACGCCGCTTGCTTTGTCGTCGCCAAGTTCGTGGTATGTTACCCTGAGCATGTC
>CAZOSN010000249.1:0-5177 GCA_964582405.1 uncultured Oligoflexales bacterium | reverse complement strand
AGGTAATTTGCGCTAGCTTTTCCATGCCTTTTTTCCCCCTTAAAGCCTGCGGCGGCGTTCACGGTTTTTTAGAAATCGAACGAGGGCGCTGACCAGATCTCCGTCGGTAGCAAGGCCCAGCTGACCAATCGCATGCTTGCGGCAAAATTCTTGATGAGATCTAAGGCGTAGATCACGAAGCGCTTTGAATTCATTCTGAACTCTGCGGTTTGAGCAATCGACAAGGTGGATCGCTCCCGTTTCGTTGTCCTTAAGGTGAACAAGGCCAACGTTAGGTAGATTGGTCTCGCGCGGGTCTTCGATATGCACAAAGACCAGGTCATGACGTTTGGCTGCGGCTTTGGCGAGATCAAAATAGCCTTGGGCCTGAAAGTCAGAGACCACAAAGCATAGTGCCTTGCGCTTTTGCACAAGTAAAATATTGGTAAGTGCCGCATCGAGTGCCGTCGAACGCCCCCGGCCTTCATGAGACAGCACCTCTTTGATAATTTGCCAGATATGGGCGCGCCCTTTCTTAGGCGGGATAAAGCGCTCGACATGATCCGAAAACAGCAGGAGGCCAACTTTGTCGTTGTTGCGAACTGCGAGGTAGGCTATCACCGCGGCGAACTCAGCCGCCAGCTCTTGCTTGGCTCGTCCCGTGGAACCAAACCCCTGCGAGGGGCTTACGTCCACCACAAGCAGGATCGTCATCTCGCGCTCCTCGCGGAAGCGTTTGATAAAAGGCGCGTTCATGCGGGCCGTAACGTTCCAATCGATGGCGCGGACATCATCGCCGGGCGTATACTCTCGCACCTCGTCAAATTCCATCCCCTGGCCTTTGAACGCTGAAATATACTCGCCCGAAAGCGCATCGCTTGCCAGGTGACCAGCCCTAAGTTCGATATGCCTGATCTGCTTGATGAGTTCCGAGGAAAGCATCGCCTAGAACTCCACAAGGTCGAATGGCGCAAGGTATGCTGTTCGGCTCTCTTGGAAAAATTGCTGCCAACGCCTAACATAGCTCAGCTCAGGACCCAGAGTGTAGTTGGAAAGCTGTGTGTGAAAATTGGGCAAAATCGTCTCAAGCTGCTCCATGCATTTTACAGTGTCTTCAAAACTAAGACCCACGCAATCAAACGCCGACCGCGGCTTGGGACGGTATGTTTGAAGCGCATAGAGTTTTGTCGGGTCCAGATCAGCCGCGGTTTTGGCTTCCTGAAGCGCCTGACGAAGACCACCCAGACCATCCACCAGGCCCAATCCGTAGGCCATCGAACCAGTGTAAACTCGCCCCTGGGCAAGGCTGTGAATATCCTCGACCGACTTGTGCCGGCCGTCGCTGACCCTTTTCAAAAAGGTCTTGTAGAAGTCTTCCGTTTGACTGCTTAGCACCTTGAAATCATCATCGGACATCTTTTTGCTGAAATTGAACAGATCTTTGCGGTCAGAGCTTGAGACAACATAAAAGCTTATGCCCCATTTTTCCTGAACCGAGGTCGCGCGAGGGATTGCAGAGATCACACCGATCGAGCCGGTGATCGATGTCGGATCAGCGATGATTTTTTGAGCCGGAGCAGCGATGTAGTAGCCACCAGATGCTGCCACCCCGCCCATGGAGACGATAACAGGCTTCTTAGACGCCAGCTTGGACATTTCATGCCAGATCAAATCCGAGGCGATGGCGGATCCACCGGGGCTTACGATCCGGACCACAACCGCGCGCACGTCGTCGTCGTCTGCCATGAACTTGAGCTGATCGGTCATCTCCTCTGGGGTAATGAATGGCTCGCTCGAACCCTGGACCGGATCCATGACGATAGTGCCAAAAGCCTCAACATACCCGATCTTCTCTCGGCCCGAAGCGGTAAGCGGTTTGTCCATGTCGCTTGAGCCGTCAAGATATTTGCCGAGGGTGGTGAGGTGCCCTTCATGGCTTGTCTCAACGAATTTTGCTCTAACCTCGGGCAGGTACCCGATCTCATCGACAATGCCCAGTGCCAAAGCCTCACCTGCCGTATGGAAGGATTTTTTGAGCCATTGCCTGACCTCGTCAGGAGTTTTTTTGCGCTTTGGCGCAACATAGTCGACAAAATGCTGAAGCAAGGCTCTTTCCATGGAGTCGTACATCTCAAGGGTGGCTTCGCTTGGCGCATTTTCGACAAAAGGCTCCATGGCTGATTTGTACTTACCAGCCCGCACCACCTGAAATTCAATGCCAAGCTTCGACAGCATGTCTTTAAAATAGGTCAGTGTGAACAAAGGCCCTGTAAGGGCCAATTGGTCGGTCTCGGCGATCGACAGGTGATCCCCAACTGAGGCCAAATAATAGTGTTCGGTGCTCGGCGAAGTGAGATGAAAAGACAGCGGTTTGTTGGATTCTTTGTAGTACTGAAATGCCTCGCGTATCTCGCTGATATTGGCTCCGTTTGCCCTAAGGGATCCCAGTTCGACAAACACACCTTGAATTCGGATATCGTCACGGGCCCGCCTCAAGGCTTTGATCAGATCTGACATATCGAGGCTTCGGTCGTCATTGAACAATTGATCGAACAAGAGATCCGCGCCGCGCCTACGCCTTTCAGTGATCAGTTGGTCAAGTTTGAGATGGAGAATAAGCTTGTCAAACGGGTCGAAGGCTTTGGTCTTCGGTAGCAACTGCTGGCTCGGCTCGAGGTGGCTAAGAGCATAGAACAGACCTAGCGGTATTAAGGTGGCAAAAACACCGACCGCGATGAAATACCCGCGAATCAAGCTTCCGATGAAGCGAAAGAACCGGACGATGAGATTAGGTCTGCGGCTTTTCGGCCGTGAGTCCAAGGGATTGAGTTCACTGTTGTTCATGGGGACTTTTTCCAGCGTGCTTTAGGTTTTACTTGCTCCAACCGTTCCATTCTAGTCTTATCGTTTTAAGGATTCAAAGGTAAGTTATGCCTGCTAATCTGAGCGCGGTCACAATCTGAACTTTTGAGGCAGCTACTGACGACATGGCTGGCGTCAGTGGAAACCAAAAAATCCTCGAAATAGCGCTTATTCCTTCGTTTTTTTAGTCTCCGTTTCCTTGTCCCTGCCGCCAGTAGCTGCCTCAAAAGTTCAGATTGTGACCGCGCTCAGTATATCGGCCGGGGCTACCTTGCTGACGCGACTGAAATAAGTTTACAATACCATGAGGAGGCGCCCTCATTTGGGCTGAAGCAAAAATGGAGGCAGCCCGGACGGCCTATGGGACCTGGGGGGCATATGGAGCAGCAGAAACGTGAGTTTTTCCGTTTAGCTTACACAAAAACCGACTATGCGATCTTTGAATGGCAGTCCGAAAGCGGTCTGGTTTGGCTGCCCATTATCGATATTTCCGCGAGTGGTCTTTGTTACCAAATGGCCAAGAACCAATCCCTCCCCGCCATTGACGAGGAACAGGTCGGTTCGGTTGTTTTTCAAGACAAGACGCGCATCCGAATGGCCGGAGTCGTGTTACGGATCAATACCACCTCGAGGCAGGTGACCCTCAAGCTGATCGATCTGATCGATCTCGGCGTATTGATGGCCCAACACAGGCAGATGATCAACAAATTCAAAAAATGAATCTGACCCCGGAATTTCGCCGGTCGAAACCTGTTGGTGTAACATCTTGTATTTATTTAAGTAAATAAAAAAACTTATGATTTTGTTAATTCCCTCCGAGATCTTCAGTGAGGTTAAGGAGAGGAACCCCTATGTTAAATCAAGTAACAACCATACAAGAAATCCTAGCGCAGTTTCCTTTGGGACCGAAGGCATCGGAACTCAAAAGAACCCGAAGGGCGCGCCGCCAAAAAACAAGCCCCATCCGGGGATGGCGCAAACCGAGCAATGGCTTGCGTCTTCATCGGCGCATCCATTTTGATGCCGATGTCATGCTGACGAATGCTGATTGCACGATCATGGGGCGTTCGACCACCATATCCAAAGGAGGCCTTTTCGTTGCCACTGAGGCGCTGATTTTTGCTCCGGACGATGTCATCGAGCTTATGATTATACCGCCGCGCGGTGAACGCACCTATTGCGCCAAAGCTAGGATAGCTAATCAAACCGTTTGGCCGCGAGGAGAAGAAGGCTACGGCTTGCAGTTTGTAGAGGTATCGGCCGCTTAGCGCTCCGGGCCACGTTATTGTAACCAAAACCTGGGGCGATTAGGTTTTCTTCGGCATGTGCTGAATACTCCTGATGGAGAAAGCCTTCGTAAAATTGAGCTGCGATCAACCACTAGGTTAACGGCGATGCCACAAGCTAGCCTCTATCTGACGGCATTGGTTTACGGTATTTTCTAACTCCTGTTCTAATGCGTGCGCCTTTTCATGGCTTTTTTCAGCGATAACTGCGATGTTAGAATCGATTTTTTCTTTAAGCGTATCATTCTGAGAGACGAATTCAGTCAGTTTCTGCTGCATTACATAGAGAAAGACGCATATTCCAATGAACATGACGCCGCCGACGATGATTAGACCTAATCCCGTCAAAAGAGGCATAGTTGAACTCACGGCGCCCGCAAGACCCATGATACCCACGGCGACGAATGCTAGGGGAAATATTAATGCTCCGGAAGCGCGGATTTGATCGCGCTGCTCATAAATCGCATCAATCTTGCGAGCACGATGGGTTTTGATGGTTGAATAAGTTTCATCAAAGAGCTTGTTGAGAGTGCCTTTCTCGAGCTTAGTCGATAACTTTTTCTTGGTAGATTCTGTATGTTTTATCCTCATCCGAGGAGCATGTTGCATAGAGATTCCGATTGCATCGCCTACCGCTGGTGAAGATCCGGCTTTTTTTTGTAGATCGATGACTCTAGAGATGACTTGGTCAAGTCGCGGTGGGTTAGCGACTGGTTGAACTTTAGGCACCTTCGTTCCGATTCTATCCATTGAGATTGCTCCATAAGCTTCGTTAATCGTCACTTAGAAACAATCAAAGCATAGGCAGGATGTAAACAATATATTATTTTATATTTATTAATACAGGGCCTTAGTCAAATAAAAAAAGACTTGGTTGCCTGCCAAATCCTAACGGCGTTAAACGAGCATGGCGCCCGGACAACCGCAGACGAAGATAGCCAGGCTGCGACTTCGTTCTTCCACCCGGCCATCTTCCGCAGGCTTTTGACTCCAGGCTTAAACTCCCTCTTAACGGAATCCAGCATTTTTAAAGCTGTTTTGCGTACTGCT
>CAZOSN010000248.1:0-5226 GCA_964582405.1 uncultured Oligoflexales bacterium | reverse complement strand
ATTTCCTCATTGATTCGTGGCTTTTCCCGATGCCCCATAAGCAAAGATGGTCTTAAGCAGCAGGCGGCCCTTTGCTCCTATCACCACAATATTATTTTTGTTTTTTGCCAAGATGCGATCGCAGGCCTGAATAGCCTTGTCAAAGATCTGGGCCTTTTCCAAGAGTTCGAGCATCATCATTTCACCTCGATCGCCTATTTGAGGCAAAACTTTTTCAACCTCGGCGATAGCCCTGTCATAGTCTCCCGCTTGCACATGAACATCGACTACCGATCTCTTAAGATTGAGAAAATTAAACTCAATCTGAGCCTGCTTCATGGCTCTTGCCAAATAGGGCAGGAGCTGAATCCCTTTGTAGGGTCTTTGAATGATTTCAATATTGCCAAACTCGCGAAGCAAATTAAGCTCGGCGGTGGTTCGCTCTTTTTTGCCAGAAGCCATGACAACACCAGCGCTCTTTTTGGTGATATCATCGCCGCTTTCGCGCATCTTCTGTAACAATGACAATCCCGAAGCATCCTGCAGTTCAAGGGCGATGACAGTAACATCAACCTTGTTCGTGTTGAACGAATACATGGCGCTGGCATGATCAGGAGCCGTCAGAGTTTGAATACCCTGCTTCTCCAGAAACTCCTTTACTTCCTGAATACCAATCGGCGAGTTATCGACAATCATTATTTTTTTTGGCAAGTTATTGTCTTTACTCAACAAAATCTCCCGGCATCAAGGAATCAACTGTCAGGGTAACATCGGTTGGCCGGAAGAAAAACTTAGGCCTAATTTTCACCCTGTAGGGTGTCCTAGCGGGCAGTCAGGGTTGATTTTGGGTGTTGAAGGCCCCCCCCCTTAAGGTGCCACGTTAGGAAACTGTGGGGGCAAGGTGAATATCACCGCCATGGGACCAAAGCATGAGCCAAATTGTTTCTGCATTTCGGTAAACTCACTGGTACGCAATTCCGCAATGGTAATAATTGGTTTCTTAACAGTCGCGGTTTCGCGTATTTCGACTCCATTTGGACTGTCGGCTATGGTTCGAACTAAATCGAGCCAGGGGCTTGTGACGGTGCAGGTTAACCCTTGACCAACCAGTTTACCATGACTCAAAATCCGATGCTGACTCATCGAGGACGGCAAATTCATGATGCTAAGATCCGAAAACCGGCTCTTGGTACTAGTCAAAAGAGCATCGTTAGGCCAGGCGTTAAGCAGAAACGCTTCACCCAACGTGGTCTTGATAAGATCGCGCTCCTTATGCATTTTCTCAAACGAAAAATTGAATATCTGATCTTTTACCAGCCTAGAATGTAGCTCATAGTCCTCAAGTTTGAGGCGCTCAACTCGATCCATCATGGTCAAATAGGACATGATGTAATAATCCGCGTTGTCGCGAGACCCCCGAAGTAGTCCCAAGCCCGTGACGTGCACTGCGGCCAATCCCTTGCGCTCAAGATTGCCAGAGATCGACTCGTGATCAGTCGTAAAATCGATTTTTAGATTGACTCGGATTTGATTGTCCTCGGCCTTTGTTCCGGGGATATCGTCCCGTTCAACGGTCTCTTTCGTGAGAACCAAAGATTTGCGGCCCGCAATGTCGGGAAAAATCCCTTTTGAGAAACTCGTGAAATTGGTTGGATCAATCCATTTGGCGACACCCTGATCAGTAACCTTTACGATCACATGATTAAAAGACGCCAGCGAAGGAAGATTTACAAGGTCAAAAAAGTAGGGTTCGATGCCGCGGTGAACTATTGCAATATCCGCTTTTATCCCCATCCGACGAAGTAAAGCGACTGTTAGGGTCGCAAAGTCTTTGCAGTCACCACGCCTCGATTCGGACACTGCAGCCAGATCCTGCGGGAAATATCGTCCCTCAGCGGTTCGCCAATCTCCCATATACTCAAACTCTTTAGCGATGTGCGAGGTAATGTAGTCTATACGATCCTCGATGAGACCACCTTTGGGAGCTTGAGCTAGGATAGAGCTTAGGACGGGTGGCAGAGGCTGAGCTAAAACTTTCTCATAGTGCGGGGTAAGTTCAGTTGAAATATCACTCCAGGATTTTAGGGTCGATACTGCAACAAATGGCGTTTCGATATCGTTTTCTATAGATTCACGTTCCTCTATGATTGAATAGAGGTACGGCTCTTTCAGTTTGATATTGATTTTTGTGCCATCAGGGCCAGTTTTTTCGTCAATTTTTAAGCGATTCTTGACATCATTTACCGCCATATTCAGCGGAATCTGGCTGTTTATTTTTACCTCACCCTGCTTCCATAATTCATCAGTCCAAAATCCGGTCACAACGGAAAAGTACCCCTTCAACACGGGACGAATACATTTGCGTTCGTACTTTAGGTGCACAATCGCATTGGTTTGCACATGCGGAAACGACAACATTACCTGACGGGTATTGCTAAAGCCATGGGTGTTACTAGCGATTTCCTTGTCTTCTATCGATGATGGTGGGACGGGATACTCCCGTCCGTTAAGCAAGGTTTTTGCTTCCAATACCTTCAGAGTTTCTTCTCCACCATCGTAGCGAACCGGGTAAGTTGCTCGGTTGCGTTTGCCATGCTCTGTGAGAATGCGAACTTTTATTTCAACGGTTTCGGTGTAAGTTCCATCAGCATTGACATCAAAGGCTCGCTCATAAAAAAGAGTTTCACTCGACATGTCTGATTTTGTAGCAAGCCGAGCCTGAGCTGAACTGCTCAGAATGAGGCCTAATACCATCGCGATTATGGTTGGAAATAGCATTGCTGGCCTCATGTGGCTTCCTTCCTAGATTTGAAGCTGCCGGGGTCTTCCAGCTGGCTTCGGGAAAAGGACTGAATGTCCAATCATCTAGTCGGAAAAAACCCATCGTTCCATTAATGGCCCTATAAATTCGCAATGTTACATGGCAACAAATAGACCAGGCGCGAAATTAACAACTATTTCCCGTAAATTACCGAATTGTTCCAAAAGGTCATTCATTAGATATTTTAATAGCACTATGCAATTAAATAATTTTATTTAATTGCATACCACATCTATATCATTCCTCGGCCCGACGCGGGCAATTCGAATAACCACGATACTAATAAGGAACTAGTTATGAAAAAGTTTGTCATTTTTGCATTAGCATTCGCATCAAATTTTGCACCTTCAGCTTTCGCTGACATACCGGCAACGCACGGCATGGTCTTGTTCGGAAAATCCAAAACCTATGCCTCGCATCTGCCTATGTTTCACAATCCCCACAACTACCAAGTCCTCCTGGAGTTACAGCTTGCGGACGTTCCTGGCTCGAAGGCCGTGGAGACTTATGAATCGTTAAAGAATCAGAGTTTTATTAGGTTTACCCTAGCTCCGAAGCCTTTTGATCTTACGAAAGTTATTTCGGGAGAGATGAAGCAATTTACCGGCTATCTTTACAAAGGACACTTCGAACAAGGTGGAAAATCGCTAGGGCTAGTTCAGGTTCTCGTCAAAGAAGTCGTTTATAGCAACACCCTATCTGCTCATCAGATGCCACCAGCTGATAGCGAATTCAGGTCAAATAGCTTTCTGATATTCGGTAGCGACTCAGAATTCTACGCACTTCATGTTGTGTCAGGTCAGCCAAGTTACGATGCAATTTTGAGCATCGATCATCCGGGCAAGTTTATTCACCAAAATTGCGGCAGAGCTGACTGTCCCGAGCCGATCAAGGTTCCGATCGATCCAGCAACTCTACCGGTGATAGCCTCAGAATGGTTCGATACCGACAATCCGCCCACTTTCAAGCAAATCGGAGACTACGTGAACTCCTTTCGACTCTCGGCAAAGGTTATCGAAACCATCTATGCCGACGATGCCGACCTTCAGTAGAGCACGCACAGACTATGAAGCTTACCCTAATCTTTGCGATCGCACTTACTGTAGCAGTCAGCGGACTCTCGATAATTTCGAGGACCGTAGTTATCATGTCAGCCGAATCGCAAACGATCCTGGGGGAGCCCGTGGTCAATGAAATTACCTGGATTCCGGGCTGGAACAAAGACGTGTGGTTGATGCGTCAGAAGCATGGCGATCGCTGGGATCGCCTTAGAATCATCGTTGAAAAGGACAAGCCACATGTCACCTCTGTCTTTTATCAATTTACCCCCGGAGCTTGGCCTAACCGGCTTGACGCCATAGATTCCCTGGCTACCCAAGATCATATGACGGCGCCTTGTGCTGCTTGCCATGTTTCGGGACCGCGAGCCATTCGACCACTTCACTCTGGAAATATTGCGTTAACGGACCAATTGACATTGCTGATTTGGAATACCCGTATCAAGCTTTACGGGTCCGGAGCAGTCAAGTCAGGCCATTTGAACCCAAGCGGGTTTACTCGATCAGCCGATAACCTAGAGAATCCACTGCCCCTCGAGAGCTGCGCCCGCTGTCATGACAAAAGCGGCATCAGGTCAAAGCTAACCATGAACCATTTGGATACATCGCTCTTTCTTGTCGCTCAGGGTGAGATGCCGCCCTGGCCCTTTACCCTAACCGCGCATGATCAAGCCATGATAAATATTTTGAAGTAAAGATCCGCCTGGATTCTTTGACTCCAAGCTGCAAGCTGCAAGCTGATAAGAAGCGCGTTCGTCGAAGAATTCAAAACTTCACGAGGCCGCCACCCTTAAAAAATCTTGCCTCCTAGTAGAAAATCATCGACATCTTTCCAGACATTGGTCAGAGCATAGATATCAAGCCCCTGTCGCTCACCGTTCAGACGTGGATCGCTCAGAACCCGATTCATGATGGCGCGCTTGTTACCATAACGAACCAACATAGCTTCATGAAATTCAGATACCTGGTAAATGCATTCTCCCACTGCATTCAATTTATTCCTCAAGGAGATATTATATTTCGGATAATACCGAGACGTCGTCAACTGACTGTTGTAATTCAGACCAAGCAAAAGCAAAACCGCTAGGGTTGCCCCCAAAATCTTGGCTCGGTTGGTGCTCAATCGGTGCTGGGCGATATCTAGGATTCCTAACCCAGTGGCCATCACTAAAAACAATTCCACGAATATCAAGTACTGATCTGCGAAATAGCGCGCCGACGAAACAAAAGCCATGCCTACTGCGGTACCAAGCGACAAAAGTATCAGAATACGATTGCGCCACGCTTGAGCTGCGACTAGCGCCAGCAATGCTGGCCATACGAAATAGGACTCAAGGGAAATGTACTTGATATATTTAAGAAATTCTT
>CAZOSN010000247.1:0-5243 GCA_964582405.1 uncultured Oligoflexales bacterium | reverse complement strand
CATAGACCTTCGACAAGCCATTTGGGATCTTGCCGCTCGGTGCCTAGGTCTGCGATGCCCTACTTAAGCAACGGGCTAAGGATTCCCGTGCGCGGGAGAGCCGCGCAACGGAGACCAATATTTATGAATAATTTATTGTTTACACCTCACCCCTCCAATGCTATAAGATGCTTTGCGTTCTAACTACCGAGCAAACAAACCTTAAAGCTGAGCCAAAATGCCTCTTTTTAGCCAGGTGCCATCAAAGAGCGAGGTCCAAGGTGGGGCCCACCCCACTCCCATGAGGCCTGCGCAGAGCAAACTCAGCGATGCTGAGCGGGCCGCTTTGCGCAGCCGGGTGTCCAATCAGGTTCTCCAGGCATTCCTTGAAAAACCCTACCGCTGGACGCCGGAGGCCCTAGCCAATTTCGCTCGCGCCCCCGAGGGGACCGAGTTCTATGCGATCGCAAATGACGAAGGCGAGGCCTATGCGTTCTGCAGTTCAGACAAGTCCCATGCGATGATCCACAATAATTTCGGTCAAGAAGCGGGCCATGAGGCAATAGCCCGTGAGATTGGACTTTATCAGGGGGATGCAACAGGCCGAACCCAGCGCAATGGCCGGGTCGTCGGTTTTTCGGTTAAAAAAATCGGAGCCAAAATTGAGTTAGCTCGCATCAATTCGTTCTTCAACTCACAGCTAGGAAATAGTCGTAGAATTCCGGACGAATTAGTTGAGCGATTCAAGGAAGAATTGATTGGATCGGAAGCCGATTGGCTTGCAGAAGAGACCTTTGAGAAGCAAACTTTTGCAAAGCTCGCCGAAGACTTGCCGCCAGCGTTCAAGGTGCCGGCCATAGCACTCTTTGATCTGAGCAGTCAGGTGATCTGGCTAGCGCCGGAGTTATGGCCAGCTGATATTTTCTCCAAGTTAAAGCAGGCGAAGACTGAGCTCCGCAAGGAGTGGCGTGACTGCCTTGCTTCGGGGTATCAACCCAAACCATCAGACCAAGAGGCTCTCAAGGAGCTTAGATTTCAGGTTGGCACGGCTGCGCAGCACGTGTGCAAGATAGATCAAGTCTACATCGGCTTGCAAAAAAACATCACAATGCTCCTTGAGGCTGATCAACTTTGTTTGAATTCGGATGTTCCACCCGGCGAGGCCGAGCTCGCAATGTACCTTCTCGAACCAAAATCAGAATTCATCGAATTTAAAAATATTCCCCAACTGGCATCTTTCTTTGAGTTTATTTACGAGACAGGAGCACCAACTGACGAAACGCAAGTCATTGAACGTTTTTTGACTAGTCGAAGTATTTTAGCCAAAAATCTTCCAGGACCTTTAAAAGGTCCTTGCGAGGCCATTCTAACAATCTGCAAAACGGCTTGGATCCAGGATTATGTCGGCATGAAGCGATCCGACGAAGAGGCCCTTTTTGAACAACGAGAAGAATTCTTAAAGGCCATGCAGGAAAGCCATGTTCAGCCGCGGACACTTTCAGAGCAGGATAAAATTCTAATAGAAGAAATAAAACGCATTTTTCGTTCAACCTGCGAAAGACTATTTCCTGATGGTAGGGTTTTTTCTCTCTGGGTTCCCGTGAGTTTCCTCGATCAAGATTTAAAAGGCATTTTCAAGCTCGAAAGAGCTGATTTTTCCCCAGATCAAGCAGATCTCGCGTGCGCGAATTTACTTTCATTTAACGGCTGGCTCGCCACGAGCGGTTCGGGAACTGCCGAGGAATCAATGCTGCAAAAGCAGCTTGCCTGTGTAGCATTTGCATTAAATCTGGCGAAAGGAACGAGAATTGATCTCGACTGCAGATTGACCGCGGATGATTTATTGAATGGTTCAAACGATTCTTTGAGGACGACAATTTCCGAACTGCTCAATGCAACCTCGCAACTCGCGAGCGGGCATACGACGCAAAAAATTGGCGATCTGCTTGGAGCTATAATCAAGGCTCAGGAATGTTTAAAGCAGCTGGAAAAGAACGGATATGCATTTAATTTTAAAGAGAATCTGGCTATTAACGCCGCAAAGGGACGCTACAATAAGACCCTGAGCGACGAGTTTTATCGGCCCCAGATAATTTTTACCAATACGTTTCCCGAATCTGTTAAGAAACTTATCCCTGATGAACAGTCTGACGAATTCAAGGCAATTTTCGCGATCAATCCAAGTATAGTCCCTGCAAGCTATGCCGAAGTAGATCAAGCTGTTACTGATTTTTATAACTGGGTCGGTCACAACTGGTCACGAGCAGCCGAACTCTGGAGACTAACGTCAAGTATTTATCGGCAACTCACCGCAGCGCGCTACATTTTGGCAAACGATCCGACTAAGAGCTTCGCCCCAGAACCGCTTCGCGGGTTTACTTTGTTTGAGCGTCTTGGCAATACGCTTCTCCAATTCGACACGTGGCTTTACTAATTTTCACAAAAAAACACCAGGTAGACAGCGCGAAGCACATCAATATATACGGGAGGGCTGAAACACCTCCCGATACATCAGGATCTTCCTGCTAAACCAAACCGAGAGCCCGCGATCGAGTTTGGAGGCCGGAACAGATAATCTCTATCTGTTCCGAATCGACTGATGCGTCCCACACTATACTTGGAACAGCTACAACTCCTCGAATCATTTCTTCGCAGATCGTCGCAAATTCCGTCTTAGTCAAACCGCATTTTTGAGACTCTTGGTCCCAATCCTGAAGGTCGATTTCGGCGTATATAAATTTGTTATTCACACTCCAGCTTGAACGAAGAACTTCAAAACGATCGGGATGATTATCTTTGAGGAAGTGGGCACTCAATAAGTCATACGCCGGAGTCATGGCGAAGCCGATCTTGGTGAGATAAATGCTAATGTTTTTGGAGTGACCGTCGGTATTGAAAACCAAGTCGTTGAACATCGCCAGTTTAAAGAGTGTTTTGCGATCATCAGGAGCGTTATTGGAACTTGTTACAAGCTCCATGACATCGCCTAGAGATGGTCCCCCTTGTCGTTCATACTTCTTGTGGGGAGAAACACCGAGTGCCTGACAAAAATCTTCTTGAGGAATTCGATACAACTGACCATCTTTCGCTATTCGATCGAAACGTTCCACGCAGAGAATAGTCTGGTCACCAAATGTCTCTAGGTGAGCTTTGCAGGTTTTTATGCCAAATGCCTCAGCGAGCCTCAAACATATCAGCTCATTTTCGCAACTCTTTGAGAAATCGATTCCGCCAAGGATCTTACCTAGTGATTTTTTCAATATGTGAGTCGTCGGCGTCTGTCCTATAGGCTCGTACCACTTGTTCCCTTTTCGTAACAGCGCCGTTTTTTCTTGAACCCCAGCAATCGAAATTCGGAAGTCTCCTTCCATCCCTAACGGAGTATCAATCGCGAGATTCAGAATCCGTTTCTCGATCTCCGCCTCTGATATTTGACGAAACCTCATTTTATTTTCAAATTGAGGTACAACAGATTCTGGGAAGAAGCTTAGCGCTCCAACGCACTCATGACCGATGACTTCCAAGAGATCAAACTGTCTGGTACTGGCCGCCCCAAATTTTTCAGCTATAGCCGTCAATACGTTCTTATTGTCAGGCAGAAGGTTATCGAAATAGAACGCTACCTCCTGTCCTCGAAACTTCTTTTGTCCAAAGGGAAGAGAAAGCGAAATAGGAAAACCGTGATTGATCCAGGTCTCATCATATTGAAACTCAATGGCACCGTTTGCTTTCCGAAGCAGCTGGCCCACTAGGTCTTGGTTCATAAAGACGTTGAGGTAACTCAATTAACTATTCCTAGGGGATCAAATCAGACAGGTTGCCTATGTCAATCGACTTAATTTCCCGAAACTCCATTTCAACCCGGAGTGCCTGCATAACGTCTAGCAACGTCTGGAGTGACACCCCTTTTCCCGATTCAAGTTTGTGAACTACGACTTGGCTTGTTTTGGCTTTTGATGCAAGCTGATCTTGGGTCCACTTTCGCTGCTTCCTCAGAAACCGGATCGAACTTCCAATTTCTTTTAAGTTACGAGCAGTTAACACTCTCTTTTCTATCACATCTTACCCTGTATAAAATAATACTGCATTATAATTTCAAAATATAACACTACATTATAATTCTGAAATATAACGGTGCGCTATAGACATGCTACATAACGGAAAGTTATAAAGTCAAGATGGTATCTGCCATAGAGGGGCTATCAGATCAGACGGCCCGGGTCATCTGTGGCAAGATGACCTCGATTGAGATGGAAAGCGAGGTACATCTCTGACGGGTAATGTAGAATACATCGATCCCTTATTAGTGCAACCGTGTCCGTGTCGGCGGGAGGGTGAAGCTTATGCAAAGCGATCGGCACATGCGGCCATCCTCGATAAAAAGGCCATAGGACCGAACGTCAGTTCTGTTCTGCCGTCAGACCAAGGGGTTTTAAGGCGGTAAGTGATTTTTTTGCCGTCATAGGTGAGCTTTTCTTGTGAGATAGCTGGTCTGGCCATATAGGCGATGAGCTGTTCGAGGCCCCTCCGGTCTCTGGGGTTTATTACCCTGGCCGCATGAATTGTAAAGCCGTTCTGCATGTAGCAGAAATTGCTTTTTCTTACCGCTGCTTCGTTATCGTAACCAAAGCCTGGGGCGATTAAGTTTCCTTCGGCAGGCGGTGGTTTGAGGGATTCGGCGAGTAACTCTTTCATTTCGGGGTGATCGTCCCAGAGTCTGTCCATCGGTGGATCTGGGGTCCGAGATTCGCTGGCATCGATAAAGCCGGTCTTCTTGAGATAGATCACTACCAGCGTGACGATGTCGTGCAGCATTTCCTTG
Organism: uncultured Oligoflexales bacterium; assembly: GCA_964582405.1. Taxonomy (GTDB): domain Bacteria; phylum Bdellovibrionota_B; class Oligoflexia; order Oligoflexales; family Oligoflexaceae; genus CAZOSN01. Next base: position 442 of record CAZOSN010000247.1, on the reverse strand, counting down.
ACATCCCACTCGTTGAGTTTGGGCAAATTGTAACCACGCGGGGGTTCTTCGCCGGTTTGTGTGAAAGCCTTTTCCATCAGCAATATGTGGGCATGAGGTGTGAGCTGCAACCCAGATCCGAAGCGCTGCAGGTAGGTCACCGAGCCTACCATCGGATTTTTAAGGCCCATGATCTCCCCTGCGCCGATCATTTTGTTATGCAGAAACTTAATGATAATTCTGTGAACTTGATCCATGAGGCTGCGGTTGGTTGCCACCCAAAAGCGCAGGGGGAACGGCAACGTCACGACAATCTGCCTATACCGCGCTTGAGGCAGAACATTCTCAGTCATGTGCCGGGCCGCTTCTATCATACGTTTCGTCCCACAACTCGAGCACGGACCCCTTTTTTTGCAGCTGAAAGAAAGGGGGGCGAACTGCACCCCGAATGTCCAACCTGCGG
>CAZOSN010000246.1:0-5385 GCA_964582405.1 uncultured Oligoflexales bacterium | reverse complement strand
TGGCGGATTCCCATAAACGGCAAGAGTGTGGCAAGCACCATCAGGGCGACATCGACCAATGATCTGCGGGCAAAATTGAGATACATGAATACCCAACCCGCAATGATCCAGATCGTCCAAATGCGGACCCAGTATTCGCCTTTGCGAACCTGGTAAATGCTATTCCATTCACGGATATTAGCGACAAGAAATTTGCTCTCGCCAAAGACCCCCAGGGTTTTTTGCCATAAGATTATGCCGTAAGGGTTTATTAAGGTCGCACCGAGCGTGGCGGCCGCTATGATGGTGAATGTTTTGACTTCGGCATGTGATGACCTTTCGAAATTCCAACCAGAGAGCTGCGGGATAAAAAGCTGAGCCCAGAGGATAGCTGAAATCATAATCATAAGGGCAGGACCCATCACGTAGGAACCATGGGTATTGACCCAAATGATTTCAAGCGGCACAACGGCCCACAGATACGTTGAAACTTTGTCGCGTCGCCAGCGATCCAGAGCCACCATGATTCCCATTAGCGCCCATAGCGCGAAAAGCTCGGGTCTGACCTGAGCTCGAAACGCTATGAGATAAGCCATCGTCGCCGTGACAAGCAAGGTGATCGCCCCGTTCCAATAGTGCTTAATCAGGAAGATTCCTGTGATGATTGAGCCGAGCAGCATAACGACGAATTTGAAATAGGTGAGTGTTTCACCGGTGCGATCGGAAAAAATATAGAAAATTATCTGCGCAAGCCATTCATAAGCCACATAGGGCTTGCCAGCTAGGGTAGCCGTATAGATATCCTGAGTTATGAGCTTCATCTCAGTTACCATGTAGCGACCGAGCTCAATATGCATCCAAGTGTCGGCATCTTCCATGGTGTTGAAATTGAGTGCCCAGACAAAAATCAAAAGAACTTCAATCATGATCACGGAATACAAGGTTGTTGGCGAGACCGTGAATTTTGGAACAAGCGAACGAAGTCGTTCAGATTGTTGCGGAAGTTCGTTTTTTTTCATGAACTTGAAATCCAGGCAAAGTTAAACGCATTTGTATTGGTATCGGTGAGGCGACGTGCTCCTTGAGGCTTTACGCAATTTTTTCTTATGAGTTGCGGGGAAGGAGCCGATACCAAGGTGAATCATGGGGAGACTTTTGTGCAGGCGTCTGTTCCAATTACCCATTGCATGCTTTGTGGATCGCATGATCGCTATTTGTATGTGGCGCTTCATGAGCATTTGATCCTCGTCTGTACCGATTGCGGCTTGGTATACTCCGACAAGGCGCCGGCCCTGACGCAGGACTACTATGCTGCTGAATATTTCGCTGGCCAAGAGCAGTGCCACAAGGATTACGAAAAAGACAAAGATAGCAACGTTGCGACGTTCGCGGCCCGGCTCCAAGATGCCGAGCGGCGTCTTAACCGCACGGGGCTTGTGCTCGATTTAGGCTGCGCTTTTGGCCACCTTGAGGTGGCGGCGCTGGAAACAGGATTTTCGGTGATAGCCGCCGATATTTCGTTAGCCGCCGTTAGATTTGCTAGGCAGAAGTATGGAGTCCATGGGGTCGTGGCCGATGCCGCGCATCCACCTTTTCGCTCCGGTTCTTTTGATCTAATTTGCCTCTATGATGTGATTGAGCATGTCGTTGATCCTGTGGCTGTGCTTCGGGAGGCTCGCCGGCTTCTTAAGCCTAATGGGCTCCTGCATATCGTAACGCCCGATGTCAGGAGTTTGTCTGCTAGAATCTTGGGACGGTATTGGTTTCACTATAAGCCTTTCGAGCATGTTGCGTATTTTAGTCGAGCGACCCTTATGCAGGCGATGCGCAAGGCAGGGTGGGAAATCGATCATATTGGTGCCGTACCAAGCAGGATGTCGCTAGCCACGATCGTCCACAAGCTTAGCTACTATTCGGCACGTTGGTCGGGTTGGGTCCTAGGCTGGTTGAGCAAGTTGCAGCTTGCAAAGATGCCGATTCCCGTTCCAATCGGTGAGATCGAGGTTTGGGCATCGATTCCCAAGGTTCCGATGCAAGCAAATCCGCCCAGAGATACCAATCAAGGATTAGCCCAACTCATGATCTGCCCAAGCTGCAAGGGCGAGGTTAATTCTGATTCGGAGTCAAGCCTTAGGTGCACCGCTTGTGGTCACAGTTATACGGTTGACGACGGTATCCCGCTTCTGATTGCGGGTTAAATGCGAACTTATCAATTGCCAACAACCTCATTGGCGATGGTGATCGTTTTGTTTCTTAGAGCCTTTTTAAAAAGGCTCTTACCCTCGCTCCCTATGCGCGTTAGCGGTTACCGATCAGTCTGCCAAAAATAGTGGTGTAGAGGCCAGAGCCTGGTTCCCAGCCGGTATGCGTAAAATAATTGGGCGATGGCAGCACAAAATTTATCGCGACAAGCAAGATCAATTGGGGCAGCGTGATGACCCTGTTTCGTTTGAGCCAAATCATGGCATAGACAATAAAAGGCAGGACGACATTGACCAATCTCGAGGTATCGACCGCCACCAGCAGGATGCTTAGGCTTGCGATAAGCCCGAGTGCATAAAAAAGAGCGTTCTTGGTTTTTCCTAGTTTCAGGCAGCAATTAATCAGCGCTGCTGGCAAGATCCACAAGAGTTTTTGCGAATAGAGAACTCCCTGAATCAGCCGGCCAGGGGTGAGGGCAAAATAGTGATAGGCGGGGATGGTCATGAAATTGGCCTGATCCGAGATGGTGCTATCCAAGCCTAAGATTGTGCCGAGCCAAAGGACGAGGTAGAGGCCTATGCAAATAGCAATGGGACTTTTTCGCCTAAGAAATAATTCAAACGGGACCATCACAAACAGCATCTGGTCCGTGGCTGATAGTGCCAAGGCCATGAGGATTCCACGCGATGCAGGTTTCAACTTGAATGTAAACGTCAAACAGTAAAGCGATAGGCCCAAGTATTCAGGGTAACCTGGGTAGGTGTAAGCAAAAGTAAGCAGGGGGCCGATAAGAGAGGCGGTCAAAAGAGCCAAGACTGCTTCGGAGAGATTGGGCATCAAGCGTTTGAATGTCGCGGCCGCCACAATCGCAAAAAAAGCGACATAAGCGTAGGATACCCAGGCAAAGTCAAGCGGCCGAGTGAGGCCAAGATAATGAGGTAGGGCAACGGGAAGAAGCCTTCGGTAATACCAGCCAGTGCTTTGCCCAAAGGGTTCAGCCATTAATTTGGCATAGTCAACACCTGAATTGCGGAGACCAAAGTAAGGAAACTGCATCGGCAGGAGCAGGACCAAGCTGGCCAAACCTGCAGCGACCACCAAAATAAACCTCGGTTCGAGCTTGCTGACCTGCGATTTCATGGGAGTCCAAATTCTGGCACAGGCAAGCAGAATTCCTACCGCAAAAAGGACCTTCTTGAAGGTGGTGACTGTTTCAGGAGCTGCAATGGGGAAAAATCTGGCTGTGAGGTCAAGTGGAAGATGGATGGGAATGAATAAAGCAAGGCAAGTCACCACCAAAAACTGGTATTCGGCGGACTTCAGATCGTTCATGTGCGTCATAAAGCGCTGGTTCACAGAATTCACGGTTTGGCTCTAATTGCAGGATGGTTCAGGATATTTTAAAAGATGGCGCTGGCCAGGGTCAAGTTTGCCAGGTAAAACTTGGGACTGCGAGTTAATCGCATACCACCTCATCACGATCAAATAGGAGTGCAAGCATTGCGAATGATGAAAAAAAATCGGCCGTGGGCTCAGGCGTGCGGGATTTTGGCGCTAGCGGGTAGCCTCGGAGCGTCCCAGGCGTTGGCCAAATCAGAGCCTAAACTTGTCACAACGGTCGAAGGGATCAGTGAGTACCATCTCGACAACGGACTGCGAGTCCTTCTGTTTCCCGATCCGTCGAAGCCGACCATCACTGTGAATATCACCTACCTTGTAGGCTCGCGGATGGAAGGCTATGGCGAGAGCGGCATGGCGCATCTTTTGGAACATATGGTGTTCAAAGGCAGCACCCGCCATAAGAATATCCCCCAAGAGCTTACGTCTCATGGCGCAAGGCCCAATGGGACCACCTCGCTTGACCGCACCAATTATTTCGAGACTTTCGCGGCCAACGACGAAAACCTGAAGTGGGCGCTTGATCTCGAAGCCGATCGGATGGTGAATTCATTCATTGCCAAGAACGATTTGGCTACGGAGTTTTCGGTTGTGCGCAACGAATTTGAACGCGGCGAGAACAGTCCGTCCGATGTACTCTACGAGCGCATTCTCAGCTCGGCCTACCTCTGGCATAACTACGGGAAATCGACGATCGGCTCCAAAGAAGACATCGAACGCGTGCCGATCGACAATCTGAAAGCGTTCTATCAAAAATACTATCAGCCCGACAACGCGGTGCTGACGGTCTCGGGCAAGATCGATCAAGCTAAGACCTTGAAGCTGGTTCAGGAGTATTTCGGCAAGATCCCAAAACCCAAGCGCACGCTCTCGGAGCCTTATACGGTAGAGCCAACGCAGGATGGCGAGCGCGTGGTGGAGCTGAGGCGAGCCGGTGATGTCCAGGTCGCGGCCGTCGCCTATCATATTGTTAACGGTGCTCACCAAGATTTTGCCCCGATTGAAGTGCTGACGGAAGTTATGACGGCCCAGCCTTCCGGCCGACTCTATCAGGCCTTGGTTGATACCAAAAAAGCCACGACCGTCTCGTCCGAAGCAGAGCCCCTGAAGGACCCTGGGTATGCCTATTTTTCGGCTGATGTGTTAAAGGACAAGCCGCTTGCCGACGTCCGGGGTATCATGCTGGATACCTTTGACAAGATTAAATCGAATCCGATCAAGCCTGCCGAGGTCGAGCGCGCGCGGAACAAAATCCTCAAAGAGTTTGAACTTTCCTACAACAGCAGCGAGCGCGTTGGCCGCATCCTTAGCGAGTATATCGCGCAAGGCGATTGGCGCCTTTGGTTTTTGCACCGCGACCGGATTGAAAAAGTAACCGCCGAGGATGTCAACCGCGTGGCGTTAGCTTATTTCAAACCCGCAAACCGCACCGTTGGACTCTTTATCCCAGAGGCAAAGCCTGATCGCTCCGAGATCCCAGCTGGTCCTGCTTTGAGCGCGCTTCTCAAGGACTACCAAGGAAAACAAGCGTTGGCCTCGGCAGAATCGTTTGATGCGTCCTGTGAAAATATCGACAAGCGAACCAAGCGCGGCGTGCTGCCCGGTGGCGCCAAGATTGCGTTTTTGCCGAAATCAACCCGCGTCGAGGTGGTCAATGCCGAGATCGCCCTTCACCTTGGCTCCAAAGCCAGCTTAGCTGGTAAAGCGACCCTCGCCGATCTTGCGGCCGAGATGCTCCTCAGGGGGACTGAATCCAAGACCCGCGAACTAATCACCGACGCTCTGGATGAGTTAAAAGCCGAAGTC
>CAZOSN010000245.1:3495-5403 GCA_964582405.1 uncultured Oligoflexales bacterium | reverse complement strand
AAAAACCGCAGAATTTTGGGAGTTAGAAAGTACACCAACCCAAGGGATATCCTGCGTTTGAACCGATCTAAAAGCGGCTTTTTCGCGGGGGCGACGGTGGCTGTGGCTGTTTTGCCTGACATAAATTTGCCTTTCTGGTTGGCATAATGCACTGTTTCTAACCCTACTGCGTTAAATCGACGATTGCTGCGTTGCTTGCAGGGAAAAAATCTTCATTTACTCAAATGTAAACATTAGGGGACAGACTGCGATGAAAACTCAGTAGCTTTTGGTCTTTTATCGCAAATTGCGACCCTCTTGCGACCCTTATTTAGGGGCTGTTGACGTTTCATATTCCCACCCTCCTGAGTTCCTGGATTCCCAGTGGTTTAACGGGGAACCAAGGAACCCAGGAGGGTGGGGAAATTTTTATTTATTTCCAATGGGTTGCGAATCAAACGTCAACAGCCCCTAGTCGCTGGCGCTAAAAGCGCCGGCGACGTGCCCTGAGGAGCGAAACGACGAAGGATCTGGTCCAGTCATGCAAGTAATTTCAGTATGTTGCCGACGGAGTCCCTCCTCACTTCGTTCGTTCGGGACACTTTGCCGTTGGGTCCCTGCTTCAAGCTTGTTTAAGCTCGCATCAAAATCAATATGGAATATCCGTGAAAAAGCTGTCCAGCGGTGAATTTTGTTGGCTGGTCACAAGCTCTTCGATGCAAAATTCGTCTTACTCAGCAGTAGCCCAAGGGGGCGCCCTGGGGCCGCATCAGGAGCCTGACTGTTTAAGTATCGCCGAATTATTGATTTTTCTAAATTATTCCTTTAAGTTGCAAAAATAGAGTTGGAAACTCTTTTTTTGAGGCAAAAATGGAATTTCAGCATCGCTTTTTTACACCGCCCGATTCAAGCTATTTTCTTTTTGGACCACGTGGCACAGGGAAATCTTTTATTTTAAATAAGTTATATAACAAGCCAGAGACTCTTTTCTTGGACTTCCTCGATTCTCAGGTCCTTCGTCGTCATCGCGTTGCGCCTGGCCACCTCTTAGAAGTGATGAAGGCACACCGACCTAAGCGAGTCGTAATCGACGAAGTTCAAAAACTGCCAGTAATTTTGAGCCATGTTCATCAGTTGATGGAATCGGCGGAATTTCGCCATGTTCAATTCGTGCTCACTGGTTCAAGCGCTAGAAAGCTCAAGCAGGAAGGAGTTGATCTGCTAGCCGGGCGTGCGCTCGTCAAAAAAATTCATCCGTTCATGGTATCTGAGTGGTTGCGTGAGCCACTGGCCACACCTTTAATGTGGGGGCTGTTGCCTATTGTCAGGTCAAGTTTAACCCCTCAAGCAACCTTATCGAGCTATATCGACCTCTATCTGCGCGAAGAGGTTCAGATGGAGGGGTTGGTACGTAATCTAGATGATTTCTCACGTTTCTTGGAATCCATGAGTTTTGCTCATGGTCAGTTAATGTCATATGCCGAAATTGGCCGCGATTGTGAAGTCAAAGCCAAGACAGTGCAATCCTACGTCAGTGTCCTGGAAGATCTCTTATTAGGATCCTGCCTACCCGTTTTCACCAAACGAGCAAAAAGGAAATTGATCAGCCACAACAAATTCTATTTCTTTGATACAGGCGTGTTTCAATCGATCCGTCCACGCGGCAAACTAGACTCAAACCAGGAAATCGGTGGTCAAGCCCTGGAGGGTTTGGTTTTTCAAAATCTTCAAGCTTGGTTAGACTACAACGGTGGTTCTCAAAAACTCTATTTCTGGCGAACTCAGCGCGGTACCGAGGTCGATTTTATCATTTACGGCACCGATCTATTTGTTGCCATCGAAGTCAAAGTCAGCACGAAGTTAAAAAACGAAGATCTTCTCGGCCTCAAAGCTTTCAAAGAAGACTATCCGGAAGCTCGCTGCATTCTA
>CAZOSN010000245.1:0-3485 GCA_964582405.1 uncultured Oligoflexales bacterium | reverse complement strand
GGGGAACATAAAATCTTGAGGGATGATGGAATAGAAGTCGTCCCAGCAAGTAGCTTTTTGAAGAGCCTGAATCCAGCTTCAGTGACCCTATCGCCGATCGAAGAATTCACTTCGACGTGACAATATGGATTCAGGGCGTCCAATCAAGTAAACCGTGATTATTGATTATGTAGTTTTCGTGATCAGGATTCCCGGTAAATCCAATAGAGGAGCTGATTCTTAATGGCGAGCGAGCGCGATATCGATGAAAGTAAATCAATCATTTACGCCTTCTGGCGGCATCTTCAAGATGCTAACTGGGAAAAGCTTGCTGCGATGCTGGCTGAAGAATTCGAGGCTTTTTGGCCTCAATATGACGAGGAGGTTAGCGATGCCGACAGTTTCATCGATCTTTGCAGAATCAACCCACATGAACTCAAGATCCAGGTATTGAATTGCGTGGGCGAATATGATCGCTGAGATAAAGTCTTCACCATTGCCGCGCAGACCTCAATTGAGTCGGTAGATTCAGAGGGCGTAAAATCACGATTGTTTGGAACATCGGTATTTGAAATTGACCGCGAAGGCCAGATCACATGCATCACGGAATATCTGGCGCCCGCTTTAGAGGCTCCACTGTGGCGCAAAGGCTTGGCTGAGCCTAGCAATGCCTACCGACTTCCGGGAGCAGACCATGAGTGATTACGACACTGATAAAGCCCCAGTTGCCGCCATCAAGATGGGGAACTTCATCCGCAATATCATTAGGGCCAATACCATTTCTCTAACCCCTGCACGGCAAACTGCTATGCCGTGTCGCAACAATAAATGTGCTGGCTTTATCATTGAAAATATCCAATTTTTAACATCCTGACCCGTACTGGATTTTGGTCGCATGACGAGTATCAAGAAACCGCCCGGTGTCGATGCATTTTCGAATCAGCGGCAGTAGGCATTCGACCTTTTCCATCACGAAATTGTAACTCAGTTACATTTTGTTTATAAGCTAAAATCATGCCAGTACATATTCGCAGTGAACACGCCGGCAACCGTGCCGGTGGCCGCATAGCAAATCCCATGGACGCAAAAAACGGCCCCTGACGCCTGCTGAACAGAATTTATACAGGCGGAAAATCTCCATTTATCACCGCAATTTGCCATAAGCGCTAAAGTCGTTCAAAGAAATTCCGACAGACACTAGCGCTCAAGGTTAGAGCTAAAGGCATTGAACGAGGTGTACTATGACAAGGTTTGGTCCGAAATTGCGAATAGCGACAGCAATGGTTGTTTTCGTTGCGATTGGCGCCTGCGACTTCACTTCCAAGATTAAATCCAAGAAGATCGTACCCAACTCCGAAGAGCCGGCCCTCAGTACAGTCGATTCGTTGACACTGTCTTTCAAGGTAACGGAAGATATTGGACTCGCGCTAACCGAGTCGGGCATGGCGCCCGGGGAAGCGCAGGTTATCACCTCCGCGGCCTTAGCTGGTTTGAGCTCGGCAAGCTCAGGGACCAACCTCAAATTGGCTGACGCTGGCGAAGCAACACTTGATTCCATGCTCGCAGCGATGACCGCTAGCGGAGTCTCGGCGGCGAGCAATCCCGCCACAAACCTTGGCAATGATGACAAAAAAGTCGGAGTTTTAGGTCTCATCACGAGCAGCACCATGAAATCAGTCGGCCCATCGCTCGACCTGGTTGATCCAGGCGCACGCGGACGACTTCCCGGATCGGTGACCAAGAGTGCTGTTTCCTCGGTCGATGACGCGGGCCTTACCGGCACGGCGCTGGCTAATGGGATCGGGTCGGTTGTCTCCGGAACCGTGAGCAACTTGGGAGCAGCTGGCTTCAAGCCCGAAGAATTGAAAGATACCGTAACGTCGGTCACTAAATCCGGTGTCGAAGGGATGAAAAATGCCAACGTCGATGCAGGTAAGGTAGCCGATACAATGAAAGTCATGATGGGCAGCGCCGTAGGCGCACTCGGCAACGCAGGCGCCAAAGAAGACGCCATCGGCAGCATCGTGGGCCCCATGATGAAAGAAGCCGTGAGCGGATTGGGTTCGCTCGGGATCAAAGGCACGACGCAGATGCAGGCGGCCGTGGGCGCCATGATGGGTTCAACCGTAAAAGCGCTTTCAAAAGCCGGGGTAAAATCGGCGACACAGGTTGGCCCGATTCTGACGGCAACTGTAAAAGGCGCGATGCAGGGCGTAAGCGCCTCGACGCAGGGAACTTCAAAGCTCCCCGACTTTGTAGGCGACCTGATGAAAGGCGCTGTGAGCAATTTAGGTGAGCTTGGCATCAAAGATGGTGGGCAGATCAAAGATATCACAGCGTCTGTGGCCTCGGGCACCATAAGCTCATTCAAGGAGCTCGGCATCAACGATGCCGATTCAATGAAAAAAGCATCGCAGTCGCTTGCCAAGGGAACCATGTCAGCCTTGGGAAGCCTGAAGCAGCTGGGCATCATCGATGATGCGGCTGTCAAACAGGCTTCGAAGGAGGTAACCACTCAATCGGTAAGTGCCATGTATAAGCAGGCCCAAGACTCTGGTTTAGGCGGCAATCTCGTGGATATGGCAGGCGGATTCTCGACGGGCATGGTGGCTGGACTTGCGGATGCCGGCTGGCGAGCTTCGGACATCAGCAGCGTGTCGAGCGAAATCTCAAGCGGTTTCAAAGATGCGCTTTCCGGTCAAGGTACATTCGATCCGGGAACGATCGCAACCATGGTGACCAGCGTGGCAAGCACGGCCAATAACTGGATCAACGATATGCGGATTCACTGCCTTCAAGACCGTGGCATCTGGCATAGCGAGGGTTGGTGCGAGTATCCGCTGTCGGCTCCCGTGGCAGGCGCGGTTGGCCCCAATCTTACCGAAGAAAACAACTGCTACCATGATGGTGGTGCCGTCATGTACAAACCCGATGGCTCTTGGTTCTGCAATATCGCGGCTGCCGATAGTTCGGCTGGTTTGGATCAGAGCGGTTGCGCCGCCAAGGGCTACTTCTGGTATCGCGGTCCTGACGGCACTGACCGTTGCGATCCCGTCCCGCCTGCAGCAAGCTGCTGGGGCGCGACCGACCAATTTGCGTGCGGCGCGCGTGGCTCTTGCCGCTGGCTCAACCAGTACTGCGAAGCCTCCGAGATGCTAACCTGCGGCGCTTTTGCCGGTGAAATGGGCACTTGTCTTACGACCCCAGGCTGCTTTTGGGAGCCTACCTACCATCAGTGCTTGAACAATGACCCATGCACGATGCCCAACGCACCGACGAGCTGCACCTCCTCGGTAAGCATGGGCGGCCAGGCACCCGGAAATCCCAAATACCCTTATGCCTTCGCTAATTCGCCAACTGGGATCCATGTGGGTTGGGGGATCGCTGACGGTCCCGTAACCGGCTATCGGATCTCGTACCAGGCGGGTTTTGATCCACCCGAAAACTGCACCTCAGGCAGCCAGATCCCAGAGTATCTGATCGGCGACAACCTCGCGATCGATATC
>CAZOSN010000244.1:0-5487 GCA_964582405.1 uncultured Oligoflexales bacterium | reverse complement strand
TATTGAGCTTGCAGTGAGGATTTATTTTTGCAAGTGCCTGCGCAGCGCACGCCACTTTCCATTCACCGATCTGATCTGCGTGATATAAAGGCTGTCGGTGCAAGTTAGAAAGGTCGATGCGGTCATGATCGACAAGATTCAAAGTGCCAACCCCAGCGGCACACAGATAGGTTGCGGCAGGATTTCCCAGCCCCCCTAGTCCAATGATGGTTACCTTGGCCTGTTTTAGCCGGAGTTGGCCTTCGATGCCAATCTGGTCTAAAAGAATGTGCCTGTGGTAGCGATGAAATTCGGACGACGACAGCATAAGTGGCCCTCGTTGGTTCTGCGCATTCATATCTTATTTTTGCGCCGAGCGCGAGTTATGAACGACCTGAGAGTTCGGGAGATTCTCTGGAAAGATCAATGCTACGGGTCAAGTCGCGACGAGTGACCTATAAACTCTTAGTTGAGATAGAATCCTCTCGCGGACCGCATCCGTTTTGGGGAGTTACCTCGAAGCTGATCTCTGGCTTTTGCCAGGAAATCTCTTTTATCCCCGGACGGTTATCGGTAGGGACGATCCTAAAGGGAGAGTCGCGTGACTTTGAGAAGATATAGTATTGACAGCGTCCCCCAACCTACTTATAACTCATGCTCCACACTTTGAGGACTGCCTCCCAGACAAGGGTTGCACTCAATGGATGGGGCCCAAGGCAATTTGTCTCGGCGCTCTGCAATAGGTCTGTAGCTCAGGTGGTTAGAGCGTTGCCCTGATAAGGCAAAGGTCGGCAGTTCGAGTCTGCCCAGGCCTACCAGTTATACTCCCCCTCCCTCGAGGTTTTTATTCCTTCCAAATTTATTTGGCGTTCGATTTTCGACGTACCTGGACACCATCTAAACCACTAATCCCCAAAATCAGCCCTGACAGCCCACTAGGGCTTACTAGCCATTAATTTCATCATAATTTTGATGTTATAGCCCATGGGGTCGTCAGTAAGTTCACCGCGCTCATAGGCGCCAACCAACTCATCGATCGCATGCTGCACGCTATAGCGCGGCTTAAAGCCGAGCGAGACGAGCTTGTCCGAGTTTAATCGGTAAGAGCGCGGATCATTGGATTCGGTGACAACGATCTCAGCGCCAACGCGCGCCCGAACTCGTTCTGCTATCTCCAAGATCGAAATATTCTCGAAGCCCGCATTGAAGATTCCCTGAGCACGGGCTCCAAGTTCAAGCATGTAAATGAAAACATCCGTAATGTCCTGGACATGGACATTGGGGCGGATTTGATCGCCACCAAAGATAGTTATCTTTCGGTTTTTTAACGCCTGCATCGTGAACATATTGACTGAAACATCTAGTCGGGTCCGAGGAGACAGGCCGCACACGGTGGCAGGACGGATGATGGAAATAGGGATCTGATTGGCATAGCTCAGCAGGACGCGTTCGGCGACCATTTTAGTTTTATTGTAGTCAGAAATCGGGACAAGGTCGAGATCTTCGGTCACTTGTTCTTCTTCCTTGACGCCGTAGACGCTTCCTGAGCTGGCGTAGACGAAGTGTTTGACGCCGGACTTGATCGCTTTTTCAATCATGGTCTTTGTCGCTAATACGTTGACTTCCCATGATAATTTTGGGTCTAGGTCTCCGCAGGGATCATTGGCGATATTGGCAAGATGGATGATCGCTGTGACGCCGTTCATCGAAATATCTTCGGTATTGCGAATATCCCCCTGAACAATCTTAAGTCGTGGATGACTGGGCAGCCGATTGCCAAACCAAAGCGTATCAAACACTGTGACATCAATGCTCATGTTAAGCAATTTTGGCACTAATACATGACCTATATAACCTGCACCGCCTGTGACGAGAATGTGCACTTGGGTTCTCCTGTGTTCGCTGGATTTAAATATTCACTCTATTCATATTCAGTAATTTCGCTAAACTCAAGGGCAAGTGCTTAACCCTGGAAATTTTTGGCAGGCGTCTGCATACCGTTCGCCGAAGTGTTGGGTCGCATAGAGTTCTTTTCTTGCTACCAGGCTTGGGAAAATATCGGCTGGAAAGTCAGTGTAGGTGTTAGCTTCGATTTCCTTGAGGATCGATGCGTCAAAGAAATAGATTCCGGAGTTAACTTTTTTAAGACCCTCCGCATGACTTGGTGTGCTTGGCCGTTCTTGGAAAGAAGTCACTAAACCAAATTCGTCGATTTGCAATTCGCTATTGGATTTGACTCTTTCGTGAAAAGTCAGGGTTGCAATTCCTGGATGTGCGGCGTGGAAGCTCTGAATGGTTCCGAGGTTCATCGTGGTAAGAACATCGCCGTATAGAACAAAAAAACTGTCGGCCTCGGTTAAGAAATCGTGAAAGATCTTGACACCGCCTGCTGTGCCAGATGGTTCAGATTCGTAGATTGTCTTAATGCTGAGATTCCAACGCGAACCATTCCCTACGAAATCACGGATTTGATCGGCGAGGTAATGCACATTGATTCCAATCTCGCGGATTCCAGCCTTTTTGAGGCTCAAGAGGTGGTATTCAAGGATCGGAATACCCTGAACTCTGAGCATGGGTTTGGGGCAGGTTTGGGTTAGAGGCCCGAGCCTTGTCCCAAAACCTGCGCACAGAATGATCGCTTTAGTCCGCATTGTGCAATCCATTCATTAAGTGATCGACTATCGTTATGACTTCTTTGACGGATTTCACCCTAAATGTGGGTGTTCGCTCCATCTCGGTCGATTGAAAGGTTGATTTAACCATTGGGAGTGGCCTTGCCTCTATCAATACGGTTCGGCATCCAGCGAGATTTCCTGCCACAATATCCGATGGCCTGTCCCCTATAACCAAACTTCGGCCAGGGTAGACTTGATGCTTGTGGCAAGCATCAAGGATCATCCCCGGGCGTGGTTTACGGTAGGGATCTTCGGTACGGTAGGCTGGATTCTGCGCATCGGGATGACTTGGGCACAGGTAGATTTCGGTGAAAATATCCGACACAAGATACGGGGCTAGCAGTCTTTCCAGAATCTGATAATTGAAATTCAAGGCTGCCTCTAGCGTCATGAGTCCGCGTGCAACAACCGGTTGATTGGTGATGAGAAACACCTTCATCCCCTGCGCGTGGCAGGCTAGCAAAGTTTCTTTGGCTTCGGGGATAAGCTCAACCTGATCCCAGCTTGTTATGAGGTGACGATCTTCAATCAACACTCCATCGCGATCAAAAAAAACTGCTGCATTCATCTACAATACTTGTCCTCTCTCATTGATAAAATTGCCGATGTCATGTTGCCAGAATCGTGGTTTCAACGAAATTCACAGCAGAAACGCCAGCTGCTGCCCTGAAAAAAATCGACGCCAAATTTTCGAGCAATTGCAAGGCCTTCCTTGGTTTTGTAGTGGGCGTGCTTGCTTAAATCTTGATTTGAGCTAGGGTAATTCCGTAACCGGTAAATTTCCATGTAGGCCTCGGTGGTGCAACGGATTCTTGATCAAGCTAGGGTAGCGTGACTTATGCATGGCTGTCCACAGCTTTGCCCGCCCGGCATGCTTAGTACTAAACGACGTAAATATGGTGGTGTCTATGGTGCAAATCCCTCGCAAAACGCTCGCAGCCGTGCTTATGGCGCAGCATGAACCGCTTGCGATCGCTGAAATTGATCTGCCAAACGAACTCGACTATGGCCAGGTGCTGGTCAAAGTACTTGTAAGCGGAATTTGTGGCTCGCAGCTCGGAGAGATAAGTGGAGTTAAAGGTCCTGACCCTTACCTTCCTCATCTGATGGGGCACGAAGGGGCGGGTGAAGTCATGGAGATCGGGCCTGGAGTTAAGTATGTCAAGCCAGGTGATCGAGTCATCATGCATTGGCGCAAGGGGGCGGGTATCGAGGCTCAGCCTCCTAAATACAGGTGGGGTGAGCGTGCGATCAATGCGGGTTATGTAACGACGTTTAATGAATATGCTGTGGTCTCGGAAAATCGCCTAACCCCCTACCATTCATCTGTTTCAGCTGAAATAGCGGCGCTTTTTGGTTGTGCTGTGACCACGGGATTTGGGGTTGTCGTCAACGACGCGCGGCTAACCATCGGCGAGTCTTTGGTTGTCTGGGGTGCGGGTGGAATTGGCCTCAACATCATACAAGCGGCTCAACTTACTTCGGTTGATCCGATCATCGCGGTTGATTTATGGGATGACAAATTGGAACTAGCGCGCCGGTGCGGTGCGACTCATTTGATCAATGCCAGGACGAGCAATGTGTCAGAAGAGTTGAGGAAGATTTTAGGCGGATTTGGTGCGGACGTCGTTGTCGATAATACGGGCAATCCTCAGGTTATTGCACAGGCCTACGAATGGACCAAACCTCAAGGGCGCACGATCTTAGTCGGAGTTCCGCGGGCGGGTGAACTTACCTCGCTCTATACTCTACCACTTCATTTCGGCAAGGTTCTCACAGGCTCCCATGGTGGAAGCGCTGCACCCGCTCAGGATATCCCCCGCTATCTCAATCTCTTGATCCGCGGCAAGTACGCACTCGACCATTTGATCACTGAGCGGTGCAAGCTGGCTGATATTAACTCTACTATCGCCAGGATGCGCAGCGGTCAGGTAGTAGGAAGGGCGATTGTAACGATGGGGTTCTCAGACGGTACTAGAGCGTGAAAATCCTGCGTAGGCTCTGACTGAGGGCGGGTTCGGCCTCAACGGGCAGGTAATGACCGCCTTCTAGCCAATCAAGCGAGGCATTTGGCCACAGCGATTTTAGCCGGTGAGCGACCGGAGCTAGGGGTGAATTGGTTCCATAAATGAGATGGATCGGTATTTTCATGGACCGAAGTTCGGGTTCGTGCAGCGGGGGTTCGCGAAGCAGCTGCGGTATCAAATCGGTTTCGCAAACCAACCATTTTGCCCTTTCCCACAGTTTGCTAGCTTGTCTACTACCAAGTTGAGCTTTAAATGAATCGGGGAAAGCGTCAAAGATTTCGGCTTCGCCTCGCCACGCCAGGTTTTTGATTTCGAATGCATTGCCAGGAGACGAGGGAGCCTCGATCAAAACCAATTTTCCCATGCGTTCTGGAAAGCGTAGAGCAAAATGAAGGGCGACCATGGCGCCGTAACTATGGCCAACCAAGGAAATTTTCTCATTGGCCTGGTTAGAAGTCTGACTTGAAATCAAGTCAGAGAGATCAGCAACCATGGTCTCCAAATCGTAGCCCGAAGGTGATTGGTCAGTAAAACCATGACCCCGAAGATCGTACATGATCACTTCGTTCGTTTCGGCGAGTGCGGAGGCGGGGCCAAAAAACCAACTCGCCAGATTTCCTAGCAAAAGTCCGTGAACCATAACAATCGGTTCGCCTTGACCGCGTTTTTGCACATGAAATTTAATGCCATTGGCGTCTACATGGGCCACGCAATCCTCCAATGATCATTGGCGAGTAAATACACGGTGCGTCGGTTCGCGGTGTGCCTTCCTAAAACAAAAAACTGTACCGCCTAAAACAGGTCTT
>CAZOSN010000243.1:3851-5488 GCA_964582405.1 uncultured Oligoflexales bacterium | reverse complement strand
ATCCGGTTTCGCGAAAAGAGATTGCTCCTGCCAGCTGTACATTGCTGCATTCTCCAACATGGTTTGTAGAGTTGAGAAAAATCATTGGAGCAATATAAGCTGATTTTCTCAGCTGACAAGGGTCTGATTGCAGAAAAAATAGCGTATTTCACGAGGTTTTTAGAAGTAACTCCGAACAGACTCTACATATCGCCTCGACAGCGTTCGCAAAGCCCAACGTCGATTTCGAATATTTTAGCTAGGCGCACGGCCCATTCGGTGTTTTTAACGAGTTTCGGCTCATTGGGTAGGCCACCTGGTTGAAAGACTTTTTTCTTGTCTGGGTTTAGCACGATAAGTCTTTTTAGATGGTGTGCGGGGGCAAGGATACCAGAATGCCTCGCGCTATGCGAACGGGGTGGTGGTATCTGTGCGGCCATCTTCGATAAAAAGGCCATAGGACTGAACGTCAGTTCTGTTCTGGTCCTATGGTCTTCCTTGTTTATAGAATGATTTGAGGAACGTGCGGCTGTAGCGCACAAAAGCTACTTCATCACATCGGGTAAGGGATGAGATAGGCGGAATCCTCCGACAGCGAAAATAGTTTACCGAGATCTGAAGTTGCGCCCGGCCGTGGGTCCTTCCGAGTCGGTTGACTCCGAGGCGTGAGCTTATGTGTTCTGCGAGGGCTTAAAGCGGTTGACCTTCTTGATCGAAATATGGTGTTCTCTACTCATATCACCCACATTTCGTGGTGTTTATCGATGTATCGAGCTAGGAAATAATCATGAAATTAAGAAACCTGCTTTGATACCACTTGCCGGTAGCCTGGTAAGGTCTTGGCGATGTCCTGATGAGGAGATCGCCAGTAGGCGACGCGAGGTTTTTCGGTTGATATCCGAGGTCTGAAATTTTTTCGCATTTGGGGGATTTGGCATGAAACGGATCATGTTTTCGCTGGCGATCCTGGCGTTCTTCGGTTTTACGGGGAATTCCTATGGGGAAGAGTTTTACTTCTGCACCCAAGGCGACAATGTTTTAAGATCGAGTTCTGGCGATACTTTGTACGACTACAGCAGTGCCGATGCTTGCCACACGGGTTTGACCCAGGTGCGAGAATACGGCGCTTTTTGTACACCCGGGGACAATCGGCTTCTAAGGAAAAATGGTGAACTTATCTACGATTTTTCTAGCTGGGATGCCTGCATTGGCAGCCTTTCTGGAAGCGGCGGTGGAGACGACTTTTACTACTGCACTCAAGGGGACAACGTTCTTAAGACGGGAGATGGTACGACTTTGTATGACTTCTCTAGCAGCGATGCGTGTCGCACCGGTCTGTCGCAGGTGCGAGAATACAACGCGTTTTGCACGCCTGGAGATAATCGGCTCTTGGATAAGAGGGGCGATCTAATCTACGATTATTCCAGCTGGGATGCCTGCGTTGGTAGTCTTTCCGGAGGCGGTGGTGGGGATGACTTTTACTACTGCACTCAAGGGGACAACATTCTTAAGACGGGAGATGGTACGGCTTTGTATGACTTCTCTAACAGCGACGCATGTCGCACCGGTTTGTCGCAGGTGCGAGAATACAACGCGTTTTGCACTCCTGGAGATAATCGTCTCTTAGATAAGAGAGGCGATCTCATCTACGATTATTC
>CAZOSN010000243.1:0-3751 GCA_964582405.1 uncultured Oligoflexales bacterium | reverse complement strand
CAGCTGGGATGCCTGCGTTGGCAGCCTGTCTGGTGGCGGCGGTGGGGATGATTTTTACTTTTGTAACCAGGGGGACAATGTTCTTAAGACGGGAGATGGTACGACTTTGTATGATTTCTCGAGCAGCGACGCATGTCGCACCGGGCTGTCCCAAGTACGAGAATACAAAGCGTTTTGTACGCCGGGGGATAATCGTCTCTTAGATAAGAGAGGCGATCTCATCTACGATTATTCCAGCTGGGATGCCTGCGTTGGCAGCCTGTCTGGTGGCGGCGGTGGGGATGATTTTGACCTGAGCGAACCTGAGTTGACGGTCAGCCGCCTCGAATTGACTACATCGTAGATTTAAGAAGATCGTCTGACGGTAATTGGATTCACGAAAGATACGAAACACCAGTCAATTGAGGATTGTATGCGAAAATTTGTGAATCTAGCTTTGTACTTTGGTCTGAAATGCTGCATCCGATTTTAATCTGTCGATGATGCCGCGGTCGGTTAGGTCGTAAATCTTTTGCAACAGAAAGATGGCAAGGTGGATCCGTACTACGATGCTTCGGCCTAAATGCCACATGCCTTTCGCAGTCGTATCCTTGAGATCGATGCAGACAATATCCATCATCGCATTCCATGGGAGATTGTTTGCCAATTTGATCAGTTTGTGGTCGTTCGGCACTACAATAGTAACAGCGGTCGTTTCGAGCTTGAAATCTCGCCCCGAAGTATCGATACTCACGTGGAAGGCATCCCGTCATCATCTGTATTTTCGAATGTATTGATGAAGACAGCCGAAGTAAATGGCAGCTTCTCCGGTGAAATCCGAAAAGCAAAGTGTTCTTCGAACCTAACTCGGTCACCTTTTGTCTTTACCGTCCAGCGAGTCTAGTCTAGGTTGCCACCTTTGGGGCCCCTCGGGACGCCCCAAAAAGGTATAGACCACTCTGCTACGAAGGAGACTTATGATGGAAAGGCTTTATCACTTTGGGAGCATTGGGCTCATGTTGACACTGATTTGTTCTAGGGGAGTCATGGCAGATCCATGGGATTACAACCATGACTATCACGTTTCCGGCACTCAGATTTACGATGGCAACAAACTAATTGGTGAAGTTTCGGCCCAACCTTTCTCAATGTTACGAATGGGTTCCAATTTGGTCACAAGGGAAGGCGACTCTATCTACTTATACGTCCCACCTCAGCCTAACGGGCGAATCATCATAGGCGGAGATTCAAATTGGAAAACGGTAGGTCGAATCGAAGCCGAGCCTTTTCAAATGACGGCAACCCATGAACATCTCTTCATCCACGAAGTCAGCGATATATACATTTTCACTCCTCGCCAAATAGATCCATCAGTCATCTTCACAACTGACAACTCTGCAGGACAACTAAAGAAAATAGGATCAGGTTTCGACTATCAATGCCTCACAACATTTATGCCAAGCTCTTACCACGGTGGCAGCAGTTTACAAATTGTCTATGCTAATGAATGGTATTCGTTCAACCCCCAGACCGATAGTGAGTTACCAAGTCCACGCAATCACTGTATTACAGACTATACGCCACCGACCCCACCAGCACCACCGACCCCACCAGCGCCGCCTAGTCCCCCTTCTCATATCGGGAAACATGGTGATCCTAAGAATAAATGTACGTTTTATGAAAAGGCGCCAGTATATGACCTGGGCAGTCATTATCATGTCAAAGGGAACGAAAAGGTAAAGTCGATGCCAGGGTTATGGAATGATGATATCAGTGGTATCGAAGTTGCTCCTCAATGTCAGGCAATTGTCTATGAACATGACCGTTTCGGTGGCAGTAGCAAAGTATTTAACGCATCGGCGCCAATTTATGTCGGCAACGATTGGAATGACCGCATCAGCTCCTTTGAATGTAAGTGCAAATCGCAGAATCCAGATCCAACCCCTGATCCAGATCCAACCCCTGTTCCAGATCCAACCCCTGATCCAGATCCAGGCGTTGAAGCATGTACGGTTTACGATGAAGCAAATTTTATGGGTAATGCCTGGCGGCTAAGGGGACTTACGAAATACTCAAACCTGCCAATTCAATGGCAAAAGACGATCAGCTCTGTCGAGGTGAAGACCGGTTGTCGCTTGGAAATTTTTGACAAAGCCGGCTTCATGGGCCAAATGCAAGTGATTTATCCAACTTCAGTGAACAAAGGTGATTTAGAGGAAATTGAATGGGGAGATCTCGCACTGTCCTTAAAATGCCGATGCTAGCTGTCCTAGTCCTACCAGCAAGATTTGCATAGATTCGAATTTGATGTCGTAAGATGCCGGTCGAAACTTTAGGGTGAGGCATCTTGCCGGAAACAAACACTTCGCGGATGGAAACGTGTCGAGGGCGGCCATGAGCCAGGTATGCCGCGATTGCCTGCGCGACTCCAGGAAGCAGAGGCAATTCGAACGATACCCCCGATGTCGTATTCGAAACTCGCGGTATTCTAGGGGGGCGGTAAGGATTCACGACAAAAGTTAGCATCTTGGCTGGATGTCGTCCCAGTAAGTGGTTACATGTCACTAAATTTAATTATATTTGTTTATGTAAGGACATTTCCGTAATCGCTGCCGACTTCATGTTTGGGAAGTGAAACGATCCCTTGCCAGGCCAGTAGAAATGGAGTGCGTATGCCTCTTCGATCTTTGGATCCCCAGTTTTAGTGAATCGTAGTCTAGGTTGCGGGCCTTTCCCGAAGCGCTTGTAAACCGTTGGGGAAGGAACCAAGTTAAGATCGTGGACATGAAATCGAAGGATTCGAAGGAGGCGGGAAAGGCGCGACAAATTGCAGTCAATAACCCGCTCCAAGTACGGCACTTGACCACGACGCCATTTATCTAAATTGGCTGACTCCAGAATACCTATACCAACCAGCACATCGATCGGGGTCACAACTTTATCTTTGGCTAAGATGGCGGCCACAGCGCATTCGACGCGTGGAAAAAGTGGGTCGCAGCGAAAATTATCGACATTTGATTTAGGTTTCGACATCAGATCATCTTGCATGATTGGCGGTGGCGACGTTTATACTATGCTCAGGCCCTGGTTGTTTTTTCGCCAAATGGTAGAAAAACGTGCGTCGCCCGATTCCCAGCGAGCGACAAATCTCATTCGCGGTTTTTTCGCTGGCCCCACTCCACGAATCACAAGGTATAGTCGCAGGACCAGCATGAACCAATAGGCCACCTGGCCGAGCCATTTAAACCTCCTATGCAGAGTTTTTGACCGTTTAGGCTTGCACTTTGTCATTGTCTCGCTTCTCCCCATAAGGTTTGGGCGACTTAACCGGACCTCTCACAAACTTTGGAAGGGCTGGAGAAAGCTCATGGGGGGAGGAGATCACCTTGAATAGCTGGTATACCCATTGCTTAGAACACTGTGCAGCTAAGCGGAGCGGATTCTAACCGGGGGATAGAGCTTGAGCACTATCCGCACCCCATCAAACCTCAGGGGAAGCGCAATACAAAGCCTAACGGGGCATCAAACCGTTAGACCAAAGCCGGTGCATTTTCTTATTCTGAGAGATTGTGCTCGGCAAGGTATCGGTTTATCTGCCCAACGATGTCTTTAATAGTGATCGGAAGGGAATGCTTAGTTTTTCTGAGGTAAGCCGCCCATAGGGTCTGGAGTTTCTCAAGCTGAACCTCCGTAAAACTTAACGGGAGAGTCGCTAGAGATCTCTCTCGCCTCGTAAAAGTCCGACGAATAGCCGATCTCACGGAAACGTGAT
>CAZOSN010000242.1:0-5511 GCA_964582405.1 uncultured Oligoflexales bacterium | reverse complement strand
CCAGATCCTTCGTCGTTTCACTCCTCAGGACACGTCGCTGGCGCTTTTAGCGCCAACGCAGTAGGGTTAGTCGCTAGCGCTAAGGCGACAGCGACGTGTCCTGAGGATTGAAACGACGAAGGATCTGGTCGGACCACCCATATAATTTCAGTAGGTTACTCGAACAGATCCCTCCTCACTCCGTTCGTTCGGGCCTATGGCTCGGCCGCTTTCGCGGCCAGTACCCGCCTCCTAGCGAAAAAGCTGGTTTCATGGGTTGTGCAATTGCCTATTTAAAGCCGAAGCCTTTGCTCTGCAATCGTCATACGCCCCTATCTGCATGGACTTGGTTGGATCTAGCTGAATTGTTAAATAATAAGTTCCCTTGCAATAGTACGCCGGAAAACCAGGTTTAATTCCAAGAGACTGAGCGAGTTCAAAGCAGGAGTCGTAGGCTCCAAGATCGATCTTGTTCTCAGGCGAAGCGAGCAATTTTAGGTTATAAGTCTCTTCACAATATACGACTGGATAATTGTTCTTGGGCTTCTCAATCGCTTCAACTTGGGCTTGTCCTTCAGCTTTGGCATTCACAGAAAAAAAGCCGGTCGCAAGGATTACGCTCGTGGCTAGAATGACTTTCAAACCTTTAATGCGCATGTCTTTTTCCCTCCCGAATTTGGATCATTGATTGGGGCCTCCCCTATTTGGGGTAGTTACTGACTAGCAGATAATTTAAAGTTTACACAAGGCGCGAATGTCGGAATCGTTCTGCCAATTCAATCTGTGGGAAAAATGCTTTATGTTTTAAGAAAGATGGCGGAAACGCTGCAAAGCACCCAAAGGCGGTACTCGAGGTAGAGGTTCAGGTTGTTGGCCCAGTTTCAAAATCTTGGGATGCTGAAAGTAGACTTGGGTACCTTCTGCGGTTTTTTCCCTGCCGCGCGCCTTGCACTCCCCGACTTAACGCAGTAGGGATAGGAGATAAGTTTTTCTAAACCCTTGCGGTGTTGGCGACTATCGAACCAATGCCCTGTAAAGAAAGGGTAAACTCAGGTCCTGGCGGTAGTCGATATCGGAGTGGTCATCAGGGAATTCCTGATATTCGTGAATGATCCCCTGGCTGTCTAACAGCGCATGGATTTGGCGCGCTCCCCAAAGAAGATGAAATTGATCGCGAGCACCGCAGTCGATAAAGAGACCGTATAACCCGCGCAGCGCTTCCGCGGAATGGGTCAGAAGCCTTACGGGATCATGCTTCAGCCAACGCTGCCAAGCCGCAATATCGATCGCTCCGGTATGAAGATCGACCGGAAGGCGAAAACCCAAGGCCACTTGGGGATCGGGGTCATAGTGGGCCGCCATTCCCAAAAACATCAGAGCCATGCCCTCGTCATGGGATAGTTTCTCGCGCGACCAGACATGATCTAAAAATTGCTCGACGGATTCATTATGCTTTGCCATGACGTTGAGAAATTTCGGAATATCATGAAAATAAGCATGCTCGAAATACGCGTCCCCAGAATGGCTTGCGACAGCGCCCCAAATCTCTGGTCGGAGAATGCCGTGCATAAGCGCGCCGTAACCACCAGAGGACTTGCCAAACACCGCGCGACCCTCGCGGCCACCGGTCACGGAAAAACGCTCTTCAACCAAGGGGATCACCTCGTCGGTCAAGTAATCCATATAGTTTCCGACGGCCGAAGAGTTAATATACTGGCAGCCACCTAGCGCTGTGAAGCAATCGGGCATCACAGCCACGACGGGCCCCATCTTGCCCTGATCCAATAGCCGATCCAAACGCTCGGGTAGTGTCAAACCAAAGTTTTTCCAATTCGCCTGAGCCAGGCCGCTTCCGGTATAGCCTGCGAGCGACATAAACATCGGGTAGCGTTCGGATGTCACATAACCGGGTGGCGTATAGACCAGGACCTCGCGCTCGCAGGCGTCAGCCAGGGCGTTCCCTTGAAGGCGCTCAGACTTTATCTGAAGACGATGCAATTGGCCCTTGGGAATGCCTGCTGGTTTTCGCATGCGCACGACTCCTACCTAACGAGCTGCCGTCTGAGAAGTCGTATCCAAAGTATAATGACAGTCCCGACTCCCCGGGGCATCATAGACTCCGTTGCCATCACGATCCACGAAAATTGCATTGGTCAAAAACCGCGGCAGATTTTTGGCGGAAAAATCGCCGAAGGCACGCGGCATCGACTTTTGACCAAACCCAGCGACGACAATGTTGGCATCCTCGGCCAATGGCAACGTGAGATCAACCACGCCATCAAATTTGACCAATTCATTGGGCGATGTGGTGTTGAATTTTGTAATCTCCTGACAGTTGGCGTAGATCCGAACATGACTTACATCGATTTCCGGCAGGGCCTCGACATGCAGCTTGAGCCCAACTTTTCGACCACCTGCGGCGTTCACCAGCCCTCCTGGACTAACCCCGTCAACGCTCGCCTTGGCAAAGGCTCCTGTCGAGATCAACACATTACCAGACAAATAATCCGAGACCACGTCCTGAACGGAAAGATCCGACGGTCGAGCTGCATCAGTCGCAAAATAGGTACGAGAGCGGCCAGGCATTTCGGTTCCGTGCGTATCGGTCGCCGCCAGCGGCCGGATGATGTGACCGGCATTCAAGAAATTGATCCAATCGTCGAAAATGCCCGTCGAGCTTACGTCAGACTTTTGGCGAAAAGGCTGTTCGACGTCATTGATGATTTCCATGGCGTTAAAGTCCCAACTCCAAAGCGCCTGATCTGCTCTTAAGAAAAGCAGGGTGGGATCCTGCAAGGACGCGGTATTAGTAGCTGAATTCCATCCAATCAGACACAGATAATTGCATGCCTGGCGGGGATGAGCCAAGGCTATAACCTGCGCGCCACGCTCACGGCCCTTAGCGTAGATCTCCCCGAGATCATGCCCATGCCAGGCTACAGGATTGCCGCGCATACCCTGCGAATCATCGCGGGGGAAAGGAAACATGATGATGTGATTTGGCAGGTGTGCGGTCACCTCTTGGCCGACCACAGCCTTGACATAGTCCTGGACACCAGTCCGGCGCAATGAGGGCTCGAGGTCGGAGATAAATTCGTGATCCGTATTGATCACGACATCAAGGCCAGATGCCGCGACCGTTAAGGCCCGAAGATCCAAAGAAACGCGGCTGTCGGGACTTGGAATCTGATGAACATGAGAGTCAAACGCCATATAGCCGCTCGTATCAACGACATGCCTCAGCGTTATATCCAATGGTGTAACCTCGGACGCAGCAACATCGATAGGAAAGGAAAGGTATTCATACTCCATCCCTCGCGAGGCATCGATCTCGTAGTGACCTGGCAGCAAGGTAAAGCTCCCCTCTCCCCCTTTGACATAAAAATGCTTCACGAGGCTTCCGTTTCGGTAAACGCTGAGTTTAGCAGGCATGGCGGCACCATCCTGATCCACGATGCGGTAAGCGACCTCTCCCTCTTTGGGAAATTCGAGCTTGACCTCGCGGGTTTTGGCCGTAACCGGCACGGAAGTCGTCAACACCTGATCAGAGGATACCGCGACAAGCCGATAGCCCAGAATCTCATCGGCATTCACAAGAGGAAGATCGACTTTGAAATGCCCTGTTTCGTCCGGAATCACCTTGACGAGCGTCGACCAGCGGCGGCCATTTTCGATAGCGACCTCGGCCTGAAAGCTCACAGTCGTTTCGCCAACAGGACCCAATGATCGCGTCACCTGACCCTCGATAACTTTGGAACTCGTAGGAACCCCGGTTGGCGAGATCGCCATCAGATCGCGAATCGCCTCAGATTCCGACGCGCCAGAAACCGAAACATAGCTCGCCTGAAACATGACCTTCTCTTTACTCCGATTGCTCCGAACGGACTTGCGAGCCCGAACATTGAGTTTTTTAGCAATATCGGGAGTCTCACCGAGCTTGGTTAAATCAAAAAGTGCGCGAATGCCTAAAAAGTTGGCCTCGCCCATATTGCCCGCGTCAAGAGCAAAAGCGTAGCCACCTGCCGCCGAGCCGCTCGAAACCCATGGAATAGAATGCCGAAGTTCGAGGCCCGAAAAATTGCCCTCTCCCAAGGCAAGGATATTGAGGTCATCAGCAAGCCCCGGCGAAAGCAATACTGCGTTGAGGTAGGGATTTTCATCGGGAATGCTTTCAAAGCGCGCGTTGTATTCGATTCTGATCCGGTTAGAATCCGGTTCTAGAATATAGTCAACCACTATCCCCTTTGTGATCGGTTTGGAGCGATGACGCGGATGACCGGCCATAAATGCCTTTGTGATCAGTTCCATTTCTCCAATGTAGTAGACCTCGTCGCTGCCATAAGCTCTCACGATGGCCGCCTTGCCGTCGCTGCCATCATTATAAATGTCGCCCGCTTCAGTCTTCAACGTGATCAATTGAAGCTCATTAAACTGCTCCTCGCCCACCTGTTTGCAATTTTGGAGGGCAAACGCATCGACCAGAATACCGCCATAGTAGTAATAGGTCTTGCGGCTATCGACCCGCGAAATTACAAATCCCGCGCGGTCATTCATAAGGACGGCATCACCCGACGACCCGATGGCATTGGGTCCCTTGATCTTGGCATCACCCTCGTTAAGAAACCGAGCGGACGTCTGACCCATACCGGGGCATGCGGGGGTCTCCAAAGCTAGGGCCATACAGCTCCAAGCCGAAACTATGCATGCAAGGCCAAGCCTAAATAAATTCCGCATTGAATTACCCCCTGTGCTCTGCCACAACTGCGGCATTATAAAAATCCGTTGACGAACCTGACGCTTGACATTAGACACCGTCGCATAAATTACAGGAGTTTCGTGGCAGGGCGAACCGAGAACCCGAACTCGTTTACGTGTCGGTTAAACAAGATCTGGAAGCGCTGGGTCAACGCAGCCAGGGAGTTTCCTGACTATTTATGAAATGGACTCTCGCTGGCCTACCATAATTTAGCAGAGGCGTATATTTCATTTTTTTGCAAAGGGGTCGATGACTAAATCTGAACTAGCGAAATCTCGAACCCCGTGAAAACGATGTTTAATATTGCCAGCCAACATGCTATCAAAACACATTCACGTGATGAGCTTGAATTTCATGAAGGGTTTGGACGATGCGGTTTTTCTCTGTTCCAGGTGTGGTGCTTCCGGGCGTCGTGATCGTGTCAGGTTTGGTTTCCTCCACCCAGGATGCGGCGGCGATTTTTATCGATGGTCACGGGCACTACGCGGCGCGCGGCGAATCGCGGCAAAACCCAGGGTTTAACTCCACGTCTGCCTTTCAAGCCATCGACCAGTATTTCTTGCTTGAGACCGAATTCCGCGCCACTGACAAAGCGGGCTTCATTATGGACTGGCGTTTGTTTGATGACCCGCGCGGGGCTTTCATGGGCGACAAGGCTGAGCCAGAAACCTGCCCGATCCTCAACCAAGAGGGCGGCAATGACCCGATGAATGTCGGCACCGCCAGCGATTGCAAGGGCCGCCAGCAAAATTCGTCTTCTCCAGGTTACGAAAGTC
>CAZOSN010000241.1:0-5522 GCA_964582405.1 uncultured Oligoflexales bacterium | reverse complement strand
AAAGCTGCTGAATCGCATGTCGCTCACCTCCGGCAGGTTCAAGATATTATGGATTCGTTTCAAGACGGGTTCTTTTTCGTATCCAAAGACGGGTTGATTGGGAATATCACATCGGCCAAATGCCGTGAGATGTTCGGCGGCGATATTACGGGGAAATCCATAGCGCAGGCCTTGCAGTTTGAGGACAGCAAAGCTCCATTTATCGAATATTGTATCATGCAGATTTTTGACGATGTTTTGCCGCTGACCGCAAGCATGAGCATGCTCCCGAAACAGGTTAGAACACTGAGTGGATTGACTCTGACCATGGAATACAGGATATCGCGTGATGACCAAGGGGCAATCGAAAAGGTGATTATTGTGGCGCGCGATATCACAAAATCTGTGGAACTTGAGAAACAGAATCAGGTGCGCAAAGATCACGACCGATGTCTCATCAATATTTTAAAGAGCCGGGACCAATTTGTGCTATTTATCGAGGACTTTAGATTGGAGATGGCGCGCCTTGAAGAAACCATCTCGCTTCAGGAGGTTCTAAAGATCCTTCATACGGTCAAAGGCAGCGCGGGAGCATTCGGACTTGACGATCTTGCGCATTTGACCCACGAGATAGAAAATCAGATAGGTATGGCTAAGCCCGACGAAGCCTTAGCCATGCTTCGCCCTATCGCTCAAGATCTGAAAGAGATCGTTCGAAAATTTCTCGAAGAGAATTACCGAGTTCTGGGTATCTCCTACACAGAGTCATCATTTGCTAAATTTACGATAGACGAGGAAGGAATCGCCTTATTTCAGTCGATTGCCGATGATGCTTCGCCCAAAATTCGAAAGCGCCTTAGAGAAGCGATTCATCAGCTGACAAACAAACCGATTTCGCTGCTCGTTAATTCGTT
Organism: uncultured Oligoflexales bacterium; assembly: GCA_964582405.1. Classification (GTDB taxonomy): domain Bacteria; phylum Bdellovibrionota_B; class Oligoflexia; order Oligoflexales; family Oligoflexaceae; genus CAZOSN01. Next base: position 4,629 of record CAZOSN010000241.1, on the reverse strand, counting down.
TTCATTTAATGTTGCTCAGCTCTGCAAAAAATTGCGCAAGGACGTTGAGTTTACCATTCAGGGCGCCGATGTGCGTGTTGATTTTGAAAGGATGGCCCCCGTTTTTCGAAGCTTGATCCATGCGCTCAACAATGCCTGCGACCATGGGATCGAAGATGGACCAACCCGTGCGATAAGAGGTAAGCCCCGCAAAGGCAAAATAAGACTCACGTTTGCAAACGACAAAGGCGGCAATGTTTTGATCTCATTGACCGATGACGGAGCAGGAGTTGATCGTGCCCGGATCAAACAAGCTGCCCTTGCGAGGGGTGTTATAGACGAAAATACGGCGGAATTAATGACTCCCGAAGAAATCGATCAGCTCATCTTTGAGGCTGGATTGTCGTCATCTGATACTGTTACCGTGACCTCGGGGCGGGGAATCGGAATGGCGGCTTTGCGGGATGCGGTCAGAAATCTAGGTGGCACAGTTTTCATGGAGTCGAAGCCTACCGTGGGATCAAAAATTTTGATCGAGATCCCCCCTTATCAGTCGATTCAAAAATTGACGGGCTCGCATGTCCTCCTTGTCGATGATGATGTCGATATCCGTTTGGTTTATCGCAGCGTTATCGAGGGCATGGGATTTACTGTCACCGAATGCACGAATGGTCTTGATGCCTTGCTAATTCTGGCCAAAGAACCTTTTGATCTCGTGGTTACCGATTTGAACATGCCATCCCTCAACGGAAAAATGCTCGTTCAAAAAATTCGTGACGTGCGGCGCGACAAGATCCCTATACTGATCGTCACCGGCTTCTGGAATCCGGAATTGATCCAGGAGATGGCAAGGCATGACTATGTGACAATTTTTGACAAGGCAAAGTCGATCGATGATCTTCAGCAGGAGATTCTTAGGATCGTGGAACCTGTTGCAGCGCCTGCTGGGCAAACGGCCTGATGCTTTTTTGAAACGATAAACCCCTAAGGGCCAAACGTCAACCGCCCCTAGAACGCGAATTCGGGAAATCCCTTGTCATTGATAAAAATAGTATCGAATGGCTCGCCTGTCTGATAGTGACCATCCTCCATCAGAAGGTCAGTAGCCTCTTCCAATAGGATTTCGTAGATGGAGCCGTTGGTATCAACTGAAATTCTCTGGCAGGGGATTCTTTGGTGCGGAGTTATCAGCATCGCTGGGCGATCCGAACCGTGAAGGTCTAGCCAGGCTGAGTCCATTCCTGGTTTGGTTTTTTGGTACGCATGGGTTCGCCCGCCAAACGGAACATCTATTTGGAAGGTCATTTCCATTGTGTTAAATGAGACCGTTGCGTCGCAAAAGAAATCAACATCAAGACCTACAATTTTGTACTCGCAGGGTGCGTTTGCAACGAATTTTGCCGTTTGGGCGGACTTTAGTGGGCTTACAAGTTCCATGGTGCTGCCAGTGCCAACAATGGCAGCCATCAAAATTTTTTCACCATGAGCGGCATAGGCCCAGGAAAATTTGCCAGGGAGGAGCGAAATGCTGCCCACGGTTGCGGGTTTAGTTAAGTAACTTTTGTAGTTGGTGACATCGTCTAAGATTGGCTGAGATTCAATTCCAGCCAGTATAAGTTTGGTACCGTTGAAATTCAGTTCTCTGGTGGAGCTTGTCGGGATAAAGTCTGGTACCAAACAGCCGACTCCGCTGAAAGTTTGGGCGGGAAACTCTACCAACCAGTCTGAAATTGGACCCTTGGGCTCGGTGGCCAAACATATGCGGTTGAATTGGTCTAGTTTGGTTTGAGCCAGTTGCTTGGTTTCGGACAGGCTCAGAGCGAGCGGCATGCAGAATTTTGCATCGTTTTCGCAGATCCCATTGGGACTAGCAAGCTGACACTGTCTTACCTCGGCCCATTTTTGCATCGTATTCAAAACTGATTCAACATAAGGCGAGCCAAGCTCTGAAATGAGCGACTGCGAGCTAGCGCAGGAACTTTTTATGGTTCCTCTGGATAAGCTTTCAAAGGCCTCGCGGTATTTTGAAGTATTCCATGACGAGTCGAGCAGGGTTTGAAAGTCCTTGGGCATCTCCCTCAGTCTGTTGAGAGGCTCACTCGAGTATTCGATACCTCCGGCATTAAAAAAAATCCTTGCGAAGGTATCGTTCGGATTCATTGGCGTCAGGGAGTCGCCTAGCGGACTGGTCGGGGGAATAGGTTCCGAAAAAAAATCGGTCTTTATAAGAGGTTCAAATAGAGGGTCCAGACTAAAGGGATCCAAGGCTCCGAGATAGGCCACGATCTCTTCGGGAAAGATAGTAAATGGAATCAGTATTTCCTGCTCGCTGGGGAAGATGCTCCAGGCTGAGAATATAGCGCGCTCGGGGCAAATTTCTAAGATCAGAAGCGGTGGGCCATAGTTGACAGCAATCCGCGGATCCAGTGAGGTGCTAATAAACAGGGACGATGATGAATCAAAGCTGTGGGAACGGCCAAGCTTGGGCAGTCTGAGATCAATAAATTGGCTAGCTTCGCCATCGAATTTGCCGGGATCCTTTTGATTGATGCCCAGAAGCTCCTCCCATTCGATTTTACTGAGCGATACTTCGTCGTAGGCTTCAAACTCATTGGATATGATCGTGTTGCGTTTGGGATCGTTTGGGATCATTTGAGGAATTCGACGATCGGCGGCCTCGTTGAGTCGCGCCGTCAAGCGGGTAAAAAAGCTTGCGATCCTGTCGGATTTTCGCAATACGACATCCCCTCTCGCGCCCCGGAAGACGCGGATTCGTTGGCTTTTTGGGCAGCGAGGGGCATCGCCTTTCATAGTCTCAACGGTATAGCCCAGGGCGCGCTGGGTTTCGGTTCTTTCCCGCTTCGCTTCCTCTGATTGATCGGGTAGCCTTCCTATTTCGTTTCGGTAGACAGCGTTGAGCCTCTCGTCAAGAATTTTTCCGGCCTGCGCGCGTTCTGGGCTGCCGTATGGCGCAAGGGCGCCGCGAATGTAGGATCGGGTCTCGAAATCCATCGTGTCGGCGTTGAGGTCGAAAGCAACGAGCGTCGCAAACATAGCAGCCGATTGAATAAGGCTAGGGCGCATACTTGATTTCCTGCTCGGAGGATTTTCAGCGCTCATAGGATTTTTATTTGGGCGTGTCAAGTTCGAAGAAAACGAAAGGGATGAGTTGCCTCAAGCTCGACGCAAAAAATTAGCCCGGCCTGACGGGTAACTTGCAGATATTTCACGGCGAGTCGGAGCAGATGCGGATCGAAGCGTTTTAGAATTACTGTGTTATACTTGGGCTTAAAAGTTGTGGAGCTTAATCGTTGGTTTTAGCCTTCAGAGGTTTTGGAGGGATCTATGCGTGTTGGTTTGATTCTCTTTGGTTTGATTCTAGGTGTTTGGGGATGCTCTGAGAGCGGTGAGGATACAAAGACTGGCAGCGCCAGGATAGCGATGAACGGCCATAGCAGTCTGCTCATTGGTGAACCTGGCGATCCCCAAAAGAAAGAGAAGCCGCTTGTCCTTGGTGTAAAGATTATTGCCGTGTATCTTTCGGAGGGCTCTGACGATAAAGGCAATAATACCGGAAAAACAGGCATCATTTATCTCAATCCTGAGTGCAACGAAGATATCCGTAATTGCGATATCGGTGGGGCTCAGAATAACGTCACCAAATTCTTCGATATCGCCCGCGATCCGGCTGCCGTGAATGCCGACATCAACGCCTCCGCTCGGGAAATCGAAGTTGGTGAGTATTACTACACGCGGATCGAGCTTTGTAAGACCGCATCGGCAGATGCTCTGAACCTCAAGTTTCAGACCTCCGGAATGACTGGACCAACCGAGGTCTTACGGACGGCCTGCGTTGCATCCGGTGCAAAGTCTGCCACAGCCATATCAGTAACTGAGGGAGCTACCGTAACGGTAGATCTAGGTTATGACTATTCGGATGCAGCTTGGATTTTTGCAGCAGGGGATACCTCCACGAGCGGTGCGCTTGACTGCGTCATGGTTGGTGATCACAAGGAGTGCATAAAACTTCCTACATTTACGCCAAGCGCGAGCGTTAATTAGATTCTGCTGAAAAAGCTCCGCTTTTTCAGCAGAATCGTGTCCTGAAGGAGCCTTAGCGACTGAAGGATCTCCCCGGGTCATCCGAATGGTCTTCGTGAATTTTTCTGCAAATCTCGCTAATTTTTAGCCGATTTTCACGATTTATTGCTGAGAAAAGCCTATTTCTGAGCTATTTTGCTCATCATGAAACTTGGATTCTTAAAACAGCAATATTTGTTCGGGGCGGATCGTATGCTCGCTGACTTCTTACGACCTGGAGACATCTGCTTTACCATCCAAGAAGAGATCGCTCCAAAGATCAATCTCGATGATTTCGAGGATATGTACAAGGATGGTGGCCGGCCTCCTATGTCCCCCAAGGTTCTCCGAGATTTTCTGGTCGCTAAGCGCAAACCCTAAATAGTAGAGCCTCGACTTTAATTGGTTACCAATTGCCTTGCGGCGTTCAACCACTTGCTCGCGACCGCGGGATATCGATCGTAGCGAATCTTCTTCCTCGATCGGGACACGTCGCGGGCGCGAAACTCCGTTTCGCGCCAGCGACGTGTCCCGATCGAACGAAGTGAGGAGGGATCTCCCTCGGCAACA
>CAZOSN010000240.1:0-5556 GCA_964582405.1 uncultured Oligoflexales bacterium | reverse complement strand
CGAAGTTGATCAAAAATAGCCGTGATGCCATCATCTAAAGCGCCTCCTCACACCACTACAAACTCGACCCGATTGGTGGCTTTTTCCGCTATATTGGCCGAGGTGGCATCGACTTTGAGGGGACTCATAAGTTGGTTTTCGATGATGGCAAAATGATTCAAGGATCTGAAGTCGCAGCTTACTGGGAAAGCTGGCGCAAGCAAGACACTTATGATTGGAACGTCGGCTATATCCGATCGACTGAGCAGCCTGAACTCAATAGCTATGGCAACCGCCTCAACGATTTGGTTGGTATCATTCGTACTGCACCCGAAGCTAAACGCTGCTTGGCTGAACGGATGGCTGAATATTTTATCGGAACCAACCAGACTTTTGATGGCCGCTGGCTTGATGATGTTACAAGAGTGTTGACGGAACCGGCACCATCGACGGCAAGCTTCAAGGCCGCCATCAAGAAAATCGTTACCAGCACGGCGTTCCGCCAACAAAACCCCGACAAAGATGAGTGTTACGATTTCGCTGATGGCGTTGATGCTACTGACCGTCCCCCTTGTGCCGTGGCCGCTATTTTTGAGGATCACTGCATCTCTTGCCACAATAGCGCCTATGCAAGCCGTGGTCTGGCATTGGACACTTGGATTGAAACCGCCAATGGGGTCAAAGGCTTTAAGCATATCAAGTCAGGAATACAGGTTCAGTCCTGCAGCACGTTCGCTGCCATCAAGGATCGTGTTGCCACAGACGACCCTAGCCGGCGGATGCCTATGGGAGGAGATTTACCAGCTGTGAGCCGCGCTAAGCTTTACCTGTGGGCGGATCGCCAACTTAGTGCATGCCAGTAGATAGGATGTATCAAATGAGGATTTCTCCTATGAAAAACGCAGTCACGAAATTTTTGAGCCGGGTACTGCTTTTGGTTTGCATGATTGGGACCGCGCCCCAAGCGGCTCGCGCTGCCAGCGGTGGCAAGCAAGTCGGGCAGTTCAGAGGTTACTTCACGGTTGAAGCGATTCTCAGGGATCAAATCTTTGAGCGCAGTGATACTCAGTTTTTTGAGTTGTATCGCTTCCTCGGCTACACCTATGTCCACATCAAAACACTGCTTGGAAGTTTTGATGAGGGGGTGTTCATGGCTGGCGATCCCAATGCGTTCAATATGTATCTATGGGACAACCTATGGTCAAAAACCGCCGAACAGGTCAGTTTGGTCTGCAACCCTCAAAGTGATATTCCTCGGGTATTTCCGATTCGAAGCAGTTTTGAGCCGCTCGTTTTGGATCTGTGCCGGGATTCCCAAACGCCAAGTCTTCAGGAAATTTGGATCCAGCTTGTGGGCTTCGGGGCATCCCAGGAATTTGAAGCCTGGCGCAACGCCCTGGATGAGTACGGTATTACAAGCATCAATGATCCACAAAAGCGGGTGATGCTTGTGTTTTATACGTTGTTCCTAAACCCTTACTTTATGCTCGAATCATAAAGAACGGAGGAGAACCTTGATGCCGTCTTCCGAACAACACTCGGGGCTACAGCTTAGCCGACGCAGCGCCTTAGCGCTCCTCGGTACGAGTGGAACATTGCTGCTTCATCCCCCTCGCCTGAGAGCCGATGGGTCGGTGTCAGGGCAGAACCCTCATTTCTTTCTGAATGTCTACTTTAAAGGCGGCTGGGATCAGGAGTATCTGTTTGATCCCAGGCCACGATCATGGCTTGGCAAAGGGTTGGTCAAGAACTACCTGCGAGAGGATCAAACACCATTTGACTGGCTAGCAGCCAATGGTCGCTTTTCGACGGCTGCGCTGGTCGCCCCTCTTTATCAGTACAGGAATTACTTTAGCGTTTTACGCGGGGTCCATATGAGTGGTGATTTTGACGGCCACGATCAGAATACCAACCTGATTTATGCGGGCAACGAAGCAGGTGGCACGTATTTTGGCATGAACTTGAGCCCCGATAAACCACTGGATGGTGTGCAGTTTGGGGTCAACCGGTTTCGTCAGTTGAACATCCGCAATCTCGGAGCATCGGTAAGCTTGTCACCGACCATTATTCGTAGCCTAACCGGCCTTGTCGCCGATGCTGGCAACGATGACTATCAGAACGCACGCGCCTTGGTCCAGGCGCGCATCCATGCCAATGCCAGCCGGCCTAAGGGGATGTTTACAACCGGCTGCAATCAACTTCTCCAAGGGCTATTTAGCTCCCAAACTCTGGGGCAACGTCTCAACCAAATCCAGATACCGGCCAACCTTAGGGGAACGGCCCAAGATATGGCGGCGATTCTCCAGTGTTTCCAAAAAAACTTGACCAATACCGCCGATCTCCAAATCGATGTACCTCTCGATGCTCACGATCCGATGACGGCGCAAATGGCTCCTACCATTCATGAGGATATCGTTAGCCGGATCACCACCATCATTGACTCGCTTGTGAATACTCCTTTCGACGAATCCCGAGGTTTGAGTTTTATGGATGTTACGACTTTTGTGGTCACCTCAGAATTTGGTCGTAGTTTTAAACAGACCTATGCCACCGTGGAGACGACTGGTACCGATCACAATCGCTTCAATAATACCTATTTGGTTGGTGGCAAGGGTATGGCCAAAAACCGAATCATCGGCGAAACCGATCTCGATCAATTGACCGCTGATGGTCAATTCACACCGGTAAGCGGTGCCCATCTCGCAAAAGATGCCAACCTCACGATGTCGTTTGGCAAACCCTTTGATGTCGCGAGCGGACAGATTATTCGCCAGGGATCGTTTCCGGTTTATCGTTCCTCAGATTATTTGGCCTATTACCATGTGACCAATACCTTGATGACCGTGCTTGGGTTGCCGTCTTCTCAGCTTTGGAATATTCCTGGCACACGACAAACAGCGCCGGTTTTAGGGAGCTTGATCCAAGCCTCAGACTTTTGATGAGCGCGAAAGGCAAACACACGGCCAAAGATTCTGCGATTCCGTCCTTCCGCGCTTCTGTCGTAAAAATACGCATCGCAGCACTACGGAAGGACGGAAACGCGGAACGAAAATTTTTCTCAAACCTGGGTTGTTTCACTAGACTTCTTAGTCGAGAGAGCAGAATGCCTTACGTCTAAGCTAAGAAAAGCTTAGCCTACAAGGGAAGCACATCAATCAGGAATCATAAGAAGAATATATCAAACAGTCGATCCCATAGAGGTAAAAGCATCATGAGAATAGAAACCTTCAGTATGTTAATATCAAACAACATGACCAGTGAATATTCGGCATGTTGTAAGCACTTTAAATGCTGTGAAAGGCGTTTTCGTGACGAACTTCGACCTAAAAATTGTTTGCGTTGATGACGAGTCCGATATTCTTGAACTCTACAAAAGTTCTGTCGAGGCCGGTGGATTTACGCCTGTCGCTTTTACTGATCCCCAAAAAGCTGCAGAGTATATAAAAGCAAATCTTGCAGAAATCGTAATGATCATCAGTGACTTTATTATGCCAGGCGCGAATGGCTTTGAACTACGAACTGCTACTCTTCCTATAGCTGCCGCGATACCATTTATTATTGTCTCATCCTATGTCACAAAAGAAATGGCACTCGAAGCTCTCAATCTAAAGATAGAGGCGTTTTACGATAAGCCTCTCGATGATTCAGATTTCAAGGCGATCATAGGAAAATACAGCCAAAATCGAGTTGATATCATCAGAGAAACACAAGCCCTCGAGCTTATATTCTTTGAGGAATCAACAAGCATTATCGAAGACATGGATTCGGTGCTTTTGTCTCTCGAAAATGACAGAACCGATCAGGATAAAATAGATCTTATCTTCCGAGCAGCTCATACAATAAAGGGTTCCAGTGGTGTACTCACAACCGACATCATAAAAACCTACGTGCACAAATATGAAGACGTTATTTCGTCAGTAAAGAAAAACGAAATAGCACTTACCGATAACATATACGAAATCCTTCTGAAGGGTTACGATCGCATAAAATTCCTAATTTCCTGTGTTCCTGACAAAAGCCTTGATCAAATCACGCTCAACGAAATTCTTCCAGAACTTGATATCAAATCGACGGGCTCTGATCGACTGGATCACCAATTACCTTCAGAAGCTGAAATCAAAACCGATCGAACAAATCAGCCAACGCTAAAACCAAAGGACACAATCGGCGTACCGGTCGAAAAGCTGGAACAGCTTTCAACAAATTCTGGTGAAATAACCATAACTAGGAACATGGTAACTAAAATCATCAAAATCATTGAGCGCCAGCAGCCAGAAAATAGAGATATTCAAAATTTGAGTAAACTTCTCGAGGAAATGCACAAAATCAACAGCGCTATTCAAAATCACATTGTTGATCTTAGAAAAATTTCACTTTCAGGAATCGTTAAACCTATTCCAAGGGTTGTTCGGGACTTAGCAAAAAGCTTAAATAAATCAATAGCAGTCAAAATTGAGGGAGAAAAAATCCGGATCGACAATACGTTAGCCACTGTTTGCAGCAATAGCCTAATTCACCTGGTCCGAAATAGCGCTGATCATGGTATTGAAGACAAAGCTACGCGGCTTTCCTCTAACAAATCAGAAACTGGTACTATCTCTATTGTCTTCAAGGAATCTAAAGAAGAAATCGAAATTTTGATTTCTGATGATGGGCGAGGAATTGACCCAGACAAAATTAAAGCCAAAGCGTTAGAAAAAGGACTCTATTCAGGAGAACAACTCGAAAGAATGAATGGCAAACAGGCTTTAAATATCATTTTCGCGCCAGGGTTTAGTACCGCAGCGGCGATTTCCGATGTATCCGGACGAGGCGTCGGAATGGATATGGTTAAATCTTCGGTTGATAGCGTTGGAGGTAAAATCTTTGTAGAGTCCAAACCTGGACTGGGATCAACTTTTCATCTACGTCTTCCGGTGCCTAAATCTGCCCTAATCATTACCGCTCTTTTGGTCGAAGCTGAAGGTTTTTGTTTTGCCATACCTCAAGATGCCATTCAGCGAGTTTTGAAAATCGATGAATCACGTTACAAAAGTTCCATCAAAACAACGATGCCCGGTGGCATAATTAAAATTGATGACGAGGTATTTCCGCTCGTTCAACTCTCAGGGATTCTTCAAATAAGCCGAAATGATCGTAGTAAATCCGGATCTAGTTCCGAAAACGCAGTTAAGGAAATCCTGATTCTCGAGTGGGAGAATTCAACTTTTGCGATGCAAGTGACACGGATATTAGACACAGAAGAGATAGTCGTCAAAAGCATTCCATCCTATTTTAACCCAAAATCTGCATTTGTCGGGGCTACTTTTATGGACGACGGCACGGTGGGACTAGTCCTCGACATCAAGGGTATTGCCGAGCTGGGAGGTGTTGGAGAACAACTTCAGGTCAACCAACAATCGAATTGTAGACGGGCTCCGGAAGATTCTATTCAAGAACTTTCTGCTGAGCCCAACAGTTTTATACTATTTGATTTGGGAACCAAGGCCATCTTTGGAGCTCGTTTAGATCAAGTGTTTAGACTCGAAGAGCTCGATTCTGATTTAATACAAAGAGTCGGAGACAATAGCGTCGTCA
>CAZOSN010000239.1:0-5559 GCA_964582405.1 uncultured Oligoflexales bacterium | reverse complement strand
GATTGTCACCGTTCCAAAGTTCTAACAGCATAAGAGGACCCTTGGGATCATTCTACACCCAGGTTATGGTAGCGAGCTTCAACACTCGATCGGGGCCTGGAATGCCATAGTTCCTGTTAAATTCTCTCGGCGGAATCTCCCACTGAAGCTCGTTCTTGGTAAAAATATGATGTAACGTGTAGGTATTAGAATTGATGTAATAGATGCGCCCGGGAACAGGATTTACGGGTGAACGTCGGTAGATCAATTTCAGCAATTTAACCGCGCCGAACCCATTGGATGCTTCTTTCGTAAAACTGAGCATTGTCGCAAGGTCGTTAAAGCTGCTTTTGCAGTTGGCGCTATCGCATGATGAAAATGGTGAATCCGCAAGCAGCTTGGCTGAACTTCCTTGGTTAGATTTTTTGTCTGGATTGTCGCCTAAGTATTGGCAACCATAAAGAATAGCGCAAAACAATGCACAAACAAGAACGGTTAACCTATGATTCGACTTTTCTGTTTTTCGCATGGTATTTCCTCGTTCACGGCGTCGCCGCAGGCTTGCATTTGTTTTTTATAACTGGAGTAACTGGAGGCAGAATGTCATCGGGTGGGGGTTCGTTTCCAACGTTCACTGGTGCAAGCTTCATTGGCTCACAGTCTGGAGTTTTACCGGTGTTTTTGACGACGACTGACTTCAGGATACCAGAGGAAAGGGTTACTTCGACTGTATCACCTTCTTTTGCAGAGATTTTGATACCGTCCGGGAAATTAAATTGCTCCGAAGCCCCTATCATGTACCTGGATTCGCATGATTCGGTAGCAGATAAAGAGACAACTTTAGCGGTTTCAAGTATGAGGTAACCTGGGGTGGCATATTTATCGTTACAAGAATTTTTTTTAACTTCTGTAGGAAAACTAAGCTTAGATATTCGGCCTGTCAATTGACAGACTATGGGGATCACCACGGTTGGTTCATCGACTGGGGCATCGTAATTTGCGCGTAGGAAAATTCCGCTGGTAATTGATTTATCACATTGCCCATTGTTTTCTTCAAGGCTTATATCGACGAGCTCGTTGAGCGTCGATAAGCTTCCCTTAATCTTTTTGCCGTTGAGTTCAGTGATCGGCATCTCCTGAAAGTTTGCTGGTTTTACGGTTATTGTTTCGCCAATGATGAATTGATCACAGCCACTGGTCCCAGCTTTCGGAGGAGATTTGCTTGTGACCTTGATTGCCCATGCCGGGACATCACCCAAGCATGTTTTGGCCTTGCTGATATTTAAAAAATCAGCGGTAATGTCACAAAACAGGGCTTTGCTTTGAGCCTCTTGCTCGTTCTGGCAAGTTTTGGCGGGATGAACGTCACCTGACCCTCGGTGTGATTCAGTTTTCGATTGAAGTCCGCAGGAAATTAGGAGTATTGACGCTGCGGTATGAAGTAAAAAAGTTGAATTTCCACTTTTCATATTGCTCCGATTTCTTGCTTAAAGTCATAACCAATCGGTCTCAAAGAGCTTATCGGTATAAGTTTCTGAAACCTTAAGTAATCCTAATAACCCTTTGATTGTTATGATTTATTGATTTTCTTCCTTGCCGCGCCGCAAGGGAATGAGTCAAACATTGGGAATAGGGCGAGTTTGATGGTGCAGTGTTGCCAGATGTCGTTTCATTGCCAGGCTTGCCATTCCCTAGATCGCCAGCGCCTGAACGCCCATGGCATATTTTGAGCTTTTTGTGACTTGAAAAGGTAGATCGCGGAGTATTTGACCTATTTCGCTTTCAAAAGCTATGCTGGTTTTAATCTCAACAATTTGAAAGGGCATTAAATAGATGGAACGTCCATAATAAGGCTTGGACGTAAAATTGATAGGAAAGTATTCAAGGTCGCGGTCAATCGTTAACCTGACATGCCTGTTAAAATCTTCATAGTATTCTCTCAAATATCGGTTAACAATCGCTGGTTCGGGGCACAAGCGAAACGCATGATAAAAAACAGAGTCTATCCTGATCTGCAAAGAGCCACAAATATCGCGCCATGAATTTGCCATGTCGATTGGGAAGCTAACAGGTTGGACAAGTTTCTCGCAATACCGATGATGGCGTCTTTTAATTTCCAAGGCTGAAGTGGCAATCACTCCATAAAGATTGCCATAAAAGCGCCAGCGCAGCTTGCTTCTTTCGCTCAAGCCAGCAAGGTTGTCGGTATAACAGGAAAGCGCCGGCGAATCAAAATAGATATTATTGACGATGCGATCGGGATACTGTTTTGAAAATGACCCGCGGGTATTCAGCACGAGTTGCCTGACATAGTCGCAATTATTGCCTGGTATCAGGAGTTTGATTTCCCTGCGCAATTCTTGTCGTATCAATCCTCGGGCCCCGTTTAAACATTTACGTGTTCCTACATACCGCTGCTAAAAAATATGGGCGGTTGCAGAATTGTTAATTACCGAAATTTCACCATCAGGGTATTGAGCCTTTATTTCGCTCTGAAGAAGCCAGATTTGGTCGGGTTTTTTAAGATGGACGAGAAAAGTTGAATTAACCTCGTTGGCAGAAGCATCCATCCGCTTAAGTTCGTAGCGCACGGAATTCTTGTCTAGCACACCGACGAGTCCTTTTACGTTTTCGGCTCCTGGAACACGCAGATTTAGAAACATGCCGCTATCTTCCGTGCGATTTTTTATATAGACATTGTGAATAAATACAATAGGGATAGTGATAGCAAAGGCTAAAGTTGTGGCGATTTTTTGTTCAGCACCAAATCCTAGACCAATAGTAATGGCAAAAAACAAGAACACTAACTCTTCGGGTTCTTTGATCGCGGCGCGAAAGCGTACAATTGATAGTGCCCCGACCAAGCCGAGCGAAAGCGCCAAGGAAGATTTAACCAGAAAGATCACCAGGCACACGCTCACCGACAGCAGGAGAAAGGTGTCGCCCAAACTCCGGCGATTTGAGTACGAGCGCCCAAACCGAATATAAAACCATCTAAGAATCAACGACAAGATGATGGAACCGAGAATTGCTACTACTAAGTTGATTAGATTTAATTCAACAACTCTCGATCGTAACCCGCCAATAATCTCTGATCCCAATGGCATCCTCAATCGATTGATAGGGGGAAACGGAGGGCACTTGTGATGCGCGACCTCCTGTCTCAATTGTGGCATGATGCCAAGGGCCGCACAACGGTGCGGACTTGCCCACCCACTAGGGTGGGTGATTGGGCGAGGACCAAGACAAAGGGGTGCGATGATGGTAAAACTTTATATTGTTTATAAACTTGATTTATGTTACATCGCTCCGTAGATCAAAAAACAAGGAGGAGCCCATGCGTTTTTTGTTAGCCATTTCCTGTACTTTATCCCTATTCGCCATAACTTATGCATCCAATCTAAATGCCGAGCCTCAGCTTTGTACTGGAATAAGAGGAAATGGTGAAAATGTGTTTGCTCATTTTGGTGCCCTGGCCAAAGTCCTCGAAGAAAAAGGGCAAATCGATGGTCTCGCAGGCGGCAGTTCAGCCTCTGTGACGATCTTCCTCTATGAAAGCATGCTGACTAATCCGGCAATAAATATGTCTTGTCCCGAAGCTGGGTGCTCACAGAGCGACATTGGGTCTAGACTGGGGCTTCTGATGAAATCTATTATGGAATGGATTGATGTGGTAGGAAGCAGTTCGGTTGCCCAGAATGCATTGAATTTGGCTAGTTTAAAGAATGAGCTTGCCAAAGTCGATATCAAGAGTCTGACGTCTTCTGATATCGGTCGGATCCAAAAGGGTCTGAAGTCATTGCAAGTTGTGCTCACAAGTCCGGACGTTCGTGAGCTTATCAATCCAGAATTTGTGTCGTTCGTATTTGATCCAGCAATTATTAGGAACGGTGCCGCTTCACCAAAACTTCTGCGCTATCGAGCCCAAGAGGCGGCCAAAGCAATCACCGAGTTTGGCAAATTTTCGGCAACCGACCCGGCGATCGTCCTGAGGCCCGGAATTCTAAACTTCCATGGACTAACCCATGAAATCGGTCGTCTCGGTAATTTCTATGCCGGACGTGCTCCAGAGCTTGTGGAGCCAATGGCTCGATTCCTTGCTCGCTGCAGCCAGTCATCGTCAGGCCAAAAACAGACATGGCAGGAAATCAAGGCTTCTGATTGCGGAGCTGAATTCAGTCAGCTGATCAAGATATATGTCGATGTGGAGAATTCGGTGGCAAATTCACGTCTGGATGAAGTCGTGGGTCAGCATGCCACTGTTCTCGTTTCGACTTCTGTTCTGAGAAATGAATTGGAATCATACTACGTCGCGAAGAGAAAGTATGAAGCCGGCGAATTGCCAAACCTTGGGATTTCCGTGGACGGCATTCGGTTTGGCTACACTGGCCAAGAAAGCGATGTAAGCAAGGCTGAAGCCGTGGCATCCCTCGACGATGCTAAAAGTCAGCGATTTCTCGGTTTGGGTCCAATGACCTGGCGAGAAATCCTAGCTCTATCTCCTGCCGAGCCGGGTTTAACCAATGCTCAGGCTTTTCAGAATGATGGCAATCAATATCTTTCGTTCGGCGGTTGGAGCGACCTTTCCCCAACATTGGTTCTCAATGCAATGGGCTGCAAAGAAACCATTTACGTCACCCGCAAAGGTGAAGACTCACAATTTGCCCAGGGCGTTGCCGATCTCGTTGGGCTGGGACCAATTCATGATCAACTCTATGATACGTCTTCAGCAATGAGCTCCTATCAGAGATCTGTCCACGAAGCCTCGTCAGTTCTCTGCACTGACTGGAACGCATACAGCCCTCTCAAACCTGGTGACGCGACCAATATGTTTGAAGAGTCGTACAGGGCACCGTTTGTCGATCCAAACACTGAAAGCATGGCGCCGGTTGGCTGTGGTGGATACAGGACAAACTAGTGTGGTGAATCAGTAATTTCCTACAAGCGTAAACAGGGAGAGATGTAGGCCGGAAGCCGCAAGGTTGAAGTGACTGAGCCTCGAACTTGCCAATGGGTTGGCCGACGGGTTCGCAGATATGGAAGGCAACATCACCTACCCTTAGGCGGCGGGATTGGATAGGTGGCACCCCGGGCAAAATGTAAGTAGCGAACCACAATCAGAGTTGATTACGGCGATTCGTACCGCGACAGAACGGGCGATAAATTGGTTGTTTCTGAATCGTAGTCTTGAAGAAACACGGTGCATTGAGTAAAATTACCTAACGTATTGAGTAATTTTACATCCATTTGATAATATTGGATAAAAATGAACACCATAGTTATGAATTGGGAAAAAACTCTTTCAAAGCGACTTACCGAGGCGCCCCGATTCATACAAATTTTGATTGGACCACGGCAAGTTGGCAAAACTACGGCACTAAAGCACCTCATTTCATCAAATCGTTCCGCATCTTCGAAATATCAGTACACCTCAGGAGATGGCAGGCAGCTTGAGGGATCACTTGCCATTGAATCCAGTTGGCACGAGGCGAGAAGGTCAAGTTGCGTTGTACTAATGATCGACAAAATTCAAAAAATTCAAAATTGGTCAGAGACGGTGAAAAAGCTCTGGGATCAAGA
>CAZOSN010000238.1:0-5598 GCA_964582405.1 uncultured Oligoflexales bacterium | reverse complement strand
CCGATCTGGCCTTGGCTGTTAGTTCCCCAGCAGTAGGCGGCTCCAACTCTATTAATCGCACAGCTGTATTCATACGAAGAATCAAGATCAATAAATCTATCCGATGGGTCGCTCAAACCTACTTTTACCGGAGTGGGATTAGCGTTGGTATCCCCGTTTGTGCCAATTCCAAGTTGCCCATAGTAGTTGTGTCCCCAACAGTAGATCTCGCCCTGAGTGCTAATACCGCAAGTATGCGCCGAGCCAGCTGAAACCCGCACAAATTTGCCTGTTTGAACCACTGCCACCGGGTCGGCACTGGTTCCACCTCCCGTCCCTATCCCGAGCTGCCCTTGCTGATTTTCTCCCCAGCAGAACACTTTTCCTGACGAAACGATGCCGCAGGCATGATGATCGCCTGTCGCAATTGACGTGAACGAATCACGGGTTACCGGCGTGCTCATCACCACGCCGTTTGATATTGAGCTGGCATAGACAGCGCAGACCCGAAACCAGGAGACTCCCCCGCCAGGCAGTGGATTCATCGTAAAGCTCAAAGACGTTTGCGTCGAAATAGGCGAATTGCAATCGGGCGGCGCCGCACCTACCGCATGGGATATCCGGTAGCCATTTTCTGGCGGAGCTGCCACTGGATTGTTCCAGTGGAGCGTCACAGAGGTCAAACTATCAGCATCTGCGTAGAGATTCGTAGGATCATCGACCGAACCTCCGCCAGTGGCTGTTGTCGGTGGCACATAGTATTGCGTTCCTGTTCCTGTTCCTGTTGTTTGTGGCGGTGCATAACCCGGTGGGATATAGGTTGGATTGAATGCTGCAAGGGCGGTAATATAGGTGTTTGTGGAGCTTTGGAGCGAACTTGTTAGAGCGCTTAGGCTCGCGGTATCAAATGCGCCTTCGTTCTTGAGTGCATCTTGGAATCCGGCAGTGAAGGATGAGGTCATACTCCCGATGGCTGAACTCTGCCAACCAGCTTGTGCCAGACCTGATGCCATCCCCGTGGTAAATCCAACCGCTAACGAACCTATCTCTCCCGCAAAGCCGCCCTTTGATGCATGCTGATAAAGGGCACTAACGCTTTTTTCCGAAATAGCTTGAGACGAAAGCTGAACAACCGAAGCATCGATCTGCCCGGACTCTTTGAGTTTTCCTAGAGCTGACATCGTGCCTGTTGCGACTGCCTTTGCCGCATCTTTTACCATGGAAGCATCGGTGACACCAAATTCGGAGAACAAAGAAATAGCACTAGACGCCCAGGATGACGTGAGGTTTTTGATATCAGTCGGTTGAGTAACGCCGATTTCGATAAGCGGGCCGACCGCCCCCTTCATCATATCACCCATGAAGTTTACCATTTTATCGGGTGTCACTCCGGAATTTGTAACTCCTTCCATCGCCCCGTGGACGCAACCTTTGATAATCCCATCAACCTCGGATGCTTGTTTTATGCCTGCTTTTTTGAGGCCCTTTACGGCACTGCCCATGAGATCTCCGACGAGCGACTGCATTTGGGAAGAACCCTTCAAGCCAAGGTCCGCTAAGCCCCCGACAGCGATCGACATGATAGGTCCTACCATATCGTTCATCTCAGAGCCTGTGACTCCTGATTGCCCCAATCCGCCGACGGCATTGCTCATCAAAGTCGTCATCGCTGGACCAATGTTGGTAACCTTGATACCTGCACTCTTCATACCCTCAACGCCGGATTTGGCGATATACGATACGACATTTTTCATTTCGGACTTTTTGTAACCGGCATTGTTAAGATTGGCGACGGTGTTTTCGATAACCGAACCGACTCCGGTAGCAAATTCTTCATCAGACAATCCAACGGCCCCGAGATTTTGTACCGCAGATTTGGCGATATTTCCGGGGATCACGGTTTTAACCGAGTCGGAGAGCGCGTCGAGCCGCCCGTCGAGAGACGTAAACGTCGTCTTGGTCATAATCCCCGTCATTTGAAGTTTTTTTGCGCCAGTGCTAAGGCCAGCGGCGGGGTCGTTCATAGCATTCATGGCGCCTGCTAGGGCTTGCGGCAGCAAAACTTCCAGGCCAGTCTCGCTGGTTTCTTGCTCAGCCAAGCCAAGGCCAGCTGTGGTGGAGGTATTCGCTAGACCTGCAAGTGCGCCGCTGGATAGAATTTTTGCTTCGGCCGGAGCCATACCGGACGCGACGAGAGCAAGTTCGATATCCTCGACTACCTTAAAGGATAGTGCAAGCGAGTTCATTGACTTCGGCGAATCAGAATTCTTTTGAGGAGAAATGCTCTTGCTCGAAATTCTCGATGCCATATCGCAGCTGAGAAGAAGACAGAAACTTAGGCCAACAAACGCTGCACGCAGAATACTATTGTTATGGCTATGCGCAAGTAGATCTAGTTTTGAATGCGCGATAAAAATCTTCATACCGTTCCCCTCGATTTCAAATGCGGCCCTAAATCCTTCTAACGGCCCATATATTGATTGGGGAATCGGCAATACTTAGCAAAAACTTTAAGCTTAAAGAAATCCCTATAAAATTCAAGATATTATGAATACCTCTTCCAAGCGGGGAATTTCTCTAACTCCGGGATTTCAATTCGAAGCCCGAGCATTTAGAAACTGGCTCGGGCTCGACTAAGGACTTAATCAATCGGACCTGACTGCTGACAAATACAGGCGGACGCTGCTTCTTTCTCTGCTTGTTTACGCGAAAATTCCAAAGCGGACAAGTTCGCATCAATCTGAGCAAGACGGGAGCATACGGTATTGTTTGATGTACGGACGCCATAGGCGTGATTGGTGCAACTGCCTTCGAACTCTGTGATCATCCGATCGATACACGCCTCTGGGTCAGCCGTGTGAGGGCATGTATTTTCCAAGCGCTGTTTCAGTCTCTTGATGGCAGCATGTGGACCTTCGGCTTGTAATCTTGCGAGTGTCTGGCGGCGATCTTCTTGGGCATTGGAAATTGCCTGATTGATTTCGCTGAGCTTGTTGTCCGCAATGGTGCATTGACGCGGGAAGACTAGGTGGCAAACTGCAGGAGCTGGCTTTACTCGTAGAGTTATTTTGTGAGTAATTGAAAGGCAAATATTACATTTTGTTTCTTTGGTATAAAAAACTAAGGGGTATTCGCCAACAGGCAATAGGTTTTGATTGATCGTCATGTCGATGCGTGGGTGCTTTGCCCCGCTTTGCCATAACACCTGCTTGGTAAAAGCAGCACCGAGAGCGCCGCCGTTGGGGTAGGCAACATTAATTGTGCCGATAGGGTCATCGTCGGAATTGACCGAAAAGCGAAGTAGGCCAGGTGGCTTCCCTTGGATTAATGTGAAGTGACCAGAACCTATTGCTGCCTTGTCACCAGCGGCGTCTATAAATTGGCGAAATTCTTGGTATGCCTGATACCCAGCATAGGGATTGCCATCAAGAGCCGAATACATGGCAGAAGCGAACTGAAGCAAATCGATAAAAGCTTCGCCAAAGGTACCTTCAACTTTGGAGCCGGCAATAATATAGGACTGGCTGCTGTCATAAACGTAACTGCTTTGAGCTTCAATATCCGCTATGGCGTCAGGTGAGTAGAACCAAACAGCCGCCCCCAAGCCAAACACTGTGCTCATAATTTTTAAAAAATTTGCGATCATAATCTTTCTCCAATGAATTCATTCGGTTGAGTTTTGACGTTGTAAAAAGTCCAACAATATCCTTCAAAGTTGGATCTTTTAGGAAACTTAGCCACCAAAGACAACCGGGATTTTATGAAGGATTCGATCTGACGTGGTTCCTGGACCGAAGCTCGGCCTAGCAAGCGAAAAAAGCGAGAGTGCGCCTGAGAGTTGGTGGTCAGCAATAATGCTATAATCAACGTAGGGCGTTTCCCATCCTCCTGTGTGAGATTCTGCGTTTCCGTCCTTCCGTGCTGCTGTGGCAAAAATGGGCATCGCAGCACCACGGAAGCGCAGAAGGTCTGGGACGCGGAACAAAAATTTTTCAGGAATGAAAATTCTTCGCAAGCCGATTTGTTTGACTATATTATCGTGTTTCTGTCCGTCAGCGCGTCGGTGGTGAATAGATACTCAGTATTGCCACAGAAATGCGGAATCTTGTATGTCCCAAATCGGGTTTGACCCATGATGATTTCAGCAATCTCAATATTAAGACGAGCTGCGTTCTTATTTTTTCTCATCGGCATGAACTTGAAGGGATTTGCCAGTGATATTTATTTAGGCATTGGACATGGAACTCCATTTACTGGAAGGGCTGTTCCAGAGCTGAGTATTGGAACTGGAACTAAGTCCTTTTATATAGGTGCTGCAAGTTCTGGAGCTGAAAGCAAATTAGCAACCGAAAATGCTTACCAACTCGCATGCTATTCTATGTGGAGCCCAGGAAAGTTCTCAAACTTAGTACTTAATGCCGGATTTGGATTTGGCGCTTATTACTCTGAGGCATTCTACCGGGAGTCTGAGATCATTGCAGAGAAAAAAAGCACAGCAATGACTCTGGGTCCAGCTGTGCGTTTTGTACTGGAACTTTGGGGGCCGTTTATTATCACTTTGGATTCAATTATGGGGATCAAAGATATCCATCCCCTACTAATAAATTTCCAAGATGTTACTAGATTTTCCGTAGGAGTTGTCTTTTGAATTGCTGGTCTCGGTTTTCAAAAGTGCTGCAGCTTATTCTGCCATGTCTTTTGATTTTGACCATGTTAACTACCAGGCAAGCGTTTTGCAATCCTATGAAAAATGATGTGGGTTATATTTATTTGCCATTTACTAGAGCATACCAGTTTCCGGGTACTATTCGCTTGGGCAGGAATGATTATGAAATGGGGATTTTTTCCCAGACGAGCCTGGCCTTTTCGAAGGTATTTCGAAGTCAGCAGATGATGTTTGTGGCTTTTGGACCAGCATTTCAGCCCTTCATCGCTCGCATAAATGTTGGAATCGTAGGAGTTCTTGGAGTTGAAATGGAGTTTCTGAAGATTTTTAGGCTTCGGGGGGAGTTCAATTCGTTAGGATACATAAATCGCGCCTATACGGTAAGTGAGGCCAATTTAGGTTTACTATTTCAGTACTAACAGAATAAGAATGGGGAAATAATTTTGAAGACGGCAAGTTTTATTATTTTGGCTTTGATGACCATGGGTTTTAGACTCTTTCCCCTCAAATGGCGCATATCTAAAGAAGATCCAACAATATGGGTGAAACTTTGCGACAGCGATAAAGCTATACAAGATAACGACCTGAAGGAAGGTGATGAATTGTTTGGAGTTGAATCTCTTGACGTTGCGACCGCAACGGAATCTGTTATTAATGACTACAATAATATTCAGTCAAGCTTCCTGAGGTTGGCCATGTTTCCAGTGGATCCCCTCGATCCAGGTGAGCCAGAACCGGGGGACTCCATTTTCTCTCAAGAAAAAAGTTCAAAACGAACCATATCGGTCTGCTTTCAAGATAAATACCGGGGATTAGGCGGTGGCGAAGCAAAGGCCGAGTCGAGTGAGTTTTGGTTTGTTGGCTGCTCAATTACTCTTACCCCCGACATAATTAAAAGTGCCAGGGGATATATTGGGACTCTAACGCATGAAATTGGTCACTGCGTTGGTCTT
>CAZOSN010000237.1:0-5604 GCA_964582405.1 uncultured Oligoflexales bacterium | reverse complement strand
GTCGTTGCACTCCTCAGGACACGTCGCTGGCGCTTTTAGCGCCAGCGACTAACTATCTAAATATATTTAATAAAAATATCTAAATGTTGTCATCGTTTCGTGCAACCTCAAAAAAAGGCTGGGTGCGTTAAATAAAATTTCTACGATGAATCGTGGAAAGCTTGAAAGGCCTTTCGGCTACCTGTAGCATAACCTCTCACGTTGCTCCCTTTAGGAAAACGATGCGAGACCTTACCCTTCAGGATATCAAACCGGACCGGCGCAAAGCGATTTTCTATGCAAGGCGCCAACTTGCCGAATTTGTCTATGATGCAGTCAATTTGGAAGATATCCCCATGACTCTGCCAGAAGTTCAAACTCTGCTGGACAATATTACAGTCGGCGGTCACAAGATTTCTGACCAAAATATTGTCTTAAATCAAGCCGCTGCCTGGCGTCATCTTTTTGCTTCTCTCGAAGCGGAGACTTTCACTCTGTCGAAGGCCTTCGCCTGCACGCTGCATAGCATTGCCGCCGAGAAAGAAGCCTTAACTTGGGGGAAATTTCGCGATGGGCCAGTACGAATCAGCGGAACCAGTTATATCCCATCGTCCCATCAGATCCTTGACCAACTATGGGAAGACATGCTGGCCGAAGTCGATCTCCTAAAGGATCCCTACCAACGAGCTATGAGGGTTTTTCTACGAATGGCTCGCCAGCAATTTTTCTTTGATGTCAATAAGAGGATGGGTCGATTTATGATGAATGGGGTCCTCCTTGACCAGGGCTTGCTCGCAATCAATGTTCCCGCAGTCAGAAAGCAGGAATTCAATCAGAAAATGCTACGCTTTTATGAATCTAACGACACTGGTGAGATGGAAGACTTTTTGTTCTCTGTACCTAGCCAAGACGAAATTAGACTCCTGGTGTGATCCCCGCAGCTAGTTTCAAATGTAATCGGTTCACCGTGGCCCATCTTGCGCTAAAGACCCTTTAACACGCCCCAATCACCAAATTGCTGGTGAAGATCAAGGGGCGGTCCAAGGCTTTTGTCCCAAAATATTGGCTATAGCACGTTGACTATAGTGGCTCATATACTCGAAAAGTCAGAGTTAATCCCTACCCAGTTTGGCAAGAAAACCCATCCTGCGTGCTTCCTGATTTAAAAAAGCCACACCGCCGGGCGGGGCGGTGCGCTGAGCCAAGGTGTAGGCGGCGATGGCTTCGTCGAAGAGCGTAAGGGCGGAGAACCGACCGGCGATGAGCCGATGCCATTCAGTTTGAAAAGTAGGCGGAAGCCCTTGAGGTGGTGGCAAATTTTTGAGTTGGGTCAGCTCATCATGACCAAATTCAGCATCCCGATTGCGGAGCTTGAGGTAGAGCAGGATCCAAGGAGTCGCAGATACGGCGCCCGTGTTCGGTATCGCACCGAGTCCAGCGAGATAGCGCCGCCACGGGAGAGCCTCGTCGGCGGGCAGCAACGATTCAATCTCAAAGATTACGTGTATTTTACGAAGTGTCGCTTCCCCGACACTCTTTTGCGACGCGATTATTTTTAGTTCTTCAATCTGCGAGAGGCTTCCCGCACGATCACCCGCAAGCCGCAACAAATCCGAGAGAAACAAGGCTAGCTCGACGTCATCCATGGATTGGGGAGGCCAAGTCATGCGCGCTCGGACTGCCGCTTGGATCGTGCTGGGCGCGGTGCCCGACCGTAGTTCGTCTTGCCAAAGCTTGAGTTGAAAGGACTTGCTGGAAGGATCCAGAATGGTGAGCCAATGGTGATAGGTGTTGGAGTCCGTTAGGTTTTTGGGAATTCGCCACCGATCATATCGGCTCTTCGGATCGCCCGAAACGAAGTCTGCTTTGGTATGGGGGCATCGCGCATGAAAAAGTCCTGGTTCGCGAAACAAGGCCGCTGCTTCCATCGCGTAGACATCGGCCTTGCTGCGCTGGGTGATAAATTTTCGCCACTCCTCAATAAACTCAGACTCGGACAGGGCGATGCTGTCGCTTAACGATTTGCCGGCATAGAGTTCTTTGACCTTCTCAATTCCAAATTTCTCAATGACAAACTGAATCATTGAGCCGGCCACCGCATAAGCTCGGGCTCCAGAAACTTCCCAAAACCTTGGCGAAAACAGCGCGCTAAGATCAGGAACAAGACCCTGCGACAGGAGGTCAAAAGAGGACTGGTCGAGGCTCAACGCAGTAAACCGCGGCGCAAGCGCCATAGCGAGGCCTTCGGTAAAGGCCATGTTCGGGTGAAAGCCCAGCCCGTGAAAGGCTATTTCCGAGGCTAAGGCATGAACCAACTCATGCCGCAAGGTCGGGTGGGGGGAATCGGAGAAACTAACATGAACCGACGGTGTATAAACATCGGTGACATCCGTCGCGCCACCACCAAACATGAGTTTCTTATCCTGGTCGGTTGGATAGACGTAGATCGTGATCTCAGGATAATGGGACTCTGCAAGTATGGCTTTGAGTTCGCGGAGGTGAAATTTCGCTTCACGAAACAGCGCATGGATAGGTGCCATGTTATTAAGATGATAAGATGGGTTGTAGCGCAGTGTAAAACCAGAACCTATCATGACTCCACTCAGTGCCAGGTTTAACCCTTGCTTGCTTTCGATCTGACTGGGATACTTGGCCGCACTCTGAAAACCCGTCCACGCGATAGTAGGAACAAGAATAAGATATAGCCCACGCAGCCGCGTTGGCCAAAAAAGTGGAAGAAAAAGAACCGCAAATCCAAGCCACGCATGGGAAGCGCGCCTGATGAGGATACCGCTATCCAAGCCGATGTAGCTGTCGTAGATCGGCCCATGCAAGAATCCAAGGAGCGCATTCGTGGTACGTTTGGGAGGCTCAACCCATAGGAGTGATCCGCAAATTGAGATGTAGACAAATAGCACAAAGGTCGCACTCAGAATGATCGCAGAACGTCGTATCCCTCTATACCTCAGCCAGTACAAGGCAACCATGATGCCGTGAGCCAGAATCCAAGTAGGAAGCCATTCCACAGCGAGCCAAAACACAAACGCCCGCCCGCTGCAATGACAAACCTCTGTGGTTAAAACGACAAGACCAGGTAGCGCTACAAAAAGGGGGACTACAAAAATTTGGCCGGCACACAGTCCTAAAAAAATCCACCGCGATGAAAATGCGAGCCGCCAGGACTGCCGCACCGGGCCAAGCAAAAAGCTTGCGGGAATAGCAAGAAGCGACAACAGAGTATAAAAAAGCGTGGTTTCGTATTCGAAATTGCGACCAAGCGAACTCATCATGGGGACAAACGCTATGATCGCAGCGATTGCTATTTGGACAAAGGCATAGACCCGAAGTGTGCGTTTCATGTTCTGGTCAAATCGACTGAAAGAAATTCCATTGCCGCGAGCCTTGTGGGCAGAGCCTTAGAATTTTTTGCTTTTGTTGCGCAACTTTTTTGGTCAAATCTCTGGACTTGGTCGCATAGTTGATCGATTTTAGATACCCATGAAGTTGTGTGTTGAGTTCATTGAGCAGCGTAAGCACGCGGGCGGGAAACATCGATTCGCCCTGCACTGGACTGTCCTGTGTCGCCTCAAAATCGCGGAAAGCCTCCAAAAGGAAGTCCTGCGAAAAAAGGCCTACGACAGCCTTTAATTCGGCTATCTTTGATTTTATTTGGCTTGAAGTTTCGCTTTTGTAAACGCTCGCTCGGTAGTAGACGAGCTGCTGCTTGATGGCGTTGCCGAGTTCATGACAGAGTTCTGTGAGTTCGCTTGCGACGTCGTAGTGTGTCCAATAAGGCATAACTCAACCTCCCAAGTTTTTTTCTTTCGACTCTCCCTTATTCCTTAACAAGTCCTTACCAAGTGATCGTTACCCGACCATCCTGATTGCTAAGCACCAGACGTGATTCCTTTGTGTAAACGAGGTCCTGATCGCCCGTGATCGGGGCGGGTGTATCAAAAATCACCAGGAACTCGTGGCTCCATGGTGTGATATCGGTGAAAAATGGCCGCCACCTGTCTTTATCACGCAGACGTTGAACCTTAGATGGACGAAGGGTTTCGTTGCCCTTTATCAGTTGGATAGTCCAAAGGTTGACATCACTAATATCATTGAGCTGTTCATTGGCCGCATAAACCGATACGAAAAATCCGGTTTTCTGAGAAGCCTCGGTCAATACAGGCGCGGATTCATTGTAAAGCGATTGATACCGCCCCGCAAAAGCCTGACGGAACTGACTAGAGAGAAGGGTCGTTTTTACGGTAAACCGCGTCTCAAAATTGTTTATGATCTCGTAGCTTGCCGTTGCCTTGTTGTAGGACTGCGTGTAAGCGGCATCTTTGTCGACCGGAAGGGGCAGAGTGATCTCTTTTTCCGAGGATTTAATGCAAGAGCATAGCATCAATAACTGAAGTATGCCTATGACCTGCCACGCCTTCTCCATGAGGAACTCCCAAGCCTATCAGATCGTTATTTGATTGCGGCCATTTTGTTTGGAACGGTAGAGTTTTCGGTCCGCATCGTCCAGAAGATGAGACGGCTCTTTCATCGTCTGATTCATCTGCGACACTCCCAGGGAAATGGTTTGCGCAATCACCTTGCCTTCAAATTGAAACGAATGAGCCTGCACAGTCGATCTCACGCGTTCGGCTAGTTCATAGGCGATTTTAGCCGTGGTATTGGGCAGCAAAATTACGAATTCCTCCCCGCCAAACCTGCAAAAAATATCGTCCTTACGCACGATCTGTTTGACCAAGGTTGAGGTTTCTTTGAGGATAAAATCACCTGCGCTATGTCCGTAGGTATCGTTCACCTTTTTAAAAAAGTCTAGGTCAAAATAGATGACCGATAGATCGCGGCCCGTGGCTTTGGCGAATTGAAACTCCTGATCAAGCGTTTCTAGAAGATGCTTTTTATTAAATGTCTCCGTGCCCGCATCGATCGTGGCCATCCGGTAAATTTTATCTTGGACAAGATTTTCGATATTGTTGTGAGAAAAAAACTTCAACAGAACCGTGCCAATGCGCACGATATCACCATCTTTAAGCTTGGTGCGCGTTGCGATGCGCTGGTCATTGATAAAGGTTCCGTTCGAGCTACCTTTATCCTCAACCTCGAAGGTTTCCTCATGCGAAAAGCACCGCGCGTGCTGACGCGAGACGCTCTGCTCGTTGATAACAATGTCAGCTTCGGGAGAACGACCGATGATCATCGAATCCTTATTTAAAAGGTAACGTTTGCCCAAATCCGTGCCATTGTATTGGACAAGGCATGCTGATACGCGCTTGGCCGCCTTAAACAGGCTCATGACAGCGCCATCAGCAATAATGGTCTTATCGTCGGACATGGTCGAACCTTTGAATGTAAATTGTTTTCTATCTAGGACCATTTTATCATTGGCCCTGTCGATCAGGCAATGTCAGGACCAATAATCTGGGGTTTCCTGGTGCATCAGCGGTGTCAGCAAATTGACGGTCATTGTCTAGTGGGCTGCAGAATACCGACAACAGCCCCTAAGCTCGACTTCGGCGATTTTTTCTGCTGCAATCACTAAATCCATGTGTGGCATTGCATTGCGGGCACAAAAATCATCCTCACGTATGCCCGATACGCTCCGGTGATTTTTGC
>CAZOSN010000236.1:3190-5640 GCA_964582405.1 uncultured Oligoflexales bacterium | reverse complement strand
ACATAACAGATCCCTCCTCCCTGCGGTCGTCAGGATACGTCCCTGGCGCTTTCGCACCAGGGACTAGTGAGCATTCGTTATCAACTCTTGAATTCTAGTAAGTGATCGCTTACTATGGAATAAGTCTAGTTAGCATTCCTTTACTACGGGAAATCAATGCCGGAAAAATATGTGATAATTACGACCATGGGAGAGCCCTTCGAAGCCTTCATCCCGGCAACGCTTCCGCGGAATGCCAATGCGATTGATTCGAACAAAGACATCTCCGAAAAATTGGGTACTGCTGAAACTGCGCTTGCAAAACTCGATATTGCTTCCGATCTAATTAAAAGTGAACAATGGTTTTTATATGGGTTTGTTAGAAAGGAAGCTCTCTTATCCTCACAAATAGAAGGCACTCAAGCAACCCTGATTGACCTCTTAACATCAGACGAGAATCTACCCGAAAACCCAGATCTCGAAGA
The DNA here is from genome assembly GCA_964582405.1 of uncultured Oligoflexales bacterium. Taxonomy (GTDB): domain Bacteria; phylum Bdellovibrionota_B; class Oligoflexia; order Oligoflexales; family Oligoflexaceae; genus CAZOSN01. Next base: position 5,176 of record CAZOSN010000236.1, on the reverse strand, counting down.
GGTATGCAATTACCTTGCTGCTATCAAATACTCCTGGCAAGAAATGGAAAATCCAAATGGGTTACCACTCTCTCTCAGAATGATAAAAGAAGCCCACAGGCTACTTATGGCGGGTGTCCGAGGTAGTAATAAGTCGCCTGGGGTCTTTAGAAAAACGCAAAACTGGATAGGTGCCTCAAACCCACAAGACGCAATCTTTGTACCACCTCCACCAGATGAAATCGAATATTGCCTTGATGATTTGGAGAAATTTATTCATGACTCAAGTGATATTCACCCACTCTTGCGCATTGGTATGACACATGTTCAATTTGAAACGATCCACCCATTTTTAGACGGCAACGGCCGCATGGGAAGATTACTGATTGCGCTCATGCTAAAGGAGTATGGATATTTAAAATCACCGCTCCTATACCTGAGCCTATATTTCAAAAAAAGAAAGCAAGAATACTACCGAAATTTAAACCAAGTTCGATCAGATTCTTCGTGGGAAAAATGGAACGACTTTTTCCTAGATGGAATCATCGAAGTCGCTGGGAATGTCGTTGAAACAGCGCAAAAGTTAAATCAGATCATCAATGATGACCGTAAGACTATTTTGGCAAATGCAAAGATCAACGTCAGTGCTATTAGATTGTTTGAATTTTTGCCTATGAGTCCGATCGTCACCCAATCAAAAGTAGTCCACGGACTTGAAATGGCCAAGCCAACGGCACTTAAAGCCATAAATATCCTTTCGGATTTAGGAATCCTTCGAGAAATCACCGGAAAAAAACGTGATCGAGTTTTTCACTATCAAAATTATCTTGATCTATTGGCATTAGGAACTGAGCTAAAATAGACTCTGGGTAATTAGCTAGTCGCTGGCGCTAAAAGCGCCAGCGACGTGTCCTGAGGAGTGCAACTACGAAGGATCTGGTCCAGTCATGCAAGTAATTTCAGTATGTTGCCGCCGCAGGCGAAGGATCTGTTATGTGATTTGTCAAACAAAAGATAGACCCCTCCATGTATTTTAAAAATACCAAATAATACCGGGCTTTTTTTGATCAAATAGTTGGCGGAGTTTTTTTTCGCGACATGCTGCGTTTTATTCAGAGGTGTCTAGATGCCCATCCCGAGGGCAAGTTCTAGTATGCCACGAGGAGTATTGAACATAGAGGCTTTATTTGATGTTGCGCCAAAATCGTCTAAGATATTTCGACCCAGTGGCACGGTTTCGCTTAACTTCATCACTAAAATCAGTTCTGAGTTTGAAACCAATCTGGCACCAATTGAGGGATAGGCTGATAAGTAGTGCTGGTTAAGGTACACATTCGCGGCGGCATCGGTTTTATCAGTTAAACTTCCTTGCTGAGCTGATAGGCTTAGTCCCAGCTGAAAAAACGAACCTCGGTCTCCCAAAAGTAAGGCCGAATCAAGACTGAACGAACTAATTTTTGCCTTCTTATTTTGGCTGGTCTGAAGATTTCTGATTTCACTTGTGGTTGATCCGAAAGTGAAACCACCTAGCCAATTCTTGCTGTCCTTGAATTCAATCCCGAATCCATCATCCCCCGCCGGAGATGTAGCCGAACCTGTCTTATAAAAAACTGAATAGAGAGCTTCGCCAACAGAATTTCTTAGGGCGAAGTTGCTTTTAGTAACATCCTTCTTAGTCCGTGATTTGTCAGGTCTGGACCGAGAAGATTTTTTCTCCAATGTGCCAAATTCAGCTTGGGACGTAACAGCGAACGATGACCGAGCAAACAAGTTAGCTAGGAGCAGCAGACTAACGGATCTTAAAATCTTGGTCTTCATGGAAAGCCCATAGCTTAGGTTTATCTGTTGTCTCAGATAGTTGTGAATTTCATCCGGGTAGGGAGTCGTGAATTTCCTTGGATGAGTTAATTCACGACCCCCTACTCGGATGAGGTTTGGCTATTTCGAGGTTGTCATTGATTCAGAATCAAAAACCAGTCGAAGTGAAACAAGATTGGTATTATTAGA
>CAZOSN010000236.1:0-3180 GCA_964582405.1 uncultured Oligoflexales bacterium | reverse complement strand
GTTGTTTTCCGAGAGCGTCTAACTCAACTGTACCTTCGGCTTGAATTCTAGTGATTCCAATTACGTCCTTGTCGGTAAAAAATGTAATGAAGCTTTTTTGATCCGTGCCGGCTTTTGAAACTTTTAGTTCGACACCATGGTCTATGACGTGGTTTACGGAAATTTCAGAGCCATCGACCTTGAAAGGTGCGATAGTTGGGGCTCGGTAGTAACTTGCCTTGACATAATCGGCGCCAAGGTTATACGAGCTCGAGAAAAACTCGGTTTTTGTGGCGAGGCTCGCATCAAATTGAACATTACCGCCATATGTCATCAATCCGTTTGCGTCGATAAAGTAGCGAATTGTGGACGATTTGATCTTTGGAGAACTTGTTTCCGTAAGAATTAGCGTACCAGCAGTATAAGGCATATCACCCTCAATTGATGCCTGAATCTTCGAATCAAGGTCAGCCTCGTATTGAGCATTTTGAGTCTTAGATGTTGTTTCTGTACCCCTCTCATTTTTAGAGCAAGAAATTGTCAATCCAGTTGCGAATACTGCAGTGAATAAAACCCCTTTGATTATTGAATCATTGAAAGCACGCATGATAATCCTCTATGAAATAATGTTGCATTTATGGCCGACAATCCCGATTGAGCAAACGCTATGCCAGCCGGATTTTTCGGTTTGATCGAAAACCGGTTATTTTAACTTTTTGTTATTATTGTTTAATTTAAAGATTCTTGGCGAGGTAGGTATTTCTTGGGATGACAAGAAATCCGACAGTTGGCTAATTTCTTTGATCATGAACCAGCAAGAAGCCCAGCAGTAGCGTGGCCTGGAATTCCTTAGCGCATGACACGTTACCTTGTGCTGAGATCTAGCTCAACCCATTGGCTGTTGCCGTCTCTGCCAGTGATCTCGGCTCCTCGGTGCAGGATTTCACGAACGTGAGCCGGGTGATTTCACTGAACCGAGCCAGTCTCACCGCGGACCGAAGGGACGCATTCATGTAATTTCACGGTGGCTCAATCTTTGTCAAGCGCATGCCATGAGCTCGACTCTCAATGAGCTTATGAATGCTGAAATCGATGTGTTCCTAGGCCTGCCAGATCAAGCCGACAACAAACGCAATGGCTATCACCTCCAGACACTAAAACTTATACGCTCCTCCTTTGATTCCCCGCTAAATAACTGAGAATCAAAGGAACCCAGGAGAATGGGAATATAATAAGTCAAACCCCTAGTGAGACAGCTGAGGTAGTTCGAGATCATTGACGACGGTTTTCCCGTTTTTTAGAGCAAGGCTAGACTTATAGGTATCGCCCACCTTCTTGAAGTAATTACTCAACATTGGTTTGATCGTTGGAAATTGGTCTAGAAACGTGTTCTTGATTTCTACGGACGCTTTGGCATTGATGTTTGTGGGTGTGGGTTTAACATAGACCTGCCCCCCCGCGTCTAGATTTGCTTCGCCAGACGCAACCATATCGCTATCTGAGATGTTGATCGCAAGTTTGATGCTTGAGGACTGGTCCATAGCCAATTCTGGGGCGGAATTTAAGAAGGGCCACTTTATGCCTACAAGATTGAATTTTGCTTCGGAGTGTCTTAGTGGTAGGTCAATCCCATAGGCTGAGGTCTTTGCGCTAGCAAAGTTGAGATCGCTGATGACATCTAGCTTTTGACTATTACGCTTTGCGGAAAGGCTTATGGATAATTTTTCTAGTGCAGATTTGCTTTTGGAATTTGTTTGATCAAATTCTCCGGTCAACGCAAGCTTAGAAGCAAAATCTAGCTGTTGCGATTTTTCAACTAACGTGCTCAGAAGAAGGTTTAATTTTTCTCTGTCGAGTTTGCTATTGGGACTGTAAAGAGGTTTTTTAAGTGTCGCAATAATCTCGCCAACGGTGGTCAAATCGATACCTTTAAGTCGATTGCTGAATTGAAGTTCTTTGATGCTACCCTTGTTTGTACCATCCTCAAAATTTGCAGATTGAACTGCGATGTTCCATTCAAATCTGGCACCGTTTGACTCGTCGGCTAGATCGGTTTTAAGAATACCGTCAGACAGAGCAACCTTCGTACCCTTTGCATCATAAGCAAAGCTCGGTATCGAAATATTGAATTTGCGCGGTCTATTTTCATCAAAAGAAAAGTCTATATTGAAGCCTTTTTCGATACTAAGTAGTCCAGGCGTAATATGGTTGAGAGGGGCTAGGTGAAGACTATTGCTAATCTCGCCGCTAAAAAGGGCGACGGTGGTCAAGTTCATCTTAACCGGCTCTTTAAAAACCGATTTGGCGAGTTCTGCAGTCTTATTTTTTGGTGTTAGGACGAGAGTTTGTTTTAATAGGTAAGGGCCTTGTGACGAGAAACCCGGTATGTGGTCAGCGTTGACCTCTATCTGGAAGGGAAGTAGATCCGAACCATCTTCTAAATTAGCTTCTAGTGAAATCTTTGTTTTAAAAAGTGAGCTGTCATATTTAATATCTCTGACCTGAACCGGAATGCTATATTTAAGCATTCGTTCGAAGGATTCGGCATACCTTTTTTTGCTAATGTGAATTAAAGAAAATCCACCTACTAGGCCTACTACGATAAGCATGCCAACTATCCCGAGGATAATTGCTATGGATTTAGGGAATTGATTGAAACGCCGTGGGTTACTCATATGGATCTCCTTTTGTTATGTTTCGGGTCAGGTGGCGTACTTTGGAAGCGACCGCCCTTTCATGGATGGCATCGGATAAAAGCTATTGGTCTTTATTTTTTTTGAAAAATTGTTTTAAAATATTAATATTAACAGCAAGTTGAGGTCTTGGTGGTGGCTTGTTGGAGTGATAGCTCGGTGTTGATCGAGTCGTTCTAGGAATGGGGTCGTGCGAAAAGTACCCTAAGATAAGGTAATTTGGGTAGATCACGCCGAGATTTCCGATACCTACCAAAAAAGCTTGACATGCTTGGTCTTCTGAATAAACTCAATGCAAATATAAACTCATATTTGTTTGAGGTTTTTATGAATCCGGCAGATTTAGTTCGGCAACCTACGCGTTCATCGAATTCTTCGAGTCTCCCCATCGCCACAACTACAACAATGACTAGCCGAGCCCTCAGGGCTCTCGGTTCAGCGGCGTTGGCCTCTCGCTACAATGTCTATACCGTTGGTGCTCTGTAGACAACAATCCAAAAGCGCAGCT
>CAZOSN010000235.1:0-5688 GCA_964582405.1 uncultured Oligoflexales bacterium | reverse complement strand
GTCGCACGGTTGATGCGGTAGGTGTTTCCTACTTCGATCTCAACCCATGTCTTGAATGGCAGCTTTTTTTCGGTAGATTTATCGCCGTCGTCTAGGACGTCCAGAACTCGACCTGCTAGGCAGGGCGCATCTTCTCCCCTATTGCGGTGCTCTCGGATCGTGTGTTTTGCCAGATCAGGGATGAGGATCTTCTCGGTGATGGCGCCATACCCCAAAGTGGTCCATTTGTAGCCCGTAACGTCGAGACTGACCTTTTTGACATGAATGGGCTGCTGAACCTGAATGGCATCTGGGCCTGGATCCTGATCCACTGGATAATACTTTGGATTTGGAAGACCTGAACCAGCCTGTCCAAAGGCTGCGATCGGTAATGCGAGTGCCAAGCATCCTGTCATCATAAAATACCGTAACATATGGATTCTCCTTGTTAAAAATCTCGAACCATCGTCCAAGCTTTGGACTTGATCGGATACTAAGAGAATGTCAAACGACTCGTCAATCTGATAGAATCGATACTTGTCATAGGTATTTACCTATGGTTAGGAGGTAGTTAAGTTATGAATCACCGGCTTAGGGATTTTGAGAACTTCCTGACTGCATGCGGTTCGCGCACGCTCACTGAAGCGGCTGCTCGGCAAAACATTTCTCAACCCGCCATATCTGAATCCATTGCACGCCTTGAAGACGAGCTATCCAGTAAACTTTTTTATCGAACTCGGTCTGGGTTAAGGCTAACAGCGAAGGGACGCATATACCGTCAAAAAATTGAAGGGATCATGAATCTATTGCATGAACTGAGTGAGCCTGAAAAAGTTACCTTCGCTTTGAAGATTGGCTGCCACCGATCTGTTGGGATCTATGCTCTGCCGCTATTTATTAAGAGCCTATCACGCCAGATCGAGTTTACCTGTTCGTTGGTTCACGATCGATCGAAGTCGATTCAAAATCAAGTGCAAACTGGCCTTATAGATATCGGGTTGGTGATCAACCCAACACCATCGACCGATCTCATGATCTCTCATGTGGGTGTCGATACCATGCGTGTCTATGGCGATTTATCGACCAATACTTTGATTTGCGATCCAGAGCTAGTGCAAACTTCCAAAATACTCCGACAGCTGTCTCGCCAAAAAAGCAAAATCATTCATAGTGACTCCTTTGAGGTGATGGCGAGTCTTGTCCGTCAAGGTCTCGGTTGCGCGATTCTACCTGATCGCGTAGCTCATATATTTATGCCCGAGGTGTTGCCAGCAAAAGGAACTCCATTTCATCGCGACCGCCTGGCTGTCATTTACCGCCCCGAACTTCGCGATCATGGTATTAAGGCCGCTGTCGATGATCTCAAAACGGCTCTGCTATTAGGCTAGCCACTATTTTAGAACCCGCGTTTCCGTTATTCCGCGTTTCTATGGTCAAAGCGAGGATTGGATCACTGCCGAAGCAATTCGGCCGTCACTCCCAGCATCGCCTACGCCGCTTGATGTCGCCCGATAGTCTCAACGCGAAGCCTTTTGCTATGGCACCAGGGCTTTGGCATTTTACGATCCCCCTTGACATACCGAATATCGCGATTGTATATATCATATTCATGATTAAATGAATGATTAACATTAAATTATTAATCCTTAAAATTAAGAGGTCGGAATTGGAAAGAATAAAAAAAACAGCCGGTTGGCTCTCGCTCATCATGGGTATTGTCGCCGTCATCTACCCCATCGGTGTGCTCGTGGGTATCGCCTTGACGGGTCTGGTTGAGGGGATAAATACATCTTTGCCCGTGACACTAACTTCGGACGAATGGACTCTTGGATTGAGGGCTGCAGTCGCTCTGGTCTCGCTTCCTTCCATGGCAGCCGGAGTCTATATTGCGGTCAAGCTGAAGGAGCTTTTTGACAGTTATAAAGCCGGTGAACTTTTTACGATCCAGCAAAGCCATTCGCTTTTGCGTGCCGCTCAAGGGGCCGTAGCCTACACCTGCCTGACTATCGTTGAAAAAACCATCCAGAGTGTCGTGTTGTCCTGGCATTATGGCGAAGGCAATCGGTTTATTCAGGTTGGAATTAGCACGGATCATGTGGTTCAGATTTTAGTTGCTCTTCTCATTTTGCACCTTAGCTGGATTCAGGCCGAAGCAGCGCGCCTAAAGTCCGAAGCCGAGTTAACCATCTAGGGAGTTGTTGTGGAAGATTCGTCTCATATTATCGTAAACCTCGACGTTATGTTAGCCAGGCGCAAGATGAAGCTCAAAGAGCTTTCTCAATTGACTCAGATTTCCGAACAAAATCTATCCATATTGAAGACCGGTAAAGCCCGCGCCATTCGTTTTTCGACGCTGTCGGAGATCTGCAAGCATCTGCGATGCCAGCCCGGGGATATACTAGCCTACGAAAACGAAGCGGTGAGCGAGATAAAAGGATAGCCATGCGCGTTTTTTATGCGACAATTTTATCTCTACTCGCTCATGCCATGATTTTTGGTGTGGCGCATTTTAAGGAGAAAGGGAAAGAGCAAAAAAGTTCTGAACAGAAGCATCTAATCTCCAGGGTGCGCATCTTACCGATCAAAAAAGAGGATGCTTTATTAAAACCTCGGCCCATCACTAAAAATCTGACTCCGAACCGAAGCCTGCAAAAACCTGATGTTCTAAGCCAGGCCGGTCGATCTACCGATACCATCAGGCCTGAAAGTGGTATCGGCTCTTTTTTCCCGACGATCCGAGATTTTGCCGACACCCCAAGTTACACGGACCATAAACCCGCCCCGTATCGGGGTAAGGCCTTTGCTCCGCTAAGAACATCCCTAGCTGATTTTGGCGCGACGCTTGATATTCCTTTGGTTGTGCGGAGAACGCTGCGTGATGGCAGGGCTGACGCGTTGCTTCGGCGTGATCATGAGGGGCAGATTATGATCGTTTTTTTGATTGGCACTCCGATCTTGCGCTCAGTTCTGTGGGAACAGATCATGGATCCAAAAAGCCAAAAAGCTCTCCATCGCTTATTTGATGAATTTGATGATGGCGAAATTCGGGTTGGTCTTGTTGTTGAGACAAAGCTTATGGCCCAAGACGAGTTTGTCTCGACCAATACCGTATTCGATCATGAGCTTGAGATGCGGATCACTCATTCCACTTCCGAGGTGATAGGGGAATCTTCGGCGGAATCGACGGATATTCCTTTGCTGATTATCGACGAAGAAAATGCAGGAAAAAAAGCCCGTTTAAAAGACGTGAACCGGAGAGACCAACTGAAATCGATGGAACCCTACAGGACACCTGTCTTTAACCGCAAAGTGCCAAATATGCGTCACGCGCCGGGGTGATGTCCCATTGCCCTCGGTGGTCTCAAGAAAAATTGGTTGGCTTGATCTCAAGTTGCTGAGATTTAAGAAAGATTGAAATCGCCTTAATTGTGCACCTTGGCCATTGCTTTTGCGAAGGTCAATCGCAGTTGACATACTGCTAAGGCGGGGCTATCAGGTGAAGCGGATCTTAAGTTACTTCGGCCTAACATCGTTTGGAGAATTTGTTATGGATCTGAGCATGGCAAACCGCTTTCAGCTTTTCGCTATCTTATTTTCTCTGGTTGGAGCGATCAATGCTCGCGCTGGAGAAGTCGGTCCCATTGCTACCTCTGAAACTGAGGCCATCAATTGTCTCAACCCTACGATGAGAACACTTCTTAACCTCACTCCTGCAGAGCGGGCTCTCAAAGTCTCCGCTCCGTTGCTTGGGTTAAAAGATCAGGTACAACAAAGCGCTGCTGATAACCGCAATGTTATCATTGCATCTTGTACTAAGTTTTCCCAACAAAAGGTCAAAGACATTGTCTTTCTTTTTCCTGATGAGTCGGGGAAAAAAATCTTGCGCCACCTGACTCCGGTAGATATCCAAGGTTTTTCCCGGGCAGTTTCTTACTATGATCCCAGTGAGCTCAAAATAACTTTGCATGATGATGAACTTGGACTCGTTCAGATCGCTGGAGGCAAATTATCAAATGGAACAAAAGTCTGGGTGATCAAGTCAAAGTTTGGGCTTTGGACAGGTGACATCCGAACAGTTGCAGCCCCTGAAAGCCTGGGGCTGGGGTATAAATTTCGAAATCCGCAAGATTTCACCTGCGGGGAGCGCGAGGAGTTGGCATCTTTTCTTCTAAGTTCTCCTAGGGAAGCGCCCTTAGCTTCGGGCAACCACGCACATGACTTTGAATTTAATGTCTGTCTAGATTCGGAATCAGAAATCGTAACCAGAGTGCAGGTGATCAAAACCTACAATGAAGTCACGATCATGGGAGGTATTGAACCTGAATACTTTGAGGCAATAGCATTCGAGGGTGTGTCCCAAGCTATATTTGAAGGTGATTATTCCAAAGTATTGATAGAGCTCGAGTCATTGCCAGGAGCAGCGCAATCTGGGGCTGCGCTGATCAAGCCGTATCGCATCGGAGATCAGATCATACTTGGCTTTTATGAACCCGGTGACGACAAGTTCATGGATTCTCCTTCCGCGCATGGCCGCCTCGATTTTGGCAAATTGGCAACCGTGGGAGGTTGCAAATTAGGCTTTAAGCCGACCGTTACTACGATTCCCCTTCTTTCTGGCGCTCATAACGTCACCATCAAGCTAAACCTATGTAGTCTAAGAGGAGTGGGTGCAACAGGGACGACGTACTACGAAGTAAAAAAAGTTGTCATCAATGATGACCAACCATCACTTGCAATGAAGCAGCAGATTATCGAAGGTGAAGATATCAGCAAGAAGGTCAAACTTCACAGGTTCCATCACAACTCCTGCGACGCACTTGAGATCATTACGGATTCAGCTCAATACGGTATGACGACCACTCAAACATTCACAATGGGCGGAGACGCCTGCCAAGGGATCGGCATTGCACCGCCGAATCGCTCCGATATGAATAATAATCCCGTGATGACTTATAGTTTTGGGTATCCTGGAGCGGGGGTGGGTTCATCTGGAAAGATCAGCTGGGGCGTAAGTTTTGTTAAGTGGGATGCCGCAGTTGATAACAGCCACGTAGAATCCATCAGCCCCCTGAAATGCCGGTCTGAGTCGGGAGGTAAAGGCTGCACATCTGTACTCGAACTTGATAAGTACAAATTAATCTTCAATTACAACATGGGCATGGGTACCATTGGAACAATGGTCTACTTGATAAAGTCCGTAACCCTGAAGACAGGTAACAGCGAGACCGTCATCGATTCTTTCCGAGATATTGATGATGTTCGAGGTAACATCAATCTCCCCGAAGCTTATTTTTCCAACTTCATAGGTCACCATAATGCATGCGACAATTTTCTTCTGGTAACCCCCAAAGTAACAATTGCCTTGAGAGGACCTGCGGGACCAGGATCGCTCGATAGAGAAAATTGTGAATCAGATTTGCTGCCGGGCGTCCCCACGTTGGACAGAAATCCCAATCTTCAGCAATACCTATACACTGTAAAGACAGGGATTGTCTGGTTAAAAGCAAAGCCCTATGGGTTGATCGGCGACTGCGAATCCATTTTTTATTGCGCGAAACGGGAGAACTGAGACCGTTTCAGACGATGGGGATTGGTCTAAAGTCCGAGAACATATTCAAAAGGATTGACCAGTGGGACCCCCATGGGGATAAAATCTAGATAGATTCTGCTGAAAAAGCTCCGCTTTTTCAGCAGAATCGTGTCCTGAAG
>CAZOSN010000234.1:0-5772 GCA_964582405.1 uncultured Oligoflexales bacterium | reverse complement strand
AGCGCCGGCGATGAAGAGTTGAGTGCAGGTGAAGATGAGCTTAGCGCCGGCGATGAAGAGTTGAGTGCAGGTGAAGATGAGCTTAGCGTCGGCGATGACGAGTTGAGCGCAGGTGAAGATGAGCTTAGCGCCGGCGATGACGAGTTGAGCGCAGGTGAAGATGAGCTTAGCGCCGGCGATGACGGGCTAAGCGCAAGTGATACTGAATTGAGTCTTGCTGACGATGAACTGAACTCCGATAGCGATGACCAATTGAGCACAGGCGATGAAACCTTCTCCGAAGGCGATGAGGAGCTAACTGAAAGCAACGGCGAGCTAAATCCCGGCAATGATGAGTTCAATGTTGGTACCGATGAACATGAAGACGCAGAAATCTCCCTTGAAGCGGACGAGTCGGAACTCAGCTCGGATGCCGACGAAATTAGCGCCGACGATCTCGAAGAGATTCCCGATGAATCCTCTACCGAAATGGCCTTGACAGCCACAGACCACGGCGATGCAAAAGCTGCCAAATCAGCATCCCTTAAATCCGAATCAGATCTCTCTGACGAAGTCATGGTCAACGATTCAGATGATTCAGCATTGGACGGTGACGTTCCCATCAATGCGGAAAGCTCCGATTCAAGCATGGATGATATCGCAATCGACGCCGACCACGATTTAGCTCTTGTCGATGATGATGTCGCCCTTGAGCAGGATCAAATCAGAAGCCAAACAACAATCGCCCCTCAGCCGGCATCGCCACCGGACGATGATGCTTTGGATTCATCGGTGAGTGAGGATGAATTTGAGCAGCAGATGACTCAGGGCATAGAAGAAGACCTAAAGCTGCGCGACAATACCGAGGAAGACGATCTCATAGCTCGTGATGCCGCGTTCGATACTCTGGAAGCCCAGTCTCCAGACGAATCCGCAGAATCTGACGCGGAATCAGCGAGTGAAAATAAAGAACTTAACCAAGAACTACCTGATGATGATGCCGAGTTCGAACTCGAACTCGTTAGCGAAGATAGTGAGTCGGAGTCAGAAGAAGATTTGGAGCTTGAAATAACCGAAGAAGATTTCGAAATGGATGAGTCCTCCCATCCTGAAGAGGACCAGATTGCCACAGATACCCTTGACGAGGATGTCGAAGGAATAGTTAGCGGCGGCGCTGAGTCTAAGCAAACAAAGCCGGAATTCGAAGAAGAGAGCCTTGCCGTTGATGACCCGAAGAGTCCTACCCAACCAAAACAACTCAGGCAGCGCCCGAAGGCCAATACAGGAAAACATGGTATGTTCGACCTAGCTGGCATCTCCATGACTGACGAAGGTCAAATCCACCTGGAGTTTGCTTCGGGAGCTTTTGTTAATCTCCGGATAGACAGCATTGGCGAGCCCAAATCAGTAGAAATAGGTGGCAAGAGAGTTTTGCTTTCGAGAAGCAGCGACGGCACCGTAGTCGATATCGACGGCATGGAGTTTTTTATTCCCGACAACTACAAAGCAGCATGAATGCCACATAGTTCGGTTGAGGATAGGCGCTAGAGCATGCTAGCGCCTTCCGTAAAGCCTCTGGATTCCGTCTGAGAACTACCTGGTCGATCTTTTTCAGCGTTGTTCGGCGCAAGCTGCGTCGCCAATCCGCTCATAAACGTTCCAGCCGGTCTCAACGCTATACAAACTATCGTCGGATCGCAGCTTCTGGTTGTTTTGCATGTGTACCCAGCGCTTATTATTGATCTGAAGCGTATTCTCGCGATTGATCACTGCATAAGGCCGGTCGGCATCGCGCCTGGGTTTAGGAGCTTTGGGAGCTTCACAACGCCATTGGTTCTTCACGAAGGCCCCTTCGCAGCGGTAGCGGAAATCCCCATACGGCCCCACGACTTCCTGCTGCCAGATTTGATCCCCAGTTTCAGTCCAGGTTTCTTTCCAATGATCGATTCGCTCACCGTCAAGCACCATCGAACGAGAGATCACGATAGGATTTTCGCTCATAAGTTCGGCAAGCTCGTAGACGGGCTGAAAAAACGCATCATGCTCTCCGTCTTCGACGTAATTGAACGTAACTTTGAAGCAGCCCACCATTTGTAAAATAGCTTGTCTTCCGCTCGCAACCTCAGCTGCATAGCCTTGACTCGCCAGCATACCCACAATTCCCGCAGTTAAGATCATCAATTTCATCTTCATTCAACAACCTCACCCTAAAAAAATAGACGACTTGACTGCCAGATTACTATGAGTTCTGCCGTTCGGCTCGTGCAAAATGCAGGCTGTAAGTCCCCGATTGACCGGACGGCTAAACAATAATCCTGGCTAATGGGTGCGGATCAAAATAAATAATTTTCAATTGATCTGACAAGGGGTTATCTTTTGCCTCGGTTTGCAAGACCCAAGGGAGAGTGGTCGGCAAATCGTCGATTTAGATCAATAATGTCGTAAGAGGACCGTCATGAAAAGTTTCTTAAAGTCGCTAGTTGTGTCTGCGCTTATAGCCGCGCCTGCTTTGGCAGATACCGAGGAACCAGTTCCAACTGCATCGACCGCCCACGTGATCTCGGTTCGCATCGCGCCAGTCAATGGCGGTATCAACCCAAATTATGTGGGTGGCAATGTGTACGCCACGGTGCAAGCCGGCAATGCCTGCATGATGCCAAAAAGCTTTGCCAAGGAAATAAAATCTCGCGGTAGGACCCTGAACTATCGATTGATCGCAATCGATTTAGATCGGTACTGCCCCATGGTCTTGCAGCCAGTCGTTAAGGAAGTTTTAGTGGATACCCTTCGCATGGAATTTAGCCTGCCTAATATCGTTGTAAACGGCGTTAAGGCAGAGGCAATTCAGGAGTAACTGCTGCTGGCGCGAAAGCGCCAGCGTTTTACCGCGACGCACAGACTGAAGGAAAGTCGGTACCCCCCTAAATGCAACCCCCTGCATTTCCCTAGCAATCGCGATTCGTTTCGCAAGATCAAAAATCCCTATTGATTTCAATGCTCAACACGATCGGTCTTTCGACCGAAAAAAGCTCCGAAGCTATCTCTTCATTTTTAAGACACATCAGCGTTTGAGGTCCATCATGAAAGATTCTCCAAACCCGAGGCTTTTGATTGTCGCGGCCCTGGCTATGATCACGGGATCGATCGGGATTCTGTGTGACCTAACTTTCTGGCATTTGCCTTGGTTAACTCGCCTAAATTCGATGGAAATCACGCTGTTTCTAAATTTGGCAGCGTTTTTGATCTTAGGGCTTGCGTTATTTCTTCGGCTCGGAAAGGTTGGTCAGAGGAATCAATTCTCTTTCTGGAATAGGGCGGAGGCACCCACCAACCACGAAGAAATCGCGTTTGAGCGCTCACTGCATGATCTAGAGAAATCGGCTGAAAAGCTTGGCTCCATTTTTGACGAACAGACCAAGAAAGGCTTCCGTAATTCTGCACGTGTCTTGAACTCGGTTGAAAAAGTATTCGAACTCAATGCCCTTGCCGGATGCATTCAGCGGCAGTCTGACGAGATTAGCGATGCCCTGGGCAGTTCTGCCGTCAAGCTCAACGAGCTAATGGCACTTGCCTCAGAGTATGCACACTTCGCTGATGCGACCAGACTAGAATGGAATGCGATGGGGCTGAAGACCAGGGATGCCAGGGATGTCAACACCAAGATCCAAGATTATATAGCGAAAATCCAAGAATCATCGATGCACACCTACAAATTGATCGGCGATCACCAAAAAGCAGAATCGGCAATTGTTCAAAAAATTGACCACATCAATCGGACTCAGATGGATATCACCAAGGAATCCAAAGACGGCCTTGCACGGTTGAATCATATGGTGCAATCGATCAATACCTCGCTCGGCAGCGTTCGCGATGCCGCATCCTTGGTCAATGGTCTTAGCGAGCGCGCGGAAGCGATCGTTCAGATCATCGATGCCATCGATGATATCTCTGAACAAACCAACCTTCTAGCCCTCAATGCATCGATCGAAGCTGCCCGCGCAGGCGAGCAAGGTCAAGGATTTGCTGTCGTTGCCGAGGAGGTGCGCAAACTCGCCGCCAGATCTTCGACCGCCACCAGATCGATCGCTGACCTCTTGATCACCATCCAGGATGAGGCAGGTCAAGCTTCCGACAAGCTCGCACAAAGCACGACGGCAGTGGAAACAGCCACAACGAGCGTTAACGAGGTCTCAAATTCATACAAGAATGCGATTAATGCCAGCCGGGCAGCTATTATCGATATCGCCTACCTTGAACGGGATGTTGGCTCTCATTTTAAGCAGATCTCGACAACCTTGAAGTCTTCCAGCGAGCTGCGCAATTTTTTTAAGACCCTAAATGTATTGCTGACAGAGCAAACGACTATGAGTTCGAAAGCGATCTCGGGAATCAATAATCTTATAACTCATTCGGATAGGATCGCTCGCCTGATCGACCGCCAGCATCATGAGATAGGTTACTGTTTCAAACTGCTTGAAAACTGCCGCGAAATGCTCAAGAGTCTGCTTAAATCTGCGGTTAACCTTGATCGAGTCGCGGCTGAGGTAGCGTCAAGTTCAGCCGGCAGCGCCCATCTCGATACCGGCATCGTTGGGCATTCGATCAGCACAGAAGCGTACAAACACGTTCAGCTTATGAAAAATGCCATACAGACACTTGAAATCATTAAGAAACCGCTCGACGAGAACCAAGGCTTGCCCAAAGCAAGTCAGGACGACCAAAAACCGCAGGAGCTTGCTGGATAGAACATGGGGTTTGTTGTTAATAACCGCTCGGTTGCCTTAAAGCTAATCAACCAGTTAGACAAGGCAAGAAACGAGAACATCAACTCCCTCGAGAAGTTGAGCACGGGGTCGATTTTTACCTCGAGAGATCCTCAGCCTTCCGAGCGTGCGGTGGCCGATGGTATTGAATACAGGCTGCGAAGCCTCGCAGCTTCCAAAAAAAATATCAACAATGCTGTGTCTTTGCTTCAGACCGCTGAATCCGGATTGCAGGAAATCAACAACATCATGACGCGTATGAAAGAGCTCAATATTGCTGCGGCGTCTACGACGTTGACCGATCAAGACCGTCGGTATCTTTTTATCGAGTATGAGGCGCTTCATGACGAAGTCAATCGCATTGCATCGACAACGCAATTCAATGGCTTGCCGCTTCTCAATGGCCGCAATCCAGCGGTTCCCGAACAGCTTATTTTCCGCCTAGATGATCCTGTAGAATCGGACTTAGCAGACAGTTCGGAAGGAACAGATATCAATACCCTGACTTTTGATGGAATCAAGCATGTGGTCGCGACAACTGAGGGGTTGGGGATTCCTTCGGCCAAGGATATGCTCTTGGAAACCGATGAAGAGGATGGGATTGATATCGATGAAGCTTCCGATATGCTCCTTCCCGATGATGAAGAGCTGTTCGAGACAGTCTACGACGAGGCCCTTAATAGATTAAGCACTCACAGGGCTATATTTGGTGCCATGCATACGCGTCTTGATAAGGCCATCGATTATAATTCCGTGTATAGTGAAAACCTGGCAGCTGCAAAGTCCAAGATTGCAGATACCGACTATGCAACCGAGGTGACAAAAATCGCTCACAATACGATTCTTGCGCAAGCGACCACAGCGATGTTGGCCCATAATAACGAAAACGAGCAGATGGTGCTGAGTCTTGTCGGATCAGCGCTAAAATGATAGGATCTTGCGGTCGCAGGCGGTTGAGAGAGTGCTATGTCCAATTATTCGATCAAAAAATTGGTGATCAAGACCGATCTTGTGCCGCTTATCGGACATG
>CAZOSN010000233.1:0-5835 GCA_964582405.1 uncultured Oligoflexales bacterium | reverse complement strand
CGATTATCTGATCATTCACACGCAGGCGGGTGGATATGTTCTCGGTTTTGGTACTCTAAGAACCACGCTCGAAGCGGTTTTTGGCCCCTTGGCGGTTCAGCCCTTGGCCTCGCAGATCTATGGGCTTTATACCGGCTTTGTTTATCTTACGCCGCTTTTTGGCGGGATTTTGGCAGATAGGGTTCTTGGGCAACGCAAGACGGTCTTTGTGGGCGGCGTGTTGATGGCTGTCGGGCACTTTCTGATGGCGTTTGAGCATCTTTTCCTTTTGGCTTTGCTTTTTTTGATCCTTGGTAACGGCTGCTTCAAGCCCAATATTTCCACTCAGGTTGGCAAGTTGTACCCGCCGGGTGATTCGAGGCGCGATGGTGCGTTCACGATATTCTATATGGGGATCAACCTAGGAGCTTTTTTCGCACCGCTGGTGTGCGGAACCTTGGGTCAGGTTTACGGATGGCACTATGGTTTTGGTGCTGCCGGCGTGGGCATGGTGGTTGGGCTTATCGTTTATACGGCGGGTCAGAAATTTCTGGCGCCGGAGGATTTTGTCCGCGGGGCTTCAGGTGAGAAGAAAGAAGAGCATCCACCCATGACATCCAATGAATGGCGGGCGGTTCTCGGTCTAACGGTGCTTTGCATGCTCAATATCGTGTTTTGGGGTGTTTACGAACAGCAGGGCAATACGATTCAGCTTTTTGCAGATCAGAACACGGATTGGCATGTGTTTGGTTGGGAGATGCCTTCCACCTGGTTCCAGTCGGTCAACCCCGCGTTTATTTTTATCCTTGCACCTTTGCTTAATATGTTTTGGCTGAAGCAGGCGGCGCGTGGGAAAGAACCGTCGAGCGTTGGAAAGATGGCGATCGGATGCGTGCTGTTGGGTTTGTCATTTTTGATTTTGATTTGGTCGGTAGCGGATCTGGGCGCGACTGACAAGATCTCGTTCCTTTGGCTTGTCGCCTGCACATTGGTCTACACGATCGGTGAACTTTACCTTTCGCCAGTTGGGCTTTCGTTGGTTACAAAAGTTGCGCCTGCGCGGTTGGTGGGAATGATGATGGGCATGTGGTTCTTGTCGTCATTTTTTGGCAACTACCTGTCAGGCTATCTCGGTACGTTCTACGAAACCATGTCCAAGAGCAACTTTTTCATGATGCTTACCGTGCTGGGAGTTGCGGCAGGGTTTGCGATCTTTGCGCTCAACAAGCCGCTTAAGAAGGCCATCGGTTCGGGATTGTAGATTTATGCATCATCAGGGCGCGGCCCCAGGAGGCCCCGCTGCTGTTTTTTTGAGCTCGTCCTCGGCCGTTGGGACTTTGACCGGCGGCCAGGCGGCTGGAAATTGGGTCGGGTCATGCTCAAAAGTTTGGCCGACCTTGACCTTCTTTGTGCCTGTGCGCACATACATGATGGCCCCTTCGTAGACTGGCTGGCCGGAAGCCGTTTTGAGATGAAGTTCAGGACCAAAATATCCCACGATATGCCCTTTGATGGTCAGCTGCCTATCGGTATGGATCAACCGTTCATTCATTTGCAATCCATAGCCGCGGCCTTTGTCGAGGTAGACCCAGGCGCGGTCGATGGCGATGATGGTGGGTTTAGCGGCAAGTGCGAGCGCGGCTTTTTCTTGATTAATATAAGCGACTAGACCGGGTGGTATCATAAGGCTTGGGCTCGCGTCGGGGCTTTTATCAAAGGTGATGGTCAAGACCATGGGTTCCGGAAGCGGCCGGCCAAACACGGCCTCGCCGTGGCGGATTGCTAGTTCGTTGGCCTGGGGCCAGGCGGGATCCTTTGGGGGGCGCCACTCAAGGACCATCATGCGGGTTGGTCTTGCAAAGCTTGCGTCGAGCCCCAGGATGCGCTGCGCATGGCCCTCCTCGTTGTGGCCGATGCTTTCGAGAGTCGGTACTTGTTCGGCAAGTGCTGCGACTAGAATCGCGGTGCGGCATTGATGGGAGCCTATCCTTTGGTCGCGGGTGTTGTTTGCGAGAGTGACGCCAATTTTTAGGTTGTGGGCCGTTCCGGGCATGGGAAGGCCTGCTGCAACTCTCTGCATGGCGCGTTCGAAGGCGCCTTGGAGGCTTGCGGTTAGGAGTTCACGGACCTTGTCGCCTGAGTTGGTCTTTGGGATATCGCTCATGGGTGTTGCGATGAAACCGGCGCCACGGATGAGCTGGCTCGTGGTATCGGACACGAGAATCCCTGTGATCAATTGATCGCCTAGAATGCACAGCAGGGGTTGGAGTGTGACGGGTTTTGGGGCGGCCGGATTGAGTTTGCCGATCTGGATTTTGCTTGCGAGACGTTTTTCGTTGAGTGTCAAGCTGCGTTGATTTTGGACCGCATAGTCGGCCAAGGTCTGGCTATCGGTGAGCGCGCTTTTAATCAAAGCCTCGCGGGCATCGGTAGGGGCTGAACCGAGTCGTCTCAAAAAGAATCCATCGACGTCAGGTGTCTGCCATGGTTCGATGATGGCATTTGGAAAAGGGGCGGCGTGGACCGAGGTGGGGCCGAGTCCTGCTAGCGAAGTTAAAACTAGGATGGCGTGTTTCATCGCCTGATGATCGGTACAAAATCAGCCAACATTGAGCGAAAGGACTTGTAAATTTTTATGGTATTGCGTAGAAACAACAAAGCATCTTCACGGCCTAAGCCGAGTGACCTTCCCGATGTGGTGAGGGAATCCTAGGAAAAAAGCTGCATATTTGTGACGAATTGGTAATGATAAAAGAAGAACTCTTTCCTTAATTGGCTATGCAAGAGGCTTCTATGAATATCAAGCGTGGTACCAATCCTGTCGCGCGAGCTTTCTACGGTTTCCGAACTTATTTGCGGGGCATCCAGTGGCTTTGGGGGCATAAACGGTATCTGGCTTTGTCTTTTATACCAACTCTTATTGGCTTGGCCATGCTAGGGGCGTCCTGGGGTTACTTTTTTAGTCATCTGGATCAGATGATCAGTTTGTTTATCTTCGATAAGCCAACTGAATGGTATTGGTTGATCGGTTACGGTTTGCTGTACGCGTTTACGTTTCTTATGATTTTGGGTATTTCGCTCTTAGGATCTTTGCTTTTGATCAATGTTGTGGCTTCCCCTCTTTATGAAATCGTCTCCTGCGCGGTCGAAAAAGACCTGCTCGGACGCGTGGAGAGCATCAGCTTTTGGCATACGCTCAAGTTGATGGGCGAAGAGCTTAAGAAAATTGGCTGTATTTTGGGGTTGGCTCTGATCAGTCTACTTGTGACATCATGGGTTCCGGGCTTGAATATTTTGGCGTTATTATTTACAGCCTTCTTGGTTGGTTGGGAGTTCTATGACTACCCCTTGGCGCGGCGGGGATGGCGGTTTCGTGATCGCCTCAGCTTTGTGATGAAGGATGTGTGGTCGGTTACAGCCTTTGGTCTGTGGATGCTGATCCCGTTTATGCAATTTTTTCTTGTGCCGCTCGCCAGTGCGGGCGCGACGATTTTGGCTCTCGAAGGTTTGATGGAGCATCAGAAGGATGAACGATCGTAATTCTTAAAGGAGTATTGCGGATGAATATGATTTCGAAGGATAAAGCGAAGGCTTTGGATCTGGCGCTGGGAGCGATTGAGAAGCAGTTTGGCAAAGGCGCGATCATGCGCCTTGGCAGCGACAGCAAGGGCGAGGTTAGCGTCTTCTCGTCAGGATGTTTTTCGCTTGATTTGGCCTTGGGTGTGGGCGGCTTACCGCGCGGTCGGGTGGTTGAAATCTTCGGCCCCGAGTCCAGCGGTAAGACGACCATGGCCCTGCATGCGGTGGCTGAGGTGCAGAAGGCAGGTGGGGTGGCAGCTTTTATCGATGCCGAGCACGCGCTCGATACCCGTTATGCCAAGGCCATCGGTGTCAAGCTCGAGGAGGTTCTGATCTCACAGCCTGATACCGGTGAGCAGGCTTTGGAGATCGTTGACATGCTGGTCAACAGCGGTGGCGTTGATTTGATTGTCGTCGATTCGGTGGCGGCTCTTACCCCTAGGGCTGAGATCGAGGGCAATATGGGTGATAGCCATGTTGGTCTGCAGGCGCGCCTGATGTCACAGGCCTTGCGCAAGTTGACCGGTAATATCGGTCGCACGCAATGCACGGTGATATTTATCAACCAGATCCGCATGAAGATCGGCGTGATGTTCGGTAGCCCTGAGACCACCACGGGTGGCAATGCGCTCAAGTTCTATGCCTCGGTCAGGCTTGATATCCGCAGAATAGCATCCATCAAGCAAGGGGATGATGTGGTCGGCAATCGGGTGCGCATCAAGGTTGTCAAAAACAAGGTGGCTGCGCCTTTCCGCGAGGCGGAATTTGATGTGATGTTTGGCCAAGGGTATTCTAAGGTCACCGATGTTTTGGATCTTGCCACAAACAAGGAGATTATCCTCAAAAGCGGCAGTTGGTTCTCTTACAAAGATCAGCGCATCGGCCAGGGGCGTGACCGAGCCAAGGAGTTTTTGATCGAAAACCCCAAGGTGTTCAAGGAGATCGAGCATGAGCTCAATAAGATTTATGGCCTTGAGCAGGCTGCTCTCGTCAAAAAAGCCGCAGGATCTGCTACGGTAGCCGTCGATGAAGCCGACAGCAGTGAGTCAGGGTCCAAGCGTAAAAAAGCATCAGAGCCGGCTAAATCATAGAAGTAAGCCCGGAAGCGTCAGGAGAGTACAGCAAGGCGCTTCCGGAGCAAACCATGCGCCTGTTTAAAAAAGGTGGCTACCTTTCCTGAATTATTCCACTTATCATTGAACTTTCAAGGTTTCTCCCTAAATTGCCGATAAGCACCTCGGTCGTTCCTGGGAGGCGAAAATGAACCAAAAGCAAATTCTGATCGTTGATGACGAAGATGATATAGCCGAGATGCTGAGTTTTGAATTTTCTCGTCACAACTATGCAGTGACGACCTGCGGCGACGGAATCCGGGCGCTCAAGCTTATCCAGGCACAAAAACCTGATCTCCTGATCATTGATGTTGTCATGCCCAAAATGAATGGCTTTCTGCTGGTCCAAGAGTTGGAAAAGCAGGCCTACGATTTCCCAATCGTGATCGTGTCGGGAGCTTATGCGCAGCAGTCAAAAAATCTGTCAACCACGCTCAAACTTCTTGGAGTCTTCCCCAAACCCTTTTCGGTGGGCGAGATCATAGGTTTGGTCGGCAGTCATTTCTCAGGGCCTGTTTAAAAGACTCTTTCAGCCTCTGAGCGGCTTGAATCCTCTAGCGCGGGCAAATGAACAAAAGTTGCGTTGCAAGCCGTGCGACCGCCGGGTCGAGGCGTGCCCCTGGCTGCTTGTTCAGGTCACGGGCAAGATGCATGGTATCTCTCCAACTCAGATCGCAGTAGCCGCTTTGCTTATAGCAGTCCACGTGACTTTGCATCGCATAGTCCTTGGCTTCGGCACAGCCCATTGGGGGAGGATCGGTGAATACCTCCTGAAGGCAAAGGCGCACCTCACGCATGAACGCCTGTCCCGGAACAGAATACGTGGGCTCGCTATTTAGGTAGATTTGACAGAGAGGGAGTGCGAATTTTTGAAAATAGCCGTTTGCTCCGCATTGGTATTGATCTTCCAATGCCGCATAAAAACGACAATCGGACTCACTTGGCGCTTCATACGAAGCCCGGACGGTGCTGGCCAAGGTTAGGCTGACTAAAAAAACCAGTTTCTTCAAAGGCATAGAACCCCCCAAGATATGTATAAAGTGGGTTGTTTATAGCGATTGCCGGCATGTTTGGCAAGAGTAAATATCAGATTGATTAGTTCTTTGTGACGGCCCACTCGGTTCCGTCTGAGAACTCCCTGGTCGGCTTCTGGCAAGGCGGGCCG
>CAZOSN010000232.1:0-5879 GCA_964582405.1 uncultured Oligoflexales bacterium | reverse complement strand
TTAAACTTTAGTTTAAGCGCGGAGAAACTATGGCGAAATTGCTCAGGGAAATTGTCGCAGAAAATATTAGGAAGCTGAGGATTGAGGCTGGTTTAACTCAAGTTGAACTTGCAAAAAGGGCCAAGCTCACAGACGTATATATTTCTCGTGTTGAACAAAATTCCAAAAATTTAACGTTGGATTCTATCGAACAGATCGCCTCGGCGCTTGGTGCTCCCGTAGGCTTATTGATTGCGGAGGGGCCCACCAGAGTGCGGAAGGGAAACATAAAGACCGTTCGTGCCTTAAAGCACGCAGTCAGAGTTATTGAAGCCTATATAGAGGATATTGATGCACAAGATCTATAAACTATATTTTCCCTAGAGAGACAAGATTTCTTTGCGTGAATGGTTTTGTGATTCTGGCTCCAGTGAAATCTGCCCTCCTTGGGAAAACAATAGTAGGGAAGGCATTCCTAGAGGCTGGCGAAATTGATCCACAAATTACTCATTTTTGCAATTTTTGAACAAAAATGATCAATATTGGTCGGTTGAATCGACAACAGGAACATCCGATCAAGGAATTGTCTGTATTGATACAGCATATCGTCAACCATTTGGATCTTTTAGGTGCCGTATAATTCCCAAGATTTTTCGTGTGATGAATTGTGCTCTGGACGCACTATTAGCGTTAAAAATAGGGAAAAATTAATTGAAGTGCTAGCACATCTTCTTCTTGGTAGATATTTGCACGCCAAGAAAATTCTCGAATCGTTCGGGCATAGAGTTACACCCCAGCAATCTGAGAAAGACGCGGTCATTAAAAAGCTCATAGTAACTGAGCAGTGGCAAGTCTGGCATCGAGATGGATGGCTATTTCAAGGCATGTCGTGGATTGCTTTACAGTCTCAATATTCCGGTCACTTTCGAACCTCTGTGCCACACCCGCAAACATCCTTCAAAGGACTAGACGCCTTAACTATTAAGTTTGATGACCAAGGCCAAGAAATCGAATTTGTTACGATTGGCGAGGACAAGGCGACAGAAAATCCCAGAAAAACTATCCGAGACGAAGTATGGCCTAGTTTGAAGGCCTTTGAAAGTGGGGAACGGAATAGTGAAATAATATCGGCTGTAACAGAGCTTCTTGAGAAGCAAAGCCTAAGTCAAGAAGCCATTACTAGAAACATCGAGAATTTTTTTTGGATCGACCAAAAACGATACCATATTGCTATTACAGTTACGAGCACACATGATTCTGATAGTGGTCGAAAAAAGCTCTTTAAACAATTTGACACAACAGTCTCTGGCTCATCTGCAAGGAGGACGGCTACAACGATTCATTTTGAAGACATACGAAGTTGGATGGATTTGTTGGCCAACGACTTGAAAGACTATATTAATAATCTATAAGGTTATAATGTACGACGACTCAACCAGAAATGTAATTGACTTGGCTTTTAAGGTATCTGCGTTGAGTAACGACGATATCGGTAAGATCTTGACGGAAGCGCATGCTAAGCTTGCATCTGCCCGATTGTCAGGCACCCTTTTTAATTCCTCGACGCACCCAAGAGTTAGGGACCTTTCAAGGTTAGCGGACACTCTTGAATCAATCGCAATTGCGAGCAATATTGATGTTCAACAGAGACGAAGTTGTGCCTTTGTATCTGCCTCCTGCAGGACTTTACTTTGTCAGCAATTTGAACCACCTGAAACTCCTTCGATTGCTTTAAATCGGGGTGGCGTTTCGGGTGAGATCAGGGGATGCCTCCTATTCCTTATTTCTGGGCAAATCCCAGATGCACTGGAACTAATAAATCGACTACCCAGAAGCAATGAAGGGTCTCTTGAGTCTGTTTTGCTTAACTGTGTATCATCAGTCGTAACGGGTGATTTTCGTGGCCTTCAGAAAATAGATATTCCTGATCTTGGTGAGGGAGACCTCTTAGAATTGGCCTCTTATGAGCTTATGCGCCAACTGATTAAGGCAGCAAAGCTATTTGGCGATATTGGTCTTTCAACACGAAATCATTCCATTGAAGACGTGATTGCCATGCTCACGAAGGTAAAAGAGGCTTCAAATTATTCGATGGATTCCGGAGATTTTAGAATTTCTTTCTCGTACCCTGGGATTTTTCACCTTTCTTCCCTCATGCGATTTGCGTTCGAATCCCTATATCGACAGTTGGTTGTCAAAATTGGTGCGCCGAGTGACCTTCAGGAAAGGATTTGGGCCAGATTTGTAAAATTTCGAGCGATAAGAAGGCCATATGTTTGGCCAAACCATCAAGAGGCTATTTCTTCAGGTTATCTCGAAAAGGGAAAGTCCGCAGTCGTGACTTTCCCTACTGGAGCAGGGAAGACTACTGTCATTGATCTCAAAATAGGAGCTTCTGTCTTGAGGGGAGAACGTGTTCTTGTTTTCGTGCCTACCCTTGCTTTGGAAGATCAGACCTATGAACATCTGAAATCTCAGTTTCCCGGAAGGGTTTCAAAATATGTCCAGCAGAGTGAAGGGATGTTTGAGGCAGAGGCTTCAAAGATCTTTGTCTTAACTCCAGAGAAATATTTGGCATCAACCTCTTTGGTAGAAGGTCATGAAGAAATTGGGCTGGCGGTATTTGATGAATTTCATCTGATTCACCCCACAAAAGGTGATGGATTGCGTAGAAATTTGGACGCGATGATGTCGATCATTGATGTGATGAGAAATAATCTTTCGACAGATTTTCTGCTGGTTTCGGCGATGGTTTCCAATGGTGACGAAATTTCATCTTGGCTAACTTCCAATGGGAAATCCTCCATAAATCTGGATGGAAAGTGGAAGCCGACTAGGCAGATTCGAGGGTGTGTCGTTTACGATAGCGAGACTATCTATGAATTGGAAAAAAAAATTCATAGTCGCAAAATCGATGCAAAAAATGAAAGGGGAGAAGAAGCAAAACCCAAGGCATCTGACAAGAAATCACTTGTTTCGCGACCTCATGCTTTGTTTTGCTTGACACAGGCTTGGCACTCTCACGATGATGGGGATTATACTCTTCTACCCATATCTCAGAACTCAGTTCCACTAGCACTGAACAAGTGGTGGTATTTAACTCCAAATAAAAATGAAGTTAGCGCAATTCTAGCAAGAAATTTAGCTCTTTCTGGAACAAAAACGGTGGTATTCACAGCTGACTATGTATCAGCAAATTCAATCGCAAAAAGTAGTGCCAAGACCGGAGATCGTGAAATATCCATAGAGAGTGAGATTGAATCCGAACTTCTAGAATTCGCAATTGATGATGTTGGAGATCCTGCCAATGTATTCAGGCCATATGGTGGGTTCAGCTGTCAACATCATTCGTCGATGCTTGATTCGGAAAGGCGATTGTCAGAAGAAATTTTCAAGCGGCGAGATGGTTCAATGATTTTGGTTGCAACCTCAACTTTATCTCAAGGCTTAAATCTCCCCGCAGAAGCAGTAATCTTGGTCGGAGATATGCGTTATGACACTCAAGGTCAGGCCTATTCAGAGATGGCAGCGCACGAACTCTTGAATGCTGCAGGACGAGCTGGCAGAGCCGGATTTTCGGCTCATGGTCTTGTATTGATAGTTCCGAGTGACGTCGCAACTTTCGAGCGAAAGGTGGATTCATTGACCTTGCATCCAAAATGGTTTGATCTTCAGAAAAGGGTCTTTTCGAATTCGGATCAGTGCCTAAAAGTAGATGATCCAATTCAAACAATTCTTGACATGATGCATACGGATGTAGACCGTGATGAGAAGTTGATCGCATATTTTCTGCACAGAATACCCGCGTTTGATGATGAAATAGCAAATGAAGTTTTTACTATGAGCTTAAGCGGATTTCGCGCCAGAAATAAATTGAGCAGCGAGTTTTCAACAAAGGTTAAAAATGCTATTGAGTTGAGTAGAGAGATTAGCAAACGTAGTGATGACTCGTGGGTCAAAAAAATCTCCGAAGATAGTGGGGTCTCAATTGACTTTATAGAGGCTTTGCGAAGTGAAATTAGGGATAGTGCATTTCTAAGTACCGATGTCCTGTCTTGGGTGATATGGTTCTTTGGTTTCTGCAAGAGACATTCCGATTCTATTTTGGTCGAGTTGAGGCAAAAACCAATAGTTGATATTTGGGGGCATTTATTGCTTAGCAAGCCAAGAGACTTTACTCACCTAAAAGGCATTTTTCCTTCAATAATTCCTCAAATCGAAACAGCATTGTGCAATTGGATGACTGGAAAAACTCTTACCGAAATCGAGCAAGGTATAGGGAAAGGAAGTCGAATATTTTGTCCTAAAGCAAGGAAGATTGTGGGAACAATTGCTTATGACTTTAGCTATCTTCTCGGAGTCGTTGTTCAGACCTTTAAGGCAATGAAGGATGTGGGTGAAATTTCCTTAGAGATACCGCTGACGCTCGTAGCTGCACCGAATTGCCTACGTGAAGGGCTCGATGCGCCAGAGTTACTTGCAATGAGAATTCTTGCTGACAAACCTTACTCTAGAAAGGTACTTCGCAGTATTTGGAGTAGAAACATGAGTTCTATTGGTGAAAGTAATTTGAATCTCGAATTTGGAGCATTGATCAAGAAAATTAGACTTTTGAAAATCTTTTAATGTCATGTGTGGTACTGAGCTTCATCTAGGTTGGAATTGAAAACGCGTATGAAGTGCGGTTGGTTATCCCAAATAGGTTTAATGATTATTTTTGAAAATCTTCATCACCGTTGCGGCTTGCCACTTAGCACGTCGTGATTTTGTAGGTACCGACATTGAATTGAGAATTTCGGCGACCTTCCAATAACTGTAGCCTTTGGCTCGCAATGTGCCAATCTGCTCAATGATCGCAACCTCGCGTTGGTTTGCGACAACCCGGCCATTGACCACTCGTTGACCATAGGCAAGCTGCCCATGGCGATACCATGTGGATGTTTCAGCATCGCGCAGGGGGATATTGAACTGCTTCAGCGCCTCAACAACCGTCGATCGCGCGGAAAAAATCAGCGCCGCAATCTGCCTCGTGGAGAGCCCTTCAACGAGGTATTTCTCGCGGAGGAAACTCTCATCGCGGTGCAGCGGTATAACCTTAAACTCAATAATTTCAGTAACTTCTTGGTGCGGAAAATCTTCCTGTCCCCGGCATGGATTAGGGAGCCATCTCACATCGGAGACAAACCCGTTTCCGCACTCGTTAACAGCGGGTATAGTCCACGTGACCTTGATCTGATTCTTCTTATAAACCATAATGTTTTTAAATAGTTGGCGGATAATTCCGCGTTTGATTGCTTCCTCTGCGGCATGAAGTCGGTCGAAAAGCTGCTTTAGGGAGTGGCGCAGGGCTTTGTGGTCAATCGCGTTCTTGGCAAGCTCGTTCTCTTCGATATCCAGCGATCCGAGGGTCTCCTTGACCTTCTCGCGCTCTCCGTTGAGCTGGACAAGCTGATAATCTAGTTCCCGGCACGCGGCGCTGAGGCCGTGTTCTCGCGAATAGGCTAGATCAAGCAGCTTGCGCTCGACACTTGAAGCAATATTGTTTAGCTGAGCCTGCAAAGTCGATCTCTGTTGCCGAATGATCTCGGCCCGCGAAACCGTGGCCCTCTTCAAATTTGCGGCCACTTCAAGCATCCGCTCATCTTTCTCGAAGATCCTCAGAGCATTGATCACGGCCTGCTCCACCGCAGGGGCATTGACGGTCAAGTCATTCTCAAGATTGCGGTAGTAGTAATGAATCTCGCCCGAGCGTCCGGTTCCAGAAGTTCCCTTGAAGGGTGTACCGTCTTCAAAGAAGAGCAGTCCCGTGAGCGGATAGACACGATGCTTGCCGGTGCGGTTGATGGTACGTAGAGCCTGTTCGCCGTTCTGTTCGCTTATCACGGGCATTTTGGAGGTCT
>CAZOSN010000231.1:0-5928 GCA_964582405.1 uncultured Oligoflexales bacterium | reverse complement strand
GTAAGCCTTGAGTGCAAGGCTCCTGTAGTGGCCAATCCTAAGGTACTTTGTTCTGTGGATCTATTAGAGGATGAACTTCTTTCCTTTAGTGGTCTATCAGCGATAAGGGTATTCGACATTCTGAAAAAGAATGGCGGAATGACAACTCCATCGGTGATTGGCGTTGCTAGAGCAGTCGTAACGGATGTCGCCTGCAAAGTCTACCCGTCGAGGGCAACTTGTGAATTCAACGTTAAAATGAGCGAATAAAATATCCCCGGCCATCAAGGTCGCGAGATTTTGGAGCTCAGGCACGAAAGCGGCCTGAGCTGTTTTTTTGACCTGAACCGATTTCCAAAAGAGCCTAGATACTGACCACTAAGGTTGGACACCGCAACCTTAAATATTTTGGCCCCTTAATGGTGACAGCCAAAATTTCCGGCTTTGGAGTATCAGGGATTCGGCTGATTTGACTAGTTGTTGTCTGGTATCTGGAGAATCAACGAACGCAGCATCTTTTATCAAGATAGAACCTGGCTTAAAGTTTGTATAGGTACCCTGCTTGATAAAGGTTTCTGCCAATTCCTGGACGTGTATTTCATATGCTTTTAAAGGGTCGGATATATTCTTTTCGTTCACAATTTTGGTAGTTGCAGCATCCGCGGCATTGGATTGCCTGCGCGCAATTTCAGCAATATTTGGTGTAATCAAAAAATAATTTAACCCAGAGTTCAAGAAATCCAAGGTTAGATTGTCCGGGCGATCATCGGTCGTATTCCCAGGCAGATCTCGTCCGGCGAGGTCGAACATTACAGCCCAAAGAATTGCTGCGGCTGGATCAGCTTGGTTGGCTCTGAGGTCGCGATCGGCAATGCGTACAGGTAGCGACGGATGCACGTTTTTCACAAACACATGGCGATGACTATCCCTCGAGCGGAGGACAGATCGGCTCGCGATGCATGGCGCGCTCTGTCGGTGGCGACCTTCTAAAGCCGAATTTTTCATAGAGTCCATGGGCATCCTTGGTGCGAAGACTCCAAGCAACACTTTGTAGATCTGGATGTCTTAGCACACATTCGATCAGGAACTTGGCTATGCCCTGACCACGATAAGCGTCGATGACGAAGACGTCACATAATAAGGCCACGGTTGTATAATCGGTGACCACACGTGCAAAACCAACCTGCTGACCATCGATCAACGACCCAAAGCACAGCGAATTCTCTATCGTCTTAATCACTGTTTCCAAGGAACGCCCCTGTGCCCAGTAGCTCGCTGTAAGAAAGCTGAAAATAGCTTCGCGATCGAGGCGTGAGCGATCCGTCGTAACGATGTGGTTGGGATGAACCTTATGATGAAATTCCACGATTGTCGTCCTTTCCATGAACCGTCGTTCGTCATGTCCGTCCATAACTTCACCGGTGGTAGGTATTGTTAAGCATCGATCAGAGCCGAGTTCCACGTTCGGCTTCTGCCATAGTCAGATCTTTAGCAAAATAACTCCTATTGATCAAATACCGTATCAGCGATGAAATCTGCAATACAGTGGCTAATCCAGGCTGGAAAAATTCTCTTGAACTTTAGAACCAAGCTGCCCCAAAGAAGACCGGCAAGAAAAACGACGGCAAGAAGAATCCACGGAAAAAATAGATGTCCAAGGGTGAAAATGATTGCAGAGCAGACGAGGGCGAATTTAGAGCTACTAAAGCATTTGGTCAGAACTGCTATCAGAACACACCGGTAGACATATTCCTCGTAGAAGTTGCTGAATAAGTTGCCGACCATCAATAGAGGATATTGAGGCAGGCTTTAGGGTAATACCCTGCAAAATGCTGCGATTTCGTATTTGCGAGCATTGTCAGTCGTTCCACAACGCCAGGTGTGTTGCTGCAGGTTGTAGAAACGCACCTGGCCACCCATGGCAATTAGAACCTCCTCGCTATCGGGGAGATGCAAAACCGCGTGTTGCGTAATCCGATCCGGTTGCTGGCATAGGTTAATTTTGGTCCAAGGCGTTTCCCCGAATAGGTTGGTTGAGCATATGGTGCAAGAGAATACAATGTAGAACGTCAAGTGTAGTCGCTTGCGGTAACGCAACATGGATGTGACTCCTAAGGGTAAGGTCGAATTTGATTCGATCCGCGACCCTCTCACCAGACATTCGCTATGAATATCAATTATGGAATGACAGGGAGTCAGTTGGCGATTGACCTGACGGATCAGTTGGAATCAGTTGTTGAACTGCGCCCCTCGGACAAGCATTGCTCCGGAAAAAGCATTGCTCCGTTTGCCCGAGACCTGCGTTAGAAAAACGTTACGCTAACACCGGATGACCTCGACGAACGAAGCAATAATCGCGGCTGAGACTCCTACGCCACGCCGCAAGGCATTCGTGCGCCTGCGTTAGACAGAAATTTCCAAAAAACTTCCGAGTCGAGGATAAGTCAATTTTTAAGACAACAGAAAGACCGCAATTTATGATTGTGATCATGACAAGGCTCTAGATTTAAACTTTACGCCTCGTCGGCAGAAATGTGGGTAAGCTATGGATGATCCGGACGAGGGCTAGGGGAGTCCAATATTGACAAGACACCAAATAACTTCAACTTAAAGCGTCAGAATTTGGCTGTCACGTCATCTTAAAAGGGATTGATACGTGGGGTTCAAATGACAACTTTGAAGGCGTGCTCTCGATCAGAAATTGATACAATCAAAGCTGTTTTTTCAAGCTTTCTCAGTTTGCGAGCGAGGCTAATACTTGATTTCGTACATCTTGGGCTGTCTAGGAGTTTTATTTTGTTGAGTAGGTCACGGGACTGTGGTAAGCGTCGGCCAACAAGAAGTAACAGGAATCTAGGACGTGAAAAATGATTTCCAGAATGAAAGTAACCTATAGCAACTTCGGTAAATTTTTTTTTGCGGCTATAGCTATTGTGATGGCAACTTCAGGATCAGCTGCTAACGCTCGACTTGAAAAATGGGTTGGTCGCTTCGATGTATCACCCAATTTAATCGCAAAAATATACTCAGATCGGCATCTAGGCTATGTGACACAATCAAGTGTTAACGTCGATGGTAACGAATACTACGCCTATCAAATCTATATGGCCGGCGGCGCTTCTAAACCTAACGATCCACTGCCACCTTATCCAGAAGCTGTCATAATAATTGGCGAATCAGCGAACTATGCCTGTGATTATTCCGTCCTTCTGGATACCTATGAGTCTGGTGATTTCGATAGTGTTTGCGAGTTGCAGAAAGATCAAACATCCTTGAGCTTTTCCGCAAATTTGTATGAAAAAAATAGTGACCTCAGTATGCCTCACTTCGAAGTTGATTTTAATCAAGATGGCGGTTTGCGACTGACCAAATTTGATTTTACTTACCTCGGAGGCATCAAGGTTCCTCTGCGAATGATTTATACATTTCGCAACTAAATCCAGTACCAGCGATTCGCGGCAAAATACAAAAGCAGATCATCTTGATCTGCTTTTGTATTTTGGGTGGAATGATAAGTCGCCAAAAACTAACTAGATTCTGCTGAAAAAGCGGAGCTTTTTCAGCAGAATCTAGTTAGAACTGAAACTTTCGCCCTCGGGGTGGCCAAAATAGGTGCTGATGGGTATTGAAAAGCATAAAATGTGTCACCAAATCGTCACCAATTCACGGTTTGATCCTTCTGATATCATTGAGACTGGTTTATTCTATGTGGAATTTCAGTATCTATACATCTTAATTTGAGATTGAAATAAACCAGATATAAGTTCATAATATCCCCTGAATCAGAATTATTAGGTCTGAATTTATGTCGAAATTAAACAAAATTCTTGCCGGGTGGCTACCGGGAGATGTGCATACACTCAGGTGGCTCGAAGAACAGAATGTCAGTCAGAGGGTTGCCTATGGCTACTCTGAGAGCGGTGCCCTAAGACGAATAGGAGCCGGTGTGTTTGCCCTTCCCGATTATAAGCTCGATTGGAGAGGAGCTGTCCGGGCACTGCAAGAAGAATTGTCGGCACCGATTCACGTCGGTGGAAGAAGTGCATTGGAATTGCAGGGTGCTGCGCATCATGTCGCTGGTGGCACAAGAATTCAAATATCGATCATTGCAACTGAAAGAATGACTGTTCCCAGTTGGATAAGAAACAACGATTGGCATGCCGATCTTACATTTCGGCAGTCGGTAATGTTTACTGGCTGCCAGTCGCTTATTGAACTGACCAATAACGGCATAACAATAAAAATTTCTTCTCGTGAACAGGCGATCTTTGAGCTGATTGATATCCTTGATCTTTCAGTGAGCTTTGATACCGCAGAAAACTATCTATCGTCTTTGTTAACACTTAGACCCAGCGAGCTCCAAAATCTCTTAGAGAGTTGTTCGTCAATTAAGGTCAAGCGCGTGTTTCTCTATCTTGCAGAAAAGTTGGAACTACCGTTCTTTACTGAGCTCGATTTAAGCTCAATCGATCTTGGATCCGGTAAACGGGTTATTGTGAAGGGTGGGCATTGGAATGCGAAATATCAGATAACGATTCCAAGGGATTCTTACGAGGAATATCATGATTTCTGACATCTATAAAGCACAAGTCGATTTGCTCTTAGAAGTAATACCTGCACTCGCAAAACATCCAAGCTTTGCAATCAAGGGTGGTACTGCCATCAACCTTTTTTACCACGATATGCCACGTCTGTCAGTTGATATCGATCTATGCTATCTGCCCATTCGGGAACGCCAGGAATCGTTCAAGGATATGCATCAAAAGCTCAGTGAAATAAAAGTCAAGCTTGAGAAGTTGGGTTTTGAGGTGCTCGCTACGCGACCATTAAATGGAGGGCGAGAAGCCAAGCTTCTTGTAAGCAGAAGTAAGATCGTCATAAAGATTGAACCAAACTATATCTTGCGTGGTTGCCTGTTTGAACCGGAGGAAAGAGCCGTAACAGCATTGGTCGAGGCTGAGTTTCAAAAGACTGCAACGGCACTTGTCTTGAATCAGAATGATCTCTATGGCGGCAAGTTTTGCGCTGCACTCGATCGGCAGCACCCTCGCGATTTATTTGATGTATACAATTTTTTCAAGACGCAAGATATAACGCCGCAGGTCAAGGATTCATTCCTTTTTTATCTCCTGTCCCACAATAGACCCATGCATGAACTCCTAGATCCACGCGATTTAATCATTGAAAACATCTATGAAACCGAGTTTCAAGGGATGACCAGGGAGGCCGTCTCCTTGGAAGAACTGCTATCTGCAAGAACGATGCTAAAATCAAGATTGCATGCATCACTCGATGATCGGGACCGCAATCTGCTCATCAGTATTGCGGATAATGCTCCAAATTGGAGTTTGTATCGTCATCCAAAGGTGAAAGAATGTCCATCGATTCGTTGGACATTGCATAACATTGGTAAGACTGATAAATCAAAACGCAAGGATCAGTTGCTGTCTCTTGAACGTATACTTGCCTCGCATTAATTGCGCTGAAATTGTCGCATAGGGGAGGCGTTGCCGCATCGATTTTGATAAATAGAAGCATCAATGTGGCAACTAAAGATATTATTTATGAAGGATAGAGGTTTCCTGTACAGAATATGTCGCATGAAAACGCAAAAACTAGATACTATAACACCTTAGCTCTCCGGTCTTCAGGGAAACTCATCCCTGATTTTGATCCCAACAATCCCAAAGTAGAACCACTCGCGGAGACCGTGCTGCCGCTGTTCCAGGATCAGTCGTCTGCCCGGGGCCTATTTGAACTTGCAATCTGCTCTGATCCAAAAGAACCGGTCCTGGCATTCTGGCAGACATTTGCC
Source organism: uncultured Oligoflexales bacterium (assembly GCA_964582405.1). Classification (GTDB taxonomy): domain Bacteria; phylum Bdellovibrionota_B; class Oligoflexia; order Oligoflexales; family Oligoflexaceae; genus CAZOSN01. The sequence goes on along the minus strand of CAZOSN010000231.1, from coordinate 134 downwards.
TTGCGGTATCTGACCGACCGATGCCTGCAGGAGCATGGGAAAGATGGGGAAGAAAATGGGAAAAAGCTCGGTGCGCTAAGTAGAGCCTGTTCGCCGTTCTGTTCGCTTATCACGGGCATTTTGGAGGTCTAATT
>CAZOSN010000230.1:0-5930 GCA_964582405.1 uncultured Oligoflexales bacterium | reverse complement strand
AGTGTAAAGGTTACCGAATCCTCTTTGAATCCAACTGTATTTAGGTTTGCCAAATTGTTGGCAATGACTTCGATCGCACGCTCTTGAGCAATAGCTCCAGACAAAGGTGTATAGATGTTTTTCAGCATAGGGCACTATCCTCATAACGCGGGAACATCCAAAGCCATGAAAGCAATATAGGTGCCAAAATTTTCGAGAAATTTCAGAAATCCGATGCGGATTGAATTCATCGACTAATCGATGATATTTTGCAGAAGGTTCCAACAATTTAAGAAGCAAATGCTTAGGTAGAAAATTCCTTACGCCAACTTTTTTCCATCAATTTTTTGACGATAGGGTCAGCGCCGTGACACAATCATGGCACTTGCAAATCCACCAAATCCAAGGGCAGTAATCAAAAAACATGAAGGGGCACTCTTCAGAGACCTATCACCATATTCCCGCAGATAGGGAGAATCAGGCAACTTACCGTCATTTAAATGCGTCAATCCAAGCGCCAAAGAAATGCCTGCGCTTGCGCCAAGGGAGTGACCCGTCAGCCATTTGTGTGTCAAAATTGGCGGTTCATTTTGCTCGAAAATTGTTCGGTAGCATGCGATCTCAGCGGCATCGCCTTTAATGGTTCCAGCGCCATGACCAACAACAAAATCAATCTCCTCAGGACACACTCGCGCCATTTTCATAGCTTGCAATATCGCTGACCGGAGGTGCTGAGCATCTCGAGAGACGCCGGTCAGAGAACCTGCTTCGGTCGTCGATGCATAGCCCAAAATGCGCCCTAACCCAACCTGCCCACAGTCAGCCTCAATTTGAAAAATTGCTCCGCCTTCAGTCAAGATCATCCCAGCCCTGTCTTTCGCGAAAGGTTTGAGGGGATACCGACGTGGTTCCCCTCTGTAGAGCACCTTTGATGCTTCAAGCATGGATTCGATACTGCTGCCCACATGAGATTCAAAAGCGCCTGCTATCATCATCTTGGCATGACCTGCCTCGATAAAAAGCGTCGCGAGTCCTACTGCGTTCAGTGCCGTGGCACATGAGTTCGAGATATAATGCGATGGGCCTGTCAAACCTAGATACCGAGTCAGCGCCGAAGCCAGAATGCTATTGGTCGATAAGGGACTCGACGATGGAGCATGACTTCTATTCGCCAAAATAGATTCTAATTTTGCCTGAGGACCGCGCGAGCTTCCCATAACAACCCCGCAGGTACCATCGAAGGGTAGTCCATTTTGCGAACCAGCGAGCCGGTCAGCTAGCATAAGCCCCAGCTTGACCGACCTATCGTGGCGATCGACTCGCTTGGCCAACGCGAAAGTTGCCAATGCATGCTCGTCTTCCTTGGGCAACTCCAAACTCGTTCCGGTCATAAAAGATAAAGGCGTTTCTCCCGACCACAAGCTCTCGACATGCGCCTTTAAACCGATTCCGACGGGGGAACAAATTTCGGAGGCCGTTATCAGTGCGGGCATAAGCCTTCCCCTAATACGAGCCTAGATCTTGCAGTATTTACCACTCATTGAGACTCGAGCTTTTCATAGACGCTCGTTATTACCATAGAATTACGGGAGGACAAAAACACAGTTATTCAATTTCACGGACCGTTTGTTTCACTATCTCAATTATGCAAAGACCACACGCCGCCACCCAACCGCCAACGAGACACCGAGAAGAGCGAATCGGTTATTTAATTTTTCGTTTACTCATGTGATTTCATTATGTATTAGAGGAAGACTCCTGAGCGGAGCCACTTTACGAAGGCCATTTCCTAACGATTTCTAGAATTTCAGCAGCTGAAGAGCAATGTTTGGCATTTGGTTCGCCTGGCTAAGCACAGCTGCGCCAGCCTGGGTTAGAATATTGGACTGCGTAAACTCCGCGGTCTCAACCGCGAAATCAGCGTCCTTGATACGAGATTTCGCCGTCGATAGGTTTTCTATAGCAATCGACAGGTTATGATCGGTTGACTGCAAGCGATTTTGAATAGCACCGATGGATGCTCGGTAGGATGCGACTTTGCGAAGCGCTCCATCAAGCTTGACCATCGAATTCTGCGCGCTTTCCTTGGAATCGATCCTGGTACCTTCTTCGTCTTCAGGAGTTCCAAGATCTAACGATCCTTCACCCGACACCGAAGCGTTGAATTGGCTAAAGTCCGCGCGAATAATGTGCACGGGATTCGAAGCTTCGAGAGAGTCAGATGGCAGAATATAGTCTTTTCCAACTTGAAACTCGAGAGGAGATCTATTGTGAGTATGTAAAAGATTTTCATCGACCTCTTTATTGCCAATCAGTAGCCGAGTTCCATTGAAGTCAGTGGAAATAGCTATTCGATCAACTTCGTGCTTCAGCGCCATGAATTCTCGATTAAGGAATTCGCGCTCGGTAAGACCGATCGTATCAGAAGCCGCTTGCACGCTAAGTTCCTTTAGGCGGATCATAATGTTGCTAATTTCTTCTAGACCACCCTCTGCCACTTGAAGCATCGACACACCATCATTGGCATTGCGCTGCGCTTGGGCGAGTGAGCGTAAGTCGGATCGAAAATTCTCTGAAATTGCCAACCCTGCAGCATCGTCTGCAGCTTTGGTAATCCGATGACCAGACGACAACCGACTCATATGCAGTCCTGCTGTTGTCTGATTGTCACCTAGATGTCGTTGCGCAATAAGTGACTGAACGTTGGTCCGTATTCTAAGTCCCATTTAATCACCGCCTGGCAGTTTAGCGACCTTATAGTACAAGAATACAAAATTTTCTTTAGTGTGGGAAGTCACCAGACTCAGTCGAATCACGGCATTTTTTTCCCCCGCAATCAGGGAAGGAGCGGAGGAAGATCCCAGAATAAGAGGCGAAATGCTAAGGTGTAGCCGATCTACCAATTTTTTTTGATAGAACATTTGGTTCACGAGACCACCTCCAAATAATAAGACGCGCCTAAATCCCGCGTCCTGAACTTTCTTATATAGAAAAGATGCTGGATCACTCGAACCATAAACCAAATTGGCAACCCCCCCTTTCAAATTTGCATAGGAGTTTTTGGTTACAAGTGTCCGTGAAATTTGAGTTTGCTGCCAGAAAAGTAAATTTTCGGCAATCTCGGTTTGAGTCAATATATACCAGTGAGGAGGCGCCCCATGCATGCCGAGCCAGTCGAGACAACTACCGTTGGCACGGATCGAGGTCGATCCAACGATAATAGCATCGGCCCTGCTTACCTCCGCACGAAGAAATTCGCGATCGGCATCAGAAGACAAACCGAGCAAGATCCTTTCGGTATCACCCTCGTCGCGATGAGCACCAATTTTGCCATCAAGGGACGAAGCCATAACATTGATCAATTCCATCGGATCATCAACTCGGTCTGCTTGATTATAGAGAATTAATGGCTCAGCTTAGCAAAAGCTCATCGACTTTGCGATCGATCTGTTCGTAAGATTGCTTTCTTGCAGCACTAATTTCGTTTACTAAACGAGTCCGCGCCTTTTCAAGCATTTCTTTTTCACCGTAAGATAGTTCCTTACTCGTAGACAAGCGACTCAAGTCTCGAAGCACTTCAGCTATCTCAACAGGATTACCTGATTTGATTTTCTCCAGAAAATTTTTTTTGCGGCGATTCCATACCATTGAATAATTGCGCGGCGGACTGCTTAGGACCTCGAATACTTCTTGAATTCCCCGCTCATCGATCAAACTGCGAACGATAGTAGATTCACCCACTTTAGGAATTCTAACCTCGAGGCCTGAAGCATCGATTGTCAGCAGATAGAAGTCTTGGGAGATCCCTCCGAGACACAATGTCTCTGTTCCATGAATTGTTCCGACGCCATGCGATTTATGAACAACCTTTACGCCATTTTGCAGATTTCCAACCATAGGACGCCTCTCACCTTGACTTTTCTAGCAAACACGACGGCCCAACGGAATACCGCAACAAAAAAAATCCGGATCACAACGCACTCAGTTAAAAGACCTATCCATCGATGTTTTTTAGTTTACTCGCTTAATATAGTTTGTCAAAGATATTTTACGACTACTGGAAAAAGCTGATAATTCTAACAAAATATCAGCGATATAGACTAGGATTATGAGACGAATGCAAACGACCTGTACATAAGCTTGCAAAATATAATGTTTTTAGCTAATTTCCCCGATCCGGAGTGCATGCAGAGACCCAGCAAAAAGGCAGATTCGCACCCTATGCTAGGGTTAAGTTTCGATAAATAGAAAGGAAAATCATGGCGCTTTCAAAACAAGACAAAGCTGAAATTTTGAAAAATTTCGGCACAAGCAAGTCCGATACGGCCTCTCCACAGGTTCAGATCGCCCTTCTTACGAAGAGACTAAACGACCTCAACGTCCACTTTAAGGACCATAAGAAGGACAAACATTCCCGTTACGGCCTTCTTAAACTTGTTGGACAACGTCGCCGTTTGCTTCGCTACTTGCAAGACAAAGACAATACCGCCTATAAGAATTTGATCACAACCCTCGGTATCCGAAAATAATTTTGCATTGAATTTACCTGTAATCTTGCAGCGGTAGCAGCACCTGAGTTTAGGTGAGATTTTGGAGTCATATATGTCAGTAATAAAAGAAGTAACAGTCGGCGGACGCAAAATCTCGTTCGAGTTCAACAAATACGCCAAACAAGCCAATGGTTCCGTGATGGTCACCAGCGGCGAAACCCAGGTGCTAGTAACCGTCTGCGCCAGCGACGAGGCCAAGGAAGGACAGGATTTTTTCCCTCTGACCGTCGATTATATAGAGAAATTCTACGCCATCGGTCGCATTCCTGGTGGATTTGTTAAGCGTGAAACCAGGCCGTCCGATCGGGAAAATTTGACCGCACGTGTCATCGATCGCCCATTACGCCCGTCTTTTCCAGAAGGCTACTTGTGCGATACTCAGATCGTTGTCACCGTAATCTCCTATGATTCGATCAACCATCCTGCCGTGCTTGGTCTCATGGGGGCCAGCGCAGCGCTTATGATCAGCAATATTCCGTTCAATGGTCCGGTAGCGGCTCTGAGGATAGGCATGAGGGATGGTGAATTTATTATCAATCCACCGGTTGATGATGTATCAGACCTCGATCTAAATATCGCTGCCAATCCGGATGCGGTTTTGATGGTTGAAGCATGCGCCAATTTTCTGAGCGAAAAGCAGATGATCGACGCAATCACCTTTGCACACAAGGCGATGGAACCCGTTTTCGAAATGCAAAAGAAGTTGCAGGCCGAGATTGGTTTACCAAAAAGAAAGGTTGAAGAGGCGGAAGTGGATGGTGGTCTGCGGGAAAAAGTCGAAGGCTTGGCTAAAGCAGACACAATTGCGGCGTTCATGATCAAAGACAAATTAGAACGAGGTTCGGCCCTCAAAAAAATCGGCAAGAAACTCAAGCAAGAGCTTTGTTCCGATGACAATGCCCACCTCAAGGACAAAGTTGGTTCCTACTACGAAACCCTCAAATATAACCTCATGCGTAGCATGATCCTTGACAAAAAAATTCGAATTGATGGCCGTGGGTTTTCAGATATTCGCCCCATATCTTGCGAAGTCGGTGTTGTAAAACGAGGACACGGTTCGTCCCTCTTTACTCGAGGCGAGACACAATCGCTTTCGATCGTTACCCTTGGCTCAGCAGAAGATGAGCAACGCCTTGATTCAATATTGACCCCAGGCCTAAGCAAGCCTTTCCTTCTGCACTACAATTTTCCGCCGTACTCAGTTGGAGAAGCCAAACCGATGCGCGCCCCGGGTCGTCGGGAAATTGGCCATGGCAATCTAGCTGAAAATGCCCTGACCCCGATCCTACCAGGAAAAGAAAACTTTGGTTATACCATCCGCCTAGTTTCAGAAATCCTTGAGTCCAATGGATCTTCTTCGATGGCGACTGTATGTGCGGGAACTCTCGCAATGCTCGACGC